>NZ_OU963893.1:952588-1270118 GCF_918797525.1 unidentified bacterial endosymbiont | reverse complement strand
CGTCAGCGCCTGGATCAGCAGCGTGGTCCCGGCATTGTTGCGGTTGTGGCACTCGTCGCCCATGTGCAGCGCCTGGGCCAGCATCAGACGCAGGTCGATTTCACCGATGATGTTCATCGCGTCGCGCAGCATCGGGCCGAGCACGTCGCGCATCCAGTTCAGGCGGTCGATCACGCTCTGGTCGTTAGCGCCCATGCGCAGGATCTTCGCCATCTGCTCGCTGAGGTTGGTGAAGGCCCGGTTGCCGTAGGTTTTGTTCTCAACGATATGCATAAACATGGATGCAGAGGTGACGCCCGCCATTGAGCCCACGCAGTCGTGCTCGTGGCAGGGGGAAAGGGTAATGTCTCCCGAGGCCGCCAGCCGTGCGGCGTCATCGAGATCTTTCGCTAATCCTTCAAACACCAGCGCCCCGGTGACCGCCCCTTTCATCGCCCCACACATGTGTTCCCAGGCGACGGGCGGACCCGCGTGCAGAAGGGTGGTGCGGGTCATACCGGGCACGACGTTAATCGCCTGGTCGTAGCCCACCAGCACCGGATGGGACTGAATAATGCGCTCAAGCGCGATATTGTTCGCAGCGGCGATTTTCTCCGCCAGCGGTTTTTCCGCCAACTGGTCGAGCGCCTCTACCACCTGCATATTGCCCTGCCCCGGCGGCGTCCAGTCGAGCTGGGTCACGGGAATATGCTGTTTTTTAAGGTCATCACTGAACATCGCAATGCCGACGTTGATTACGTTCAGCGGCTGGCTAAATAAGGTGGTCATCATGCTTTCTCCCCTTTGCAGACAAATTCGCGTGCCAGTAATCCGGCATTGGTGCTGCTGCTGGCCCAGATCACACCTGCGTCAGTCAACTGCTGGCACTGCTGCGCCAGCGACTGCGGATCCTGGTCGGTGCCCAGCACATAGCCCAGAATCTCCAGCGGCCGGTTATCGGCTTTGGCAATCGCCTGCGCCTCTTTAATGGCGTCGAGCATCACCCCCACCGGATCCTCATGGGCGCCGAAACCCAGCACGAAGTCCATCACGATCACCCCCACCTGTGGATCCCGCGCCTCCTGCAGCAGACGGCTGATACGGTTGGTCGGGTCGATCATCGGGTGCGGTTTGCCGTGGGTGAAATCGTCATCGCCAAAGTCGAGGAAGGTATGGGCGTGACTGACGTTGATGTTACTCAAACGTTTTGACGGATCGGGCTGAATGTTGCTGTAAACATCGGCGTATTTTTCCAGCGCGGCAAACATCGCCTCATCGCACAGGGTGCCGCCGCAGAACAGGCCGCGAATGTACTTTTGCTGAGGCGTCAGGCGGGCGCGCGCCTCTTCAATCAGCGGCCAGTTAAGCGGATGCAGATCGAGAGACTCTTTTTTAATGCCGGTCAGGAGCACCGCTTTTAGCGCCGCCTCTTTGGTCGCTCGGGCAAACTGCAGGCCCTCTTCATCGGCCGGGAGAGCGTTACGGCCAAGGAAACAGACAACGACCGGCTTGCGGCAGGCGCGCGCACGGGCCAGCACTTTTGTGGCCACCGCTGGCGCAGGGGGTTTGGAGATCAGCGCAATCACCTGCGTCGCGTCGTCTGCTTCCAGCATCTCAATGGCGTCCAGCATCATCAGGCCGCCGATCTTCTCACTCAGATCGCGTCCGCCGGTGCCGATCAGTTGCGATACGCCGCCGCCAAATTCATGGATCCGTACGCTCAGCTCCTGGCTGCCAGTGCCGGATGCGCCGACAATGCCTATCGCCCCGCGGCGTACCGCATTGGCAAAGCAAAGTCCGGCCCCGTTGATGATGGCGGTCCCGCAGTCCGGTCCCATCAGCAGCAGTCCTTTCTCATGCGCCAGCTGTTTTAGCGCCAGCTCGTCGTCAAGGGACACGTTATCGGAAAACAGCATCACGTTGAGGTTGTTTTCCAGCGCCTGTCGCGCCTCGCGGGCAGCAAAGGCGCCATTCACCGATATCACCGCAAGGTTTGCATCAGGGCGATGGGCTTTAGCGCTGGAAAGCGTGGCGTAGCGCGCTTCATGGGAGCCGCCACTCTCTTTACGGATAAACAAGGCTTCAATGGCCGCCAGCGTTTCATCATTCGCCGCCTCGCCTCGAATGACAATAATCAGGTCGCCGTTTTTGGCATCGGCTAATTCCGGCGTTAACAGCCCAAGATTTTTTAATACGCCTTTATTCATTTCCGTGCCCATCGCGACGAAGGCCTGCTCTACGCCCGGCAATTTATTGGCTTTGGTAGACACCGACATTAATGAGACCGAATCGAAATAGGTGTTCTTTTTTATAACGATTTTTGTAGGCATTATTTTCACCTGATTGAAGATAAAAAGGGGCCGCCGTCGTGCAAAATGCACGTCGGTGAAAGACTTTTTAAATAAGCGGTCAGCCGGATATGGCTAACCGATGTTGTTACGCGCCAGCGGCCAGCAGCAGGTCAGCTATCTCGTGGAAACCTTTTTCCCGCGCCAGTTCAAGCGGGGATTTGCCGTACTTATCGGTCATATGTGGGCTGGCGCCGTTATCCAACAGCAGCTTTACTATTTCTTGCTGTTTTGCACCACCGTCGTTTAGCACAATGGCTTCCAGCAAGGGTGTCCAGCCGACGAAGTTAGTGTGGTTGACGTTGATGTCGGTACGCTCAAGCAGCTCACGCACAATTTCAACGTGGCCTTTCTCGCTGGCAGGGGTGATACCCACCCCGCCAAAACGCGTCAGGCGATCAAGATCGGGATTGGCCGGTAATACGATTCTCAGCAGCGTAAGATCATTGGTCAGGCAGCTAATCAGGAAGGGGTTAAAACAGGTTTGGTCTTGTTTATCAATATCCGCGCCTGCGGCAATGAGTAATTCCACACAGACATAATGTTTTTTCAGGCTGGCAATAATAATCGCAGTTCTTTTTTGACGGTTGGTGGCATTGATATCCACACCTTTATCCAGACAGGCTTTTAGCGCATCAGGGTTGCCTTGCTCTGCTGCCAGCAGAAATTCAGTAACGCGTTCAGTTGCAGACATATTCAGACTCCGCTCATTTCATTGCTGTTGACCTGAGAATAGCAATAGCCTGGTCAGAAAAGAATCCGCTTAAAAATGATTCATCGACAGGCAATTCATTGTTGAGTTAAATTTAACAATGCAGCCAAAACGTGCGGCTGTGCACCCTTTTTTTTATGTTTCAGCGCTTTTTGGCTCGTCTGGCTGCATTATGCTTATGCCTGAAGAGGCCACTTCCGATGCGGGCTTCAGTAAAGAGCAAGAACTGTGATCGTCTTCAAATGCGTTGTAGCGTGGTTATTAAAATATGTTCAAAACTGATGGCTGTCGGGAGCCGTGATATGAATTCCATCTTTACCGAAGAGAACCTTCTGGCTTTCACTACCGCAGCACGCTTTAGCAGCTTTAGCAAAGCGGCCGTAGAGCTTGGCGTTACCACGTCGGCCATCAGTTACACCATTAAGCGCATGGAGACCGGGCTGGACGTGGTGTTGTTTGTGCGTAACACGCGCAGCATAGAGTTAACCGAATCCGGCCTTTACTTTTACCGTAAGGCCACGGATCTGCTCAATGACTTCCATGCCATCAAGCGCGGCATTGATACGATTTCACAAGGGATAGAGGCGCGGGTGCGTATCTGTATCAATCAACTGTTGTATACACCACGCCATACCGCACGGCTGCTGCAGGTGCTGAAAAAACAGTTTCCGACCTGCCAGATAACCGTCACCACCGAGGTGTATAATGGCGTCTGGGACTCCATCATTAATCACCAGGCTAATATCGCGATCGGCGCGCCGGACACCCTGCTCGACGGAGGCGGCATTGATTACACCGAGATCGGCGCCATCCGCTGGATCTTCGCCATCGCCCCGACACACCCGCTGGCCTTCACCCCGGAGCCGATAGCGGAAAGCCAGTTGCGCCTGTATCCCACTATTATGGTGGAGGATACCGCGCATACGATAAACAAGAAGGTCGGCTGGTTGCTTCACGGCCAGGAAGCGATTCTGGTGCCGGACTTTAACACCAAATGCCAGTGTCAAATCCTCGGCGAAGGGATTGGATTTCTTCCGGAACATATGGCCAGGGAGGCGGTGCAAGACGGGCTGCTGGTGACGCGGCGGATCAATAATCCCCGTCAGGACTCGCGCATGCTGCTTGCCACACAACATGCGGCGACCGGTCAGGTAACACGCTGGATCAAACAGCAGTTTGCACCAGAGGGCGTGCTGACCGGGATCTACAGTGATTTATTGTGGCGTGCTTAGCTTTTGGTCTGGACCCAAAACGCGTGGATGAGGCCGGGGATGTAGCCCAGCAACGTCAGAAGGATGTTCAGAATAAATGCCCAGCCAAAACCTTTGCCAAGCAGCACGCCCAGCGGCGGCAAAACGATAGTAAAAAGAATACGCCAAAAACCCATAAATACTCCGTGCAAGCTAACCAATTGAAAATAAAAAAGAGACTATCTCTAAGCGTAGTCAGTTTACGCGTTGCTGCCATGTTGCTCTCACGCTTTTACCTGCCTTTACCCTCTTTACACTGGCTTAAGCGCCGCCGATCACGTGATGAGACTGTACCCCGCGCGGGGCGTCGGCTATGGTTAAGATCGCTAAACATTGAGGAGGTACTATGTTTTCTGTCGGTGATTTTGTACAACCGCGCCAGGGCGGTCCGAAACTGAAAGTGCTCGAAGTGAAAGGTGAAAGCCTTGTGACGGTGCAGGCCAGCGATGAACAAGGGGAAAAATTTACCCTGCAAGCGGCGGATGTGACGCTATATACCGAAGCGGGTGATTTCGGCGTTTGCTAACAAAATAGCCGGGCGGAAATTCCCGCCCGGTTCATGAATTAAATCAGAAAATCATCCAGTGATTTACCTTCTGCCAGCGCAGCGGCGATAGGTTTTGGCGTGCGGCCCTGGCCAGTCCAGGTTTTCTCTTCGCCATTCACGTCAATAAAGCGATATTTTGCTTCACGCGCTTTGCGTTTTTTCGCCGGTTGTCCTGCCGGAACACGATCAGTGCCCAGCAAGTCGGACGGTGAAATACCATCGGCTTTCATCTGCTCCAGCAGCGCATTAATTTTATCCTGCTGCTCAGCGCGCTGTTGCTCGAATTCCGCCTGTTCACTACGTTTCTCTTCAGCGACAATCCTGACTTTCTCCAGCATTTCTTCAAGAACGTCCAGGGATAATTCACGCGACATGGCACGCAGAGTGCGGATATTATTAAGATTCTGTAAAGTCAAAGACATATTAAATGAAAACCTTTTATTTAGTGGGAGTCGAAAAATCAACGGACAGAATAATTGATTTCTTCACCAATATCTACCCATCGCGTCTATTCGTCAATATTGTAAATATTTTTAAATACGTAATTTAATTACAACCGCAGGATCCCGCACGAGCAAATCATCATATCAATATAAACGCTTACATTTACTCCGCCTTACAGAAAGCATGACCGTTCCTGGCGTGGAGGAATCGCCTGTCGGTAAAATATTCAATGCCTTGATTTTAAGAAAGAAAACAACATTTGAGAGACAAAATAACGCACCGAACATAAAATAAACAAATTTAGAGAATTTTGTCGACAAAACGCCAATAAATAAAAACTTATCACTAGTTGTCAGTTCAAACTCAGAGCTATACGCTATACACATCAAAAAAAGCAACCTAAAGCACTATACGCCGCAGGCAATACGTTTCTATTGTGTTCTTCTCAAGGAGTTCGGCCATGTTCTCATCGCAATCTCGCCTGCGCCACGCGGTAGCGGATACTTTCGCGATGGTTGTTTACTGTTCCGTTGTGAATATGCTGATTGAAATATTCCTCTCGGGAATGTCCTTCGAGCAGTCGCTCTCTTCTCGCCTGGTCGCGATCCCGGTCAATATCATTATTGCCTGGCCTTACGGATTATACCGCGATGCGGTTATGCGCTACGCGCGCCGCCTTAGCCAGGCTGGCTGGATGAAAAACCTGGCAGATGTGTTGGCCTATGTGACGTTCCAGTCTCCAGTGTACGTCGTTATTTTGCTGGTTGTCGGCGCTGACGGGCATCAAATCATTGCCGCAGTGAGTTCGAATATCGTGATTTCAATGTTGATGGGCGCGGTGTACGGCTATTTTCTCGACTACTGTCGTCGGCTATTTAAAGTCAGCCAGTACCACCAGGCAAAGGCGTGATGCGAGGCGACTGGCCTGTGCCAGTCGCAGTGTTATTGTACGTCGCCAAACAGTCCCTGCAGAAACCGCTCCAGCGCCATTCGCGAGCTGAATCCATGCGGAATACCATAATGTTCGTGCCTCTCACCGCCTAAATAGAGCGGGAATTGCTGGTAATGGTCGCAGGTTTTAATATCCGAGGCTGGCTCTGCAAATGACTGGCTTTTGTCTTTTAGCGTCGGGTGAATAATGAGAGCCGTTCGCCCCATTCTCGCTTCACGGTTAACGTAAACATAATTCTCGCCACGGCGATAACCATACGCTTTGGATGTCACTTCATCCATGGTGAATCCCGCTTTTTCAAGAACGCGCGCCACCTCATCGGGTCGTAAATACATATCTTTTCCTCGTTATCATTCCTGCCCGGCAACCTTACCGTATTCAGCCTTCGCAGGGCTTTCAGAATATTCCATAAACGCCCTGATAAGAGATGACTCGCTTCAGATATTACATTTCTGAACTAAACTAAACGGGAACACATATTACGGAGGATCGTATGTTTAACAGACCGAACCGAAACGATATTAACGACAACGCTCAGGATATTCGTCACGATGTCAGTCAATTAGCGGATACGCTGGAAGAGGTGCTGAAATCCTGGGGAACTGACGCTAAGGATGAAGCCGATGCCGCAAAACGTAAGGCTCAGTCTTTACTCCGTGAAACACGTGCCCGGATGAACGGACGTTCGCGTGCGACACAGGCTGCCTGCGACGCGGTAAGCTGTGCCAATACTTTCATGCGTGATAAACCGCTGTGCGCGCTGGGTACCGTCGCCGCTGTGGGTATTTTTGTTGGTGCCCTGCTCAGCCTGCGTAAGTAAGTGATGTTCATCGGCCCCGGTAGCCTCTGGCTCCGGGGCGTTTCTTTGCCCCTGCGCCTGAAAAACTCGTACAGCTTGCCCTGCCCCGCTATGCTCATCATCGTGGCATCATCACGCTATAATTCCCATATGTTGTATGGTTGAAACTTTTCACAACTACATCTAGTATTTCCTTTAGCAAGAGTCGCACTACATGACGCGTACAATCGCGCCGCACTTTTATTCTAAATGGAAATACGAATCATGAGCATTATTATTTACACTCGTAGCGATTGTGTTCAATGCCACGCAACAAAACGCGCGATGGAAAGCCGTGGCGTGGCATTTGAGATGGTCAACATCGACCTGATACCTGATGCCGCCGACACGCTACGCGCGCAAGGGTTCCGTCAACTGCCGGTGGTGGTCGCGGGTGAAACCAGCTGGTCCGGCTTTCGCCCGGACATGATTAACCAACTGGCCGCCCAGGCCCCCCGTGCATGAGTGGGCTGGTGTACTTCTCCAGCAGCTCGGAGAATACGCTTCGCTTTATGGAGCGTCTCGGGCTGCCAGCAACGCGTATTCCCCTCAACGAACGAGAGCGCATTCAGGTAGACGAACCGTACATTTTGGTGGTGCCCAGCTATGGCGGAGGCGGTACGGCTGGGGCGGTGCCTCGCCAGGTGATCCGCTTTCTCAACGATCCCCATAACCGGCAGTTGATCCGCGGCGTCATTGCGGCGGGCAATCGCAACTTCGGCGATGCCTTTGGCCGCGCCGGAGATGTCATCTCTCAAAAATGCGGCGTCCCGTATCTCTATCGCTTTGAACTGATGGGGACACAGCAGGACGTCGAAAACGTGCGTAAAGGAGTGAACCAATTTTGGCAACAACAACTGCAGAACCTCTAATTCAGGCGGCACCGGATTACCACGCATTAAACGCCATGCTGAACCTTTACGATCGCGACGGACGTATCCAGTTTGACAAAGATCATGATGCAGTTGATGCGTTTTTTGCCACCCACGTCCGTCCTAACAGCGTGACCTTCGCCAGCCAGGATGAACGTCTCGACTATCTGGTCAATGAAGGCTATTACGAAGAACGCGTGCTGGCCCGTTACGATCGCCCCTTTGTCAGGAAGCTGTTTGCGCAGGCCTATGCCAGCGGTTTCCGTTTCAAGACCTTCCTCGGGGCATGGAAGTATTACACCAGCTACACCCTGAAAACTTTTGACGGCAAACGCTACCTGGAGAGCTTTGAAGATCGCACGGTGATGGTCGCGCTGACGCTGGCGCAAGGGGATGAGACGCTGGCTGAACGGCTCACCGCAGAGATCCTTTCCGGGCGCTTTCAGCCCGCTACTCCCACTTTTCTCAACTGCGGAAAAGCCCAGCGCGGCGAGCTGGTCTCCTGCTTCCTGCTGCGCATTGAAGACAATATGGAGTCGATTGGTCGCGCGGTAAACTCGGCGCTGCAGCTGTCTAAGCGCGGCGGCGGCGTGGCGTTTTTGCTCTCTAACCTGCGTGAAGCGGGCGCGCCGATTAAACGTATTGAAAACCAGTCATCCGGGGTGATCCCGGTAATGAAAATGCTGGAAGATGCGTTCTCTTACGCCAACCAGCTAGGGGCGCGTCAGGGGGCCGGAGCGGTCTATCTGCATGCGCACCATCCGGATATTCTGCGTTTTCTGGATACCAAACGTGAAAACGCCGACGAAAAAATCCGCATTAAAACCCTGTCGTTGGGCGTCGTGATCCCCGATATCACCTTTGCGCTTGCCAAAGAGAACGCCGACATGGCGCTGTTTTCGCCTTACGATATTGAGCGTATTTACGGCAAAGCCTTCGGCGACGTCGCCATCAGCGAACGGTACGACGCGCTGGTATCCGACCCGCGTATTCGCAAGAAGTACATCAACGCCCGCGATTTTTTCCAGACGCTGGCGGAGATCCAGTTTGAATCCGGTTATCCGTACATCATGTACGAAGACACGGTGAACCGCGCCAACCCGATAGCCGGGCGCATCAACATGAGTAACCTGTGCTCGGAGATTTTGCAGGTCAATAGCGCCTCGGCATATAACGAGGATCTGGAGTATGCGGATATCGGGAGAGATATTTCCTGTAACCTCGGGTCGCTGAATATTGCTCATACGATGGATTCACCCGATTTTGGCCGCACGGTAGAGACCGCCATTCGCGGGCTAACGGCGGTATCAGATATGAGCCACATCCGCAGCGTGCCGTCCATTGAAGCGGGCAATGCCGCCTCGCACGCCATCGGCCTTGGTCAGATGAACCTGCACGGCTATCTGGCGCGGGAAGGTATCGCCTACGGCAGCGCTGAAGGGCTGGATTTCACTAACCTCTATTTCTATACCATCACCTGGCATGCGCTGCATACCTCGATGCTGCTGGCGCGCGAGCGTAACCAGTGTTTCGCGGGCTTTGAGCAGTCTCGCTACGCCAGCGGGGCGTATTTCAGCCAGTATCTGGAAGGTGACTGGCAGCCGAAAACGGAGAAAGTTAGGGCGCTGTTTGCCCGCGCCGGTATCACACTCCCCACGCGCGAAATGTGGCTTAAGCTACGCGACGATGTGATGCGCTACGGTATCTATAACCAGAACCTGCAGGCCGTGCCGCCAACCGGGTCTATCTCCTATATCAACCACGCCACGTCGAGCATTCATCCGATTGTGTCGAAAATTGAGATCCGCAAGGAAGGTAAAACCGGGCGCGTTTATTACCCCGCCCCTTTTATGACCAATGAGAACCTGGCCCTCTACCAGGACGCGTATGAAATCGGTCCTGAGAAGATCATCGATACCTATGCAGAGGCGACGAAGCACGTGGATCAAGGGCTGTCGTTGACGCTGTTTTTCCCGGATACCGCCACCACGCGGGATATTAACAAAGCGCAGATCTACGCCTGGAAGAGAGGCATTAAGACGCTGTACTACATTCGCCTGCGCCAGCTTGCGCTGGAAGGCACCGAAATTGAAGGCTGCGTGTCCTGCGCACTGTAAGGAGAAAGGATGAAACTGTCATGCGTGAGCGCCGTTAACTGGAATAAGATTCAGGATGATAAAGACCTGGAGGTGTGGAACCGACTGACCAGCAACTTTTGGCTGCCGGAAAAAGTGCCCCTCTCGAACGATATTCCAGCCTGGCAAACGCTGAGCCACAGCGAGCAGCAACTGACGATCCGCGTCTTCACCGGCCTGACGCTGCTCGACACTGTTCAGAACACCGTCGGCGCGCCTGCGCTGATGCGTGACGCGCTGACACCGCACGAAGAGGCGGTGATGTCGAACATTAGCTTTATGGAAGCGGTCCATGCCCGTTCCTATAGCTCGATTTTCTCCACGCTGTGCCAGACCAAAGATGTCGATGCCGCTTACGCCTGGAGTGAAGAGAGCGCATCGCTGCAGCGTAAGGCAAACCTGGTGCTGGACTATTATCGGGCCGACGAGCCGCTGAAGAAAAAGATCGCCAGCGTGTTTCTGGAATCATTTCTCTTCTATTCCGGCTTCTGGCTGCCGATGTACTGGTCGAGCCGCGGCAAGCTCACCAACACCGCCGATTTAATTCGCCTGATCATTCGTGATGAGGCGGTTCACGGGTATTATATTGGTTACAAGTACCAGAAAGGGCTGGAGAAAGTCAGCGACGCTAAGCGTGAGGAGCTAAAAAGCTTTGCGCTCGATTTGCTGATGGATCTGTACGATAACGAGCTGAGCTATACCGCAGAACTCTACGCTGGCAGCGGCTGGGAGGAGGACGTACAAGCGTTCCTTTGCTACAACGCCAATAAAGCGCTGATGAACCTTGGCTACGAGGCGCTATTCCCGGCGGAAATGGCGGCGGTGAATCCGGCCATTCTGGCGGCGCTCTCGCCAAATGCCGACGAAAACCATGACTTTTTCTCCGGGTCCGGATCGTCATATGTGATGGGTAAAGCGGTAGAAACTGAGGATGAAGATTGGGACTTTTAATGCGCAAGTTAACGCTCATTAATTTACTATAAATCATCTTTATTTCCACATAATATTTCTATGGCATCTACACTGTAATTTCCACGTCATATTCGCCTGAATACCTCCGATTCAGGCGAAATTCTCCGATGCAGAAGCAAAAAAATCAGAAAAATTCAACGCCTGCTCAGCCCTTTAATCATGGGAAATTCAGCCGTTTCGCTTATGTAAAAATCACCACAACCCGCCGTGGCAGGGTTGTCTCAGATTCTGAGTATGTTAGGGTAATGCCAGCTAACTATTTACCATGGTAATCATATCGACATATACAAATAACAGGACATTTTTTATTGCATGGCAATTAAATTAGAAGTGAAAAATCTTTATAAAGTATTTGGCGAGCATCCACAGCGCGCATTCAAATATATTGATAAAGGACTTACCAAAGAGCAAATTCTGGAAAAAACGGGGCTATCGCTTGGCGTTAAAGACGCCAGTCTGGCCATTGAAGAAGGCGAGATTTTCGTCATCATGGGGTTATCCGGCTCGGGTAAATCCACTATGGTTCGCCTTCTCAATCGCCTGATTGAACCCACCCGCGGACAGGTTCTGATTGACGGTGTCGATATCGCTAAAATATCAGATGCCGAGCTTCGTGAGGTGCGCAGAAAGAAGATTGCGATGGTGTTCCAGTCATTCGCATTGATGCCGCATATGACGGTACTGGATAATACCGCCTTTGGTATGGAATTAGCCGGCGTGAATGCCGAAGAGCGTAAAGAAAAAGCGCTCGATGCGTTACGTCAGGTCGGGCTTGAAAACTACGCGCACGGTTATCCGGATGAACTTTCCGGCGGTATGCGCCAGCGTGTCGGATTAGCCCGCGCACTGGCGATCAATCCAGACATTTTATTAATGGATGAAGCGTTCTCGGCGCTCGATCCATTAATTCGCACCGAAATGCAGGATGAACTGGTAAAATTACAGGCTAAGCATCAGCGTACCGTGGTCTTTATTTCCCACGATCTGGATGAAGCTATGCGCATTGGCGACCGTATTGCCATTATGCAAAATGGCGAAGTGGTACAGGTCGGCACACCGGATGACATTTTGAATAATCCGGCCAATGACTATGTGCGTACTTTCTTTCGCGGCGTGGATATTAGCCAGGTGTTCAGCGCCAAGGATATTGCCCGTCGAACCCCTAACGGCATCATTCGTAAAACGCCAGGTTTCGGCCCGCGCTCCGCGCTTAAGCTGCTGCAGGACGAAGACCGTGAATACGGTTATCTGGTCGAGCGCGGCAATAAATTTGTTGGCATTGTCTCCATCGACTCCCTGAAAACCGCCCTTAGCGAAAACCTGGGGATCGATGCGGCGTTAATCGATTCACCGCTTGCCGTGGATGCCGAAACGCCGCTCAGCGAGTTGCTCTCACATGTAGGTCAGGCGCCTTGTGCCGTACCGGTTGTGGGGGAGGAACAACAGTACGTCGGCATCATCTCAAAACGCATGTTGCTGCAGGCTTTAGATCGCGAGGGGGCACACAATGACCGATCAAACTAACCCGTGGGGCACCACTGAAGCAGCCGACAGCGCTGCACAATCTGCCGATGCGTGGGGTTCCACGCCAGCACCCGCCGATAGCGGCGGTACGGCAGACTGGTTGAACAGCGCACCTGCGCCTGCGCCAGAACATTTCAATATCATGGATCCATTCCACAAAACGCTGATCCCGCTCGATAGCTGGGTCACGCAAGGGATCGACTGGGTGGTAACCCATTTCCGTCCGGTGTTCCAGGGGATCCGCGTCCCGGTGGATTATATCCTCAACGGTTTCCAGCAGTTGATGCTGGGCATGCCGGCACCGGTCGCCATTATTCTGTTCTCCCTGATCGCCTGGCAAATTGGCAGCGCTGGCATGGGAGTTGCCACGCTGATTTCACTGATTGCCATTGGCGCCATTGGCGCGTGGTCGCAGGCGATGATCACGCTGGCGCTGGTGCTGACCGCCCTGCTCTTCTGCGTGGTCATTGGCTTGCCGGTGGGAATTTGGCTGGCGCGCAGCCCACGGGCAGCGAAGATTATTCGTCCGCTACTGGATGCAATGCAGACGACGCCAGCCTTCGTCTACCTGGTGCCGATTGTGATGCTGTTCGGAATTGGCAACGTGCCTGGCGTGGTAGTGACCATTATCTTCGCCCTGCCGCCGATTATTCGTCTGACAATCCTCGGGATTAACCAGGTGCCAGCCGATCTGATTGAGGCGTCGCGCTCTTTCGGCGCCAGCCCGCGCCAGATGCTGTTTAAAGTTCAGCTCCCGCTGGCGATGCCGACCATTATGGCGGGCGTTAACCAGACGCTGATGCTGGCTCTCTCGATGGTGGTGATCGCCTCGATGATTGCCGTTGGCGGTCTGGGCCAGATGGTGTTGCGGGGTATTGGCCGTCTCGATATGGGGCTGGCGACCGTCGGCGGTGTCGGCATCGTGATCCTCGCCATTATCCTTGACCGCCTGACCCAGGCTGTCGGTCGTGATTCCCGCAGTCGCGGCAACCGTCGCTGGTATACCACCGGCCCCGTCGGGTTCATCACCCGCCCATTCGTAAAATAAGGAGCAACGATGCGACATTGCGTACTTTTTTCCACAACGTTGGCGGCCCTTGTCTCCACCAGCGCAATTGCAGCTGACCTGCCGGGCAAAGGCATTACCGTGCAGCCGGTACAGAGCACCATTTCAGAAGAGTCCTTCCAGACCCAGATTGTCAGCCGTGCGCTGGAAAAACTGGGCTATACGGTCAATACCGCCAGTGAAGTAGATTACAACGTAGGCTACACCTCGATTGCCTCCGGTGATGCCACCTTTACCGCCGTGAACTGGCAGCCGCTGCACGACGATATGTACGCCGCAGCGGGCGGTGATAAGAAATTCTACCGCGAAGGGACCTTCGTGACCGGCGCAGCGCAGGGGTATCTGATCGACAAGAAAACTGCCGATAAGTATCACATCACCAATATTGAACAGCTTAAAGATCCGAAGATCGCCAGACTGTTCGACACCAACGGCGACGGCAAAGCCGATATGATGGGCTGCTCGCCTGGCTGGGGTTGCGAAGCGGTGATTAACCACCAGAATAAAGCCTTTGACCTGGCGAAGACCGTCGATGTGAGCCACGGTAACTACTCGGCGATGATGGCCGATACAATTGCCCGCTTTAAAGAGGGTAAACCGGTCATTTATTATACCTGGACGCCGTACTGGGTCAGCGACGTGCTGAAGCCGGGTAAAGACGTGGTCTGGCTGCAGGTACCGTTCTCCTCTCTGCCGGGCGAGCAGAAAGAGATCGACACCAAACTGCCGAACGGCATGAACTATGGCTTCCCGGTGAATACCATGCATATTGTGGCTAACAAAGCCTGGGCTGAGAAAAACCCGGCGGCCGCGAAGCTGTTCTCGGTGATGAAACTGCCGCTGGCGGATATCAACGCTCAAAATGCCATGATGCACGAAGGAAAATCTTCAGAAGCCGATGTGAAAGGCCACGTTGACGGCTGGATCAAAGCCCACCAGCAGCAGTTCGATGGCTGGGTAAAAGAGGCGCTTGAGGCGCAGAAGTAAGAAACATAACCCTTACCTCCTCCCCCTCCGGACTGAGGGGGAAGAGGTTAAACCGCACAAACTCACACACAACAATCCCCCCACATTCACAATCATTAGTTATTATGGTTTCCGGAAAATAATCACCTCACTCACGATTCCTGAACCTCATGACTAAAACACCTCACGGGCTTAGCCCGGCCCTGATCCTTTTAATGTCCGTGGCAACGGGTCTGGCTGTCGCCAGTAACTATTATGCGCAACCTCTGCTTGATACCATCGCCCGCGCCTTTAACCTTTCCGCCAGCTCGGCAGGCTTCATTGTTACCGCCGCACAGCTTGGCTATGCCGCCGGCTTGCTGCTGCTGGTCCCGCTCGGCGACATGTTTGAACGCCGAATGCTGATAGTGTCAATGACGCTGTTGGCGGCGGGCGGCATGTTGATCACCGCCAGCAGTCAGTCATTAACCATGATGATCGTCGGTACCGCCCTGACCGGGCTGTTTTCGGTGGTGGCGCAGATCCTGGTCCCACTGGCCGCGACGCTCGCCTCGCCGGAAAAACGCGGCAAAGTGGTAGGCACAATCATGAGCGGCCTGCTATTGGGCATTTTGCTGGCGCGTACCGTCGCCGGTTTACTGGCAAGCCTGGGCGGCTGGCGCACCGTGTACTGGGTGGCAAGCGTGCTTATGGCGATCATGGCGCTGGCGCTGTGGCGAGGCCTGCCTAAAGTGAAACCGGAGAACCACCTGAACTACCCGCAGCTTCTGGCCTCCGTTTTCAGCCTTTTCACACAGGATAAACTGCTGCGCACCCGCGCAATGCTGGGGTGTTTCACTTTCGCCAACTTCAGCATTCTCTGGACATCGATGGCTTTTCTGCTGGCCTCACCACCGTTTAACTATTCCGAAGGGATGATTGGGCTGTTTGGTCTGGCGGGCGCGGCGGGCGCACTGGGTGCGCGTCCTGCTGGCGGGCTGGCCGACAAAGGTAAGTCCCACCTGACCACGTCTGCCGGGCTGGTATTGCTGTTGCTCTCATGGGCCGCCATCTGGTTCGGACATTCGTCGGTGCTGGCGCTGATTGTCGGTATACTGCTGCTCGACCTCACCGTCCAGGGGGTCCATATCACCAATCAGACTGTTATTTATCGCGTGAAGCCAGAAGCACGTAACCGCCTTACCGCCGGTTACATGACCAGCTACTTCATTGGCGGGGCTACGGGATCGTTGATCTCCGCCTCGGCATGGCAACATGCCGGCTGGGCAGGCGTGTGTACGATAGGGGCAGTCGCCGCCGCGTTGAACCTGCTCGTCTGGTGGCGGGGCTACCATCGTCAGGACGCAATTCACTAAGTTTTACATTGCTTTAAGCCCCTTAGGGTATTAAGGGACTGTGCAGTCTGTTAATGTAAACATAATCATTTATCCCAGAAATTTTAATGTGGGTGACATATTTACTAATAGCATGAATAGCTCAGCCCCCCGTCCTCACATCCTCGCTTCACCCAATTTGTGCTCACCGGGTCACGGATTTACCCGGCGCTTTCTGATGGTGACATACATTTGGCGGATGTAATCGCACAAATAATACATTTACATTATTTGTCACTGTCGTTACTATATCGGCTGTAATTAATGAGGTTATGCCCAAATGGATAGTTCGTTCACGCCCATTGAACAAATGCTTAAATTCCGCGCCAGTCGTCACGAGGAGTTCCCGTATCAGGAAATCCTGCTGACCCGCCTGTGCATGCACATGCAGGGTAAACTGCTGGAAAATCGTAATAAGATGCTGAAAGCTCAAGGGATTAACGAGACGTTGTTTATGGCGTTGATTACGCTGGAGTCTCAGGAAAACCACAGTATTCAGCCGTCTGAGCTGAGCTGCGCGCTGGGCTCTTCCCGTACCAACGCGACCCGTATTGCCGATGAGCTGGAAAAACGCGGCTGGATTGAACGCCGTGAAAGCGACAACGATCGCCGCTGTTTACACCTGCAATTGACCGATAAAGGCCACGAATTCCTGCGTGAGGTGCTTCCACCTCAGCACAATTGTCTGCACCAACTCTGGTCTGCCCTCAGCACCTCCGAGCGTGACCAGCTTGAGCAGATTACTCGCAAGCTGCTGACCCGTCTTGATCAGATGGATCAAGATGGTGCTATTCTTGAGGCGCTGCGCTAACGCGACGACACGCTCAACAATCCAGATTTAAAAAGAAAACCGACAGGCCAGCACGTGACACTGCTGGCCTTTCTGACAACAGGTCGGCTCAGCCGATGTGAAAATAAGAAGATCGTGGAGAACAACAATGAGCGCAAATGCGCAGAACACTCCCCCGCAGCAACCGGTCAACAAGAAAGGCAAACGTAAGAGTGCCCTACTTCTGCTGACCTTGCTCTTTATTATTATTGCCGTGGCATATGGGATCTATTGGTTTTTAGTATTGCGTCACGTTGAAGAAACAGACGATGCATACGTGGCAGGGAACCAGGTTCAGATTATGGCGCAGGTGTCGGGCAGCGTGACGAAAGTCTGGGCTGATAATACCGACTTTGTGCAAAAAGGGGATGTACTGGTCACGCTCGATCCGACCGACGCCCAACAGACGTTTGAAAAAGCGCAGACACAGCTAGCCTCCAGCGTGCGTCAAACGCGCCAGCTGATGATCAACAGCAAACAGCTACAAGCCAACATCGACGTGCAAAAAACCGCACTGGCGCAGGCACAAAGCGACCTGAATCGACGCGTGCCTCTCGGCACCGCCAACCTGATTGGCCGTGAAGAGTTGCAACACGCTCGCGATGCGGTTACCCGCGCCCAGGCACAGCTGGACGTGGCCACTCAACAGTTCAACGCCAACCAGGCGATGGTGCTGGGCACCAGCCTGGA
Source organism: unidentified bacterial endosymbiont (assembly GCF_918797525.1). Classification (NCBI taxonomy): domain Bacteria; species unidentified bacterial endosymbiont. Next base: position 1,252,621 of record NZ_OU963893.1, on the reverse strand, counting down.
AAATCAGCCTGCGGTAAAGCAGGCGGCAACCGAAGTGCGTAACGCATGGCTTGCCCTGCAGCGTACCAAAATTGTCAGCCCGATGACCGGCTACGTCTCACGTCGTTCCGTGCAGCCTGGCGCACAGATTAGTACCACCACGCCGCTGATGGCGGTGGTTCCGGCGAACAATCTGTGGGTCGATGCGAACTTCAAAGAGACACAGCTTGCCCATATGCGTATCGGCCAGACCGCGACGGTTGTCAGCGATATCTACGGCGATGACGTGAAGTACACCGGTAAGGTGGTGGGCCTCGATATGGGGACCGGCAGCGCCTTCTCCCTGTTGCCTGCGCAAAACGCGACCGGCAACTGGATCAAAGTGGTTCAGCGCCTGCCCGTGCGTATCGAGCTGGATGAGAAACAGCTAGCCGACCACCCGCTGCGTATCGGTCTCTCTACGCTGGTGACGGTCAATACCGCTGACCGCGAGGGTCAGATTCTGGCAAGCCAGGTACGAAGCAGCCCGGCTTATGAAAGTAACGCCCGTGAAATTAGCCTCGATCCGGTCAACAAGCTGATCGATGACATCGTGAAGGCAAACGCCGGTTAATCCGAAGGTGAGCGTTATGCAACAGCAAAAGCCGCAAAAACCGCTCGAAGGCGCGCAGTTGGTCATCATGACTATTGCGCTCTCGCTTGCGACATTCATGCAGGTGCTGGACTCCACCATCGCAAACGTGGCGATCCCTACCATCGCCGGGAACCTTGGCTCATCGTTGAGCCAGGGAACCTGGGTCATTACCTCGTTTGGGGTGGCGAATGCTATCTCCATTCCTATCACCGGCTGGCTGGCGAAACGCGTCGGTGAAGTGAGGCTGTTCCTGTGGTCAACCATCGCCTTTGTTATCGCTTCCTGGGCGTGCGGTATGTCCAACAGCCTGACGATGCTGATTTTCTTCCGCGTAATTCAGGGGATTGTCGCCGGGCCGTTGATTCCGCTGTCGCAGAGTTTACTCCTGAACAACTACCCGCCCGCCAAACGTTCTATCGCGCTGGCGCTGTGGTCAATGACCGTCATTGTCGCCCCAATTTGCGGGCCGATTCTCGGTGGGTATATCAGCGATAACTATCACTGGGGCTGGATCTTCTTTATCAACGTTCCAATCGGTGCCCTTGTGGTAATGATGACGCTGCAGTCTCTGCGTGGCAGGGAAACGCGGACCGAGCAGCGGCGTATTGACGGCGTTGGGCTGGCGTTATTGATCCTCGGTATCGGTAGCCTGCAGGTGATGCTCGACCAGGGCAAAGAGCTGGACTGGTTCAACTCACGGGAGATTATCATCCTGACGATTGTCGCGGTGGTGTCGCTCAGCTTCCTGATTGTCTGGGAGCTAACCGACGATAACCCGATAGTCGACCTGTCGTTGTTTAAGTCGCGAAATTTTACCATCGGCTGCCTGTGTATTAGCCTCGCCTATATGCTCTACTTCGGCGCGATTGTTCTGCTGCCGCAGCTGTTGCAGGAGGTATACGGCTATACCGCAACCTGGGCAGGGTTGGCCTCTGCGCCGGTGGGGTTAATACCCGTCCTGCTGTCGCCGATAATCGGCCGTTTTGCCCATAAGCTTGATATGCGTCGGCTGGTGACGTTCAGCTTCGTCATGTACGCCGTGTGCTTCTACTGGCGCGCGTATACGTTCGAACCGGGGATGGGCTTTGGCGCCTCCGCGTGGCCGCAGTTTATCCAGGGCTTTGCCGTGGCGTGCTTCTTTATGCCTCTGACCACCATCACGCTCTCGGGATTACCGCCTGAACGAATGGCGGCGGCATCAAGCCTGTCGAACTTTACGCGAACGCTGGCGGGATCGATTGGCACCTCAATCACCACCACGCTTTGGACCAACCGGGAATCGTTACACCATGCGCAACTGACGGAAGCGGTGAATCCGTTCAACCCCAATTCTCAGCAGATGTACAACCAGCTTCAGGGAATGGGCATGACGGAGCAGCAGGCGTCCGGCTGGATCGCCCAGCAGATCACCAATCAGGGGCTGATTATCTCGGCAAACGAAATCTTCTGGGTTTCGGCGGGGATCTTCGTGGTCTTGCTGGGGTTGGTATGGTTTGCCAAACCGCCGTTTGGTGCCGGAAGCGGCGGCGGCGCGCACTAAGCAGGTTTAAAACGCGACAGCGATTGTTTGTTCCGCTAAAACAGCGCTCCTGAAATCGATTCATGATAGTGAAAAGACAACAGGAGCGCCTCATGCTGAAACACCCGCGATCAATACCAACCTTATCCCGCCCTTTCCATGCCGGACCGACGCTGGCCGGAGTAACGCATCACCCGGACGTCACGCTGGCTATGTATCAGTTGGGCGCAGTCATGCTGCTGATGCCAGGGATTGCTGTCGCCATGAACATAATCATGGGCAAAAGTGCATTAAATGTGCAGTTCCTGCAGTTTTTCTTTTGGCAGGGCCAGCGCGTCGTTGCTGTTCACGCGAACGTCACGTTCGATGATGTGACGCGCGATGTCCTGCGCCTCTTCCAGTGAGTGCATCTGGTAAGTACCGCACTGGTAAACGTTCAGTTCAGGGATCTGGTTCTGCTCTTTTACCTTCAGCACGTCTTGCATCGCCGCTTTCCACGCATCTGCAACGCGCTTCTCTTCAGGAACGCCGATCAGGCTCATGTAGAAACCAGTGCGGCAGCCCATCGGAGAAATATCGATGATTTCAACGCCGTTGCCGTTTAAATGATCGCGCATAAAGCCAGCAAACAGGTGCTCCAGCGTGTGAATGCCTTTTTCGGGCATCACTTCTTTGTTAGGGATGCAGAAACGCAGATCGAATACGGTAATTGTGTCGCCGTGCGGGGTGTTCATGGTCTTTGCCACGCGTACTGCAGGTGCTTCCATACGGGTATGGTCGACGGTAAAGCTATCTAATAACGGCATACGTCACCTCCGATAGTGATTTTTTTTAAAAATAAACTGAACTCTTTTACAGAATGCGCGTCTGACTATATGAAAGACGCGCATTTGTTATCATCATCCCTGAATTCAGAGATGTATATTTTGGCCACAGCAATGTGGCCTTTTTCTTTTGGTTCAAGCCTGCTTCGCCAGAAACGCCGCAAACGACTCGGTATCTGCCGCTTCGATCTCTTTCTGACGCATAACGGAAGCGTCCCGCTCTGCAGCAAAATCCGCTTCGCTCAGCGTTTCTAACGGTTCCTGCATCAGCATGTCGCGGTATTTCGCCGCCAGCGCACGCCCGGTGCCGCCAATACCCTGCTCAATCATAGAACGCAGAATACGCGCGGAAAATGTCCGTTCCGGGTTATCAAAACTTTCAACCAGTTGATCGCACACGTTTTGATACGCTTCACCGCCGTAGACGCTGTCCATCGTCTGGGCCACGCGCTTCAGGTCACGGAACAGATCCTTACCCACTTTTGGCAGCGGGAACTGCGCCGTTTCACAGCCAATACCCAGCGTCAGACCCGGCTTGCGGCCTTCGAGGATCACGCGATTCCAGTTGGTGCGAGTGCAAAGCAGTTCGTCAGCACTCATTTCTGGCGCATCCGCCAGCACGCACCAGACCATAAACAGATCGAGGAAGCGAACCTGCTGTTCATCTACGCCAACCGGTGAGAACGGGTTGATGTCCAGCGAGCGCACTTCAATGTACTCAATACCACCGCGCTGCAGCGCGTCCGACGGCGTTTCGCCGCTGCGGGTAACCCGTTTTGGACGAACAGGCGCGTACAGTTCGTTTTCAATTTGCAGCACATTGCTATTAATTTGTAGACGCTTCCCGTCCTTTTCGAGGCCGATTTTTTCGTACTCTTCCGACGGGGTTTTGATCGCTCGCTTCAATCCTGCCACATACTCATGTAATTCGTTAAACGTAATACCGAGATTGCTTTGCGATTTATTGGTATAACCCAGATCGCTCAGGCGCAGGGACGTTGCGTAAGGCAGATAGTACATTCCGCACCCGGTCTTCTCGAACGGCAGTGTGGTGGGTTTCCCTTGCAGGAACGACGAACAAATAGCGGGTGAGGCGCCAAATAAATAGGGAATGACCCAGCCGAAACGGTAGTAGTTACGGATCAGACGGAAATAACCCGCTGAGATCGCTTCTTTGTCCGTTTCACCGCATTTCGCCTGCCAGAACGCCAATGGCAAAGAGAAATTGTAATGCACGCCAGAAATGGTCTGCATTAACGCGCCGTAGCGGTTTTTAAGTCCCTCGCGGTAAAGCGTTTTCATACGGCCAATATTCGAGGTGCCATACTGCGCAAGTTCGATATCCTGCCCTTGCTCGATATAACACGGCATGCTGAGTGGCCACATACGTTCTTCGCCAAGATGACGGGCCGTATAGCGATGAACATCGCGTAAGTGCGTCAGCATTTTATCAATATCACCCTCTACCGGCGTGATGAACTCCAGCAGCGCTTCGGCGAAATCGGTTGTGATCCATTTATGTGTCAGCGCCGAGCCTAACGCCTCGGGATGACCCGTTGTCGCTAAGCTGCCATCCGCGTTAACGCGTAGCGTTTCACGCTCAAGGCCACGCTGAATACCCTTCAGAGCCTGAGGGTGGTTTTCCAGCCAGGCCAACGCCTGTGATACGTCCGGGATCAAATTGACCTCCCGCCTGTCAAAGTAATGTTACCCAGCATAATTGTAATGGTTGACGATTGAAGGTCGCGTATTCATTCCACCAATTAGTGCCACCACGTCATACCCTGCAGTGTTACGTATGCTACAAGAACATAGCGCAACGCCTTGCCAAGGCATAAATAAAAGAGCACAGGTCCCCAGGAGATGCGCATCCATCCCGCCAGCAGACACAGTAAATCACCTATTACAGGCATCCAGCTTAATAACAGCGTGGCAGCGCCATAGCGTTTTAGCCAGCCAACTGCCTTTTCCTGCCAGCGCGATTTCTCACGCAGTGGAAAGAAACGACCAAGAATAACGTTAGTCAGCCCTCCAAAGCTATTACCCATTGTTGCTATTAATATAAGCAACCAGGGCTGACTGACGCCGGACAACAGCATTGCCACCAGCACCACTTCCGAATTTCCCGGTAACAGCGTGGCGCTTAAAAAACTGCTGGCAAATAATGAAGCAAGTGACAGTACATCACTCACAGTAAGCGAACATCCACCGCCGCCATTCCGGCATCTTGCGCGGCCTGAATACCAAAGTCGGCATCTTCAAACACAACGCATTTTGCTGCGGGTACCCCCATTCGTTCTGCGCAAAGCAGAAAGGTGTCCGGTGCAGGCTTGTGGTTTTTAACATGATCGGCAGCCACGACGACAGAGAAGTAGTGGCGCAGGCCCAGGTGGCTGAGCAGCGCTTCAGCAATGGCACTTTCACTGCCCGTACCGACCGCCATAGGACGACGCCCGTGCCACTCTTTTACGACATCGATTAAGGGCAAAGGGCGCACGGTATCTAAAAGCATGGCTTTTACCGCATCAGTTTTTTCACGCGCAAGCAGGTGCGGGTCGAGATCGGCCTGATTAAGTTCAATCACAGCCTGCGCAATACGCCATGTCGGGGATCCGTTGAGGGCAACCATCGCCTGGAAGTCAAAGCGCATACCGTAACGCCCCAGTACATCAGTCCAGGCCTGGCGATGTGTGGGCTCGGTATCAAGGATTGTGCCATCCATATCGAAGATTAAACCGTCATACTGTGCGTACATCGTGCTCTCGCTAACCGATTAACAAAGCATTACTTTATCGTAAATGAGGTTTTTTGTCGCTGACAGAGAGTGTGATTGCCGACGAAACGTCGAAGGAATAAACAAAGAGGGAGAATATGGTGCATCCGGGAGGATTACTCGGCTATCGCCTCGCCCTGCGGGCCGTTGCTGAAGCAACGTTATCCTCCCTGGTGCTTGCAGTTAACCCGCACACCGTGACACAACAGTTTTGCTGTTATCTCGGGAAATATGGTGCATCCGGGAGGATTCGAACCTCCGACCGCTCGGTTCGTAGCCGAGTACTCTATCCAGCTGAGCTACGGATGCATCTGGGTTTACTACTGTACTACTTGATACTCATATCACTTCTAAAATGATACGAAGTAATAGATGGTGCATCCGGGAGGATTACTCGGCTATCGCCTCGCCCTGCGGGCCGTTGCTGAAGCAACGTTATCCTCCCTGTGCTTGCGGTTAACCCGCACACCGTGACACAACAGCTTTACTGTTATCTCGGGAAAATATGGTGCATCCGGGAGGATTCGAACCTCCGACCGCTCGGTTCGTAGCCGAGTACTCTATCCAGCTGAGCTACGGATGCATCTGGGTTTACTACTGTACTACTTGATACTCATATCACTTCTAAAATGATACGAAGTAATAGATGGTGCATCCGGGAGGATTACTCGGCTATCGCCTCGCCCTGCGGGCCGTTGCTGAAGCAACGTTATCCTCCCTGGTGCTTGCGGTTAACCCGCACACCGTGACATAACAGTTTTGCTGTTATCTCGGTAAATATGGTGCATCCGGGAGGATTCGAACCTCCGACCGCTCGGTTCGTAGCCGAGTACTCTATCCAGCTGAGCTACGGATGCAAAATGGCGGTGAGGCGGGGATTCGAACCCCGGATGCAGCTTTTGACCGCATACTCCCTTAGCAGGGGAGCGCCTTCAGCCTCTCGGCCACCTCACCACACAACGCCTCTTTCAAGTGCTTCGAGTAACTCGTTAAGAGCTTCTCGTCGCTGCGTGGCGCATATATTACTTTCTGGGACTTATAAGTCAAACAATTTTCCACATGCTTTTTTCGTTTGCACAAATCACGCGCAATTCGCATGTAAAAGCTGCAAAGAGAGTGTTTTATAAGCGGATTTTGCCAGCATCTTCACAATGTTCTGTTGAGCGATAACGGAGCCTACGTTGAGACAGAGGGGGAAGAGAGGTCAAAAAGGAAGCGTTTGAAATAGAACGGTAACGTAAAGCAGGAAAAATTGCGGGAGGACTGCGTCTCGCCGAATAGCGAGACGCGATAATATCAGTAGTCGTTACGGTCGTGATCGTGGTCGTGGTGCTGGTGTTGTTTTTCAGCCTGGATACGCTGGTAGATCTCTTCACGGTGGACAGAGACCTCTTTAGGGGCGTTCACACCAATACGTACCTGGTTGCCCTTTACCCCTAAAACTGTCACGGTGACCTCATCCCCAATCATGAGGGTCTCACCAACTCGACGAGTCAGAATCAGCATTCTTTGCTCCTTGAAAGATTAAAAGAGTCGGGTCTCTTGTATCCCGGCATTATCCATCATATAACGCCAAAAAGTAAGCGATGACAAACACGTAAAGTGTAAGCAGTCACGGCATCACATTCTGTTAAACGTAAGTTTAGCCGATATACACAAAGTCAACCTGACTTTATCATTATTGATAGCGCAGTGAATAAGACGCCATAACGTTGCCGCTATGGCGTCTGCTTGTGCTTTGTAATTATTACAGTTTCGCGCTTACCCAGCTCTCTACGCTGGCTAAAGCCGCAGGAAGTGCCGTTGCATCCGTACCACCGGCTTGCGCCATGTCCGGGCGACCACCACCTTTGCCGCCTACCTGCTGGGCGACCATGCCAATCAGTTCCCCTGCTTTTACGCGGTCGGTCACATCCTTAGAGACGCCCGCAATCAGAGAAACCTTACCTTCTGCTACCGTAGCCAGTACAATAACTGCAGAACCAAGCTGATTCTTCAGATCGTCGACCATAGTACGCAGCATCTTAGGCTCAACGCCCGCCAGGTCACTGACCAGCAGTTTGACGCCCTTAATCTCTACCGCTTTGCTGGAGAGGTTTGCGCTCTCCTGCACTGCCGCACGCTCTTTCAACTGCTGAAGTTCTTTTTCAAGCAGGCGGGTACGATCCAGCGCAACGCGCACCTTCTCGCTCAGGTTATGGCTATCGCCTTTCAGCAGTTGCGCAATATCATATAACTGGTCGCTCTGCGCATGCAGGCTGGCAATGGCGCCTTCACCGGTGACCGCTTCGATACGACGCACGCCTGCCGCCGTGCCTGACTCGGAAACAATGCGGAACAGGCCGATATCACCGGTACGCGATGCGTGGGTACCACCACACAATTCGGTGGAAAAGTCGCCCATGCTCAGTACGCGAACGCGTTCGTCATATTTCTCACCGAACAGTGCCATCGCACCCTTCTGCTTCGCTGCGTCGAGATCCATGATATGGGTTTCGATTGGATGGTTACGCCGAATTTGCGCGTTGACTAAATCTTCAACCGCGCGAATTTCAGCGGGTTTCATTGCTTCAAAGTGAGAGAAGTCGAAACGCAGGATTTTATCATTAACCAGAGAACCTTTCTGCGCAACGTGGGAACCCAGCACCTCGCGCAGTGCTGCGTGCATCAGATGCGTTGCAGAGTGATTAAGACGAATGCGCGCACGGCGGGCTTCATCAACGTTAGCCTGAACACCCTCGCCCACTTTCAGGGCGCCTGAAACCAGCTTGCCCTGATGACCAATCGCCTGACCATATTTCTGAGTATCGCTCACGCTGAAGCTGAAACGGTGGCCTTTCAGTTCGCCTTTATCGCCAACCTGGCCGCCGGATTCAGCATAGAACGGCGTTTTGTCCAGAATCACAACCGCATCCTGGCCCGCACTGATGTGGTCGACGGCTTTACCGTCAACAAACAGCGCAGTGACAGTGCCGGTGAGTTCCAGTTTGTCGTAACCTTCGAATTCAGATGCGCTATCAACGCGGATCATCGCGTTGTAGTCAGCACCAAAACCGCTGGACTCGCGCGCGCGACGGCGCTGCTCTTCCATTGCGGCTTCGAAGCCTGCTTCATCCACTTTAAGATTGCGTTCACGACATACGTCAGCCGTCAGGTCAACCGGGAAGCCATAGGTGTCATACAGGCGGAAAGCGGTTTCGCCATCCAGCGTGTCGCCTTTGAGCTGAGACAGTTCGTCATCCAGTAGCGCCAGGCCGCGCTCCAGCGTACGGGCAAACTGCTCTTCTTCGGTTTTCAGAACCTGCTCAACCTGCACCTGCTGGCTTTTCAGCTCATCACCCGCAGAACCCATCACACCAACCAGAGGCCCAACGAGTTTATAGAAGAAGGTGTCCTTCGCGCCCAGCATGTTGCCATGACGGACAGCACGACGAATAATACGACGCAGCACGTAGCCACGGTTCTCATTCGACGGAATGACGCCGTCGGCAATCAGGAACGCACAGGAACGAATATGGTCTGCGATGACGCGCAGCGATTTATTGCTAAGATCGGTTGCACCGGTCACTTCTGCCACGGACTTGATCAGCGTGCTGAACAGGTCGATGTCATAGTTGGAGTTCACGTGCTGCAGCACAGCCGCGATACGCTCCAGACCCATACCGGTATCAACGGACGGTTTCGGCAGTGGCTCCATGGTGCCGTCAGCCTGACGGTTGAACTGCATGAAGACGATGTTCCAGATCTCAATATAGCGATCGCCATCTTCTTCTGCGCTTCCAGGAGGACCGCCCCAGATGTGGTCGCCGTGATCGTAGAAGATCTCGGTGCACGGGCCGCAAGGACCGGTATCACCCATCTGCCAGAAGTTGTCAGACGCGAAAGGCGCCCCTTTGTTATCGCCGATACGAATAATACGTTCACGCGGGATACCGACTTCTTTTTCCCAGATTTCGAACGCTTCATCATCGGTTTCATAGACGGTCACCCACAGACGCTCTTTCGGCAGGTTGAACCAGTTTTCACCGGTCAGCAGTTCCCATGCGTATTGAATGGCATCGTGTTTAAAATAGTCGCCGAAACTGAAGTTACCCAGCATTTCGAAGAACGTATGGTGGCGCGCAGTGTAACCGACGTTTTCCAGATCGTTGTGTTTACCGCCCGCACGCACACAACGCTGTGAGGTTGTGGCGCGGGAATAATTACGCTTGTCGAGACCAAGGAAAACATCCTTGAACTGGTTCATCCCGGCGTTGGTAAACAGCAGAGTCGGGTCATTGTTCGGTACCAGGGAGCTACTGGCAACAACCTGGTGTCCCTTACTATGGAAAAAATCGAGAAACGCCTGACGGATCTCAGCGGTGCTCTTGCTCATAATTATCCTGAAATCAAGCTAACGAAATGTCGCAGCAAGCCTGTCTCTGTAAACCGTTGGACAGACCAGCTACTGAAAAAGTGGGAATAAGATAAGTTTTCTTTAGAGGGAAGTAAAATCCCACATGCGTTCAATCGGCAAAATTACGCCAGATATTCTGAATATCTTCCATCAGAAAGCCGCGGTAGAGTAAAAAACGCTGAATTTTGACTTTATCTGAAAACGCTTGTGGCAGCGGTTCGCCGTATTTACGCGCGGCCTGTTCTCGCGCCATCTCGCACCAGTCGGTGTCGCATTCACGCATCGCTTTTTCGATAGACTCGCGGCCAATGCCCTTCTGGTTGAGCTCCTGGCGAATACGCGCGGGACCGTATCCTTTACGCCCCCGACTGGCAAGAAACCGGGCGGCGAAACGTTCGTCATCCAGATAGCGGTGCTCGTGACACCAGGCAATCACGCGGTCGTAGTCTTCCTTGCTGGCATCGATCTCTTCGGGTCCGTTTTTACTCATCACGGGCGCTGAGAGTTTACGCCGTAGCTCCTGCTCACTGTGGTCGCGCACGGCCAGGATGCGCACGGCGCGATCCAACAGGCGTGAATACGCAGGACGGCGTGATGTGGGTTCGCTCATAAAAATCCTGCTGATTCAGAAATGCAAAAAGGGCCGCATCAGCAGCCCTTCATCGTTAAACGAGAGAATTAAAAGTCTTCGTTGGTGTCTTCCGCATCTGCGCCATCAACCACGAAATCGGGTTTGGAGTCCTGATTATTCAGCAGAAGCTCGCGCACTTTCTTCTCAATTTCTTTCGCCGCAGCCGGGTTCTCTTTCAACCAGGAGATCGCGTTTGCTTTACCCTGGCCAATCTTGTCACCGTTGTAGCTATACCAGGCGCCCGCTTTTTCAATCAGCTTCTCTTTCACGCCCAGGTCAACCAGTTCGCCCAAGAAGTTGATGCCTTCACCGTAAAGGATCTGGAACTCAGCCTGTTTGAACGGTGCGGCAATTTTATTCTTCACAACCTTCACGCGGGTTTCGCTACCCACTACGTTTTCGCCATCTTTCACCGCACCAATTCGGCGGATATCCAGACGAACAGAAGCGTAGAATTTCAGCGCGTTACCACCAGTGGTGGTTTCCGGGTTACCGAACATCACACCAATTTTCATACGGATCTGGTTGATGAAGATAAGCAGCGTATTGGACTGTTTCAGGTTACCAGCCAGCTTACGCATCGCCTGGCTCATCATACGTGCCGCGAGGCCCATGTGAGAGTCGCCGATTTCGCCTTCAATTTCTGCTTTTGGCGTCAACGCGGCCACGGAGTCCACTACGAGCACGTCAACAGCGCCGGAGCGAGCCAGCGCATCACAAATTTCCAGAGCCTGTTCGCCGGTGTCTGGCTGGGAACACAGCAGGTTGTCGATATCAACGCCCAGTTTACGGGCATAGACTGGGTCCAGCGCATGCTCGGCATCAATGAATGCACAGGTTTTCCCTTCGCGCTGCGCCGCGGCGATAACCTGCAGCGTCAGGGTCGTTTTACCGGACGATTCTGGCCCGTAGATTTCAACGATACGCCCCATCGGCAGGCCGCCCGCGCCCAGTGCGATATCCAGAGAAAGCGAACCAGTGGAGATAGTTTCCACGTCCATGGAACGGTCTTCACCCAGGCGCATGATGGAGCCTTTACCGAATTGCTTTTCGATCTGGCCCAGTGCTGCCGCCAACGCTTTCTGTTTGTTTTCGTCGATAGCCATTATTACTCCTGTCATACAGCAAATACGTTACGTATTTACCGGGGTGAATTCTGTTTTGTTACTGCAATTATACTGTATACTCATACAGTATCAAGTCTTTTGTAGAAATTGTTGCCAGAGCGTTTTTAACGCATATTCGGTTGCCTGCCGACGGACGCTTTCGCGATCGCCGCTAAAGCACTCGCGTCGGGTGATGCCTTCACCTTTTACGGTGGCAAAACCGAACCAGACGGTGCCAACAGGCTTTACGTCGCTGCCGCCATCGGGGCCTGCGATACCGCTGATGGAAATCGCATAATCTGCACGCGCTTCTTTCAATGCGCCAATAGCCATCTCAATGACCACCGGCTCGCTGACTGCGCCGTGCTGTTCGAGCGTGGATTCACGCACACCAATCATTTGCGCTTTCGCTTCATTACTGTAGGTCACAAAGCCGCGTTCAAACCAGGCGGAACTGCCTGCAATATCGGTAATCACTTTGGCAACCCAGCCGCCAGTACAGGACTCGGCGGCGGTGAGGGTCGCACCACGCTGCTTAAGCGCCAGCCCTACCACTTCACTAAGCTGCATCAATTCATGGTCAGTCATTATTGCCCCAGGCCTTAGGAATACGTGCAGCACAAGATAGCACTTTCTCATCAGATATGGGGATGAGCTTCAGGTTTTACGAGGGGCCTTCAGAAAAAAGCCGATGCAGGCGCACCGGCGCAGACAACGAATATTACTGACTAAACGGTGAGGCCGCAGGCACCCGCGCCTGCGAAACCGCCAGCCCAAGCTGCCACACCGCCATCGCATAGTGGGTGCTGTGGTTGTAGCGGGTAATAGTGTAGAAGTTCGGCAGACCAAACCAGTACTGGTAGCCTGTGCCAACGTCCAGACGGAGCAGACTCACCTGATCACCATTCGCCAGCGGCTGTGAAGGCGTTAAGCCTGCCGCCGCCAGTTGCGCCACGCTGTATCGGGTTTTGAAGCCGTGTTCCAGGCCGAATGCCTGACCGTTAGCCTGTACCGCGACCATGCCGCCCGGCGTCCAGCCGTGTGCTTTAAAGTAGTTCGCCACGCTGCCGATGGCATCCACAGGATCCCACAGGTTGACATGACCATCTCCATTAAAATCAACCGCGTATTGCTTATAGGAAGACGGCATAAACTGGCCGTAGCCCATCGCACCGGCAAAGGAACCTTTCAGATCCAGCGGATCATCTTGTTCATTGCGTGCCATCAACAGGAAGGTTTCCAGCTCAGAGGAGAAATAGTCGGCGCGTCGCGGGTAGTTGAAGGAGAGCGTCGCCAGCGCATCAAGAATACGGGTTTTACCCATCACGCGGCCCCAGCGGGTTTCTACGCCAATGATCCCAACGATGATTTCCGGGGGTACGCCGTAAACCTGCCATGCACGATTAAGGGCCTCTTCATACTGATTCCAGAACGCTACGCCATTTTGCACGTTGTCCGGGGTAATAAATTGTTTACGATAGCGCAGCCACGCGCCATTTGGCCCGGCTGGCGCCTGGGCCGTTGGCGCCTGGCGCTCCATCAGGCGCAGCACGTAATCCAGACGTTTCGCCTGAGACAAAATTTCATGCAGTTGCTGACGATCAAAACCGTGCTTGCTCACCATTTTGTCAATGAACTGTTCGGCTACGGGGTTATTTGCGAAGTCGCCCCCCATCTGCATTCTATTATGCTGCGGCTCCAGCAAAAACCCTCCGGCAGGCGCACCGACCGTTTGCTGCGCGGTTTCGGTCTTCGGTTTGCTACTACAGGCGGACAGCAGAATAAGCGCAGGCAACAGCGCTGCATAACGACGCTTGAACATGGGACATCCATTTAACGAATTCGATAAGAACCCAGTATGGTAAAGCATCCTCAACACCTCAAGGAAGCGCTACTCACCTCACCCGCTAAATCTTTACGCTCGCCAACATAAATCTGCCTGTTTTTAAGCAAAACCTCTCCTGTATCGCCCTCAATCTTTCAAAACAATCTATTTTTCTTTCATTGTGAGATCTTATTAACACTTTAAAACCTTTCAAATTGATTATTATTAGCTGCAGTAAGAGCAAACAAAAAGACCTGAGGAGAGAAGAATGATAGAAACCATCACCCACGGCGCCGAGTGGTTCATCGGGCTATTTCAGAAAGGCGGAGAGGTGTTTACCGGCATGGTGACCGGGATCTTGCCTCTGCTGATCAGCCTGCTGGTCATAATGAACGCGCTGATCACCTTCATCGGCCAGCACCGTATTGAGCGCTTCGCCCAGCGCTGCGCCGGTAACCCGATTTCACGTTATCTGGTTCTGCCCTGCATCGGTACTTTCGTTTTCTGTAACCCGATGACCTTAAGCCTTGGTCGTTTTATGCCTGAAAAGTACAAGCCGGGTTATTACGCCGCGGCATCCTACAGTTGCCACTCGATGAACGGTCTGTTCCCGCACATCAACCCCGGCGAGCTGTTTGTCTACCTCGGCATTGCCAGCGGCCTGACCACGCTTGGCCTGCCGCTCGGCCCGCTGGCGGTGAGCTACCTGCTGGTTGGCCTGGCGACCAACTTCTTCCGCGGCTGGATAACAGACCTTACTACCGCTATTTTCGAGAAAAAAATGGGCATCCAGCTTGACCAAAACGTCCGCATTTCAGGAGCGACATCATGACCCGCATTCGGATTGAAAAAGGCACGGGCGGCTGGGGCGGCCCGCTGGAGCTGGAGGTCACTGAGGGCAAGAAGATTGTCTATATCACCGCGGGCACACGCCCGGCGATTGTTGACAGGCTACACCAATTAACCGGCTGGGAAGCGGTAGATGGTTTTAAAGAGGGCGAACCACCGCAAGCAGAGATCGGCATCGCGGTGATCGACTGCGGCGGTACGCTGCGCTGCGGCATTTATCCAAAGCGCCGTATCCCGACGGTGAATATTCACTCTACCGGAAAATCCGGCCCGCTGGCGCAGTACATTATTGAAGACATTTATGTTTCCGCCGTAAAGGAGAACAACATTCACCTGCTGGAGGGGTCGTCTGCCGCGCAGAAAACCGAGGCGAAAGCCGCCCCGCGCGATTATGACACCAGCAGGAAAATCACCGAGCAGAGCGACGGCCTGCTGGCGAAGGTCGGCATGGGCATGGGCTCCGCAGTCGCGGTGCTGTTTCAGTCCGGACGCGACACCATTGATACGGTGCTAAAAACCATTCTGCCGTTTATGGCGTTCGTGTCGGCGCTTATCGGCATCATCATGGCGTCCGGCCTGGGCGACTGGATTGCGCACGCTCTCGCCCCGCTTGCCAGCCATCCGCTCGGGCTGGTAACGCTGGCGCTGATCTGCTCCTTCCCGCTGCTGTCGCCGTTCCTTGGCCCCGGTGCGGTCATTGCGCAGGTCATTGGCGTGCTGATTGGGGTGCAAATTGGCCAGGGCCATATTCCCCCGCACCTGGCATTGCCCGCCCTGTTTGCCATTAACGCCCAGGCGGCGTGCGATTTTATTCCCGTTGGGCTGTCCCTGGCCGAAGCGCGCCAGGACACGTTACGCGTAGGCGTGCCGTCGGTACTGGTCAGCCGTTTTCTGACAGGCGCACCGACGGTGCTGATTGCCTGGTTTATCTCCGGCTTTATTTATCAATAAGAGGTTCCTGCGATGAGCGTGATTTACCAAACCACGATTACCCGTATCGGCCAGAGCGCAGCCGAGGCCCTCAACGATCAGATGCTGATTACCTTTCGCGAGGGCGCGCCAGCGGATATAGAAGCATTTTGCTTTATTCACTGCCACGGCGAGTTGCAGGGTGAGCTGAAGGCTGGCAGCCAGCTGGAGCTGGGAGAGAGACGGTATGCCGTCACCGCCGTCGGCGCGGTGGCCGAGCAAAACCTGCGCGAGCTGGGCCACATCACCCTGCGTTTCGACGGCCAACTGCGGGCGGAATATCCCGGCACGGTTCACGTGGATGGCCCGGCTCCGCAGGCCATTATCCCGGGCTGCACATTAACCTTTGTTGCGTAATTAAGGAGAGACACATGAGTCAGGTTGCCGTTGTCATTGGTGGGGGACAAACCTTAGGCGAGTTCCTCTGCCGTGGGCTTGCCGCTGAGGGTTACCGCGTGGCGGTAGTTGATATTCAAAGTGAGAAAGCCGCCCGCGTGGCGGATACCATCAACACCGCGTTTGGTGAAGGGAGGGCGTACGGATTTGGCGCCGACGCCACCAGCGAGCAGAGCGTAATGGCGCTCGCCCGCAGCGTAGACGAGATTTTTGGGCGTACCGATCTGCTGGTCTACAGCGCGGGGATAGCGAAAGCGGCGTTTATCAGCGAATTCGCACTGGGAGATTTCGACCGCTCGCTGCAGGTTAACCTGGTCGGCTACTTCCTTTGCGCACGCGAGTTTTCTCGCCTGATGATCCGCGACGGCATTCAGGGACGCATCATTCAGATCAACTCCAAGTCGGGCAAAGTGGGCAGTAAACATAACTCGGGCTACAGCGCCGCGAAATTTGGCGGCGTCGGGCTGACGCAGTCACTGGCGCTGGATCTGGCCGAATACGGCATCACAGTTCACTCGCTGATGCTGGGTAACCTGCTGAAATCGCCGATGTTCCAGTCCTTGTTGCCGCAGTACGCCACCAAGCTCGGCATTCACGCTGACGAAGTGGAGCAGTATTACATCGATAAAGTCCCGCTCAAGCGCGGGTGCGACTATCAGGACGTGCTGAATATGCTGCTGTTTTATGCCAGCCCGAAAGCCTCTTACTGCACCGGACAGTCGATCAACGTGACCGGTGGGCAAGTGATGTTTTGATCGCGTTTTTTTGCCCCTCTCCCCTCCGGGAAGGGGGGAATTAAATGGAGCTATTTATGGTCACCGCATTAATTACCGTCGCCGGCCTCGCCTGGTGCTGCCAACTGGCATTGGGCGGCTGGCAAATTCATCAATTTAACCGCGCGTTCGAGGCACTGTGTCAGAAAGGACGCATAGGCGTAGGACGTTCCGGCGGCCGCTTCAAACCGCGGGTCGTCGTCGCGATTGCGCTGGATGATCAAAACCGGGTGTGCGATTCACTGCTCATACGCGGTATGACCGTGTTTGCCAGACCAGCGAAAATCCAGGCAATTAACGGCCTGGCATTGCAGGAATTGCAGCCCGATGTGATCTTTCCCCATGATTCACTCTGTCGGAATGCACTATCATTAGCGCTTAAACTGAAACATGGGTAATTTCGTTGTGAACGCTATAAGCTTGCGAAATTATCATTTCGCAACGTAAGGAACGAAGCGCCTATGAAACCACGTCAGCGGCAGGCGGCTATTCTGGAGCATCTGCAAAAACAGGGAAAGTGCTCGGTAGAAGAACTGGCCCACTACTTTGACACCACCGGCACGACAATACGCAAAGACCTAGTATTGCTCGAGAACTCTGGCGCAGTCATTCGAACCTATGGCGGCGTGGTGCTCAACAAAGACGAGGCCGACCCACCTATCGATCATAAAACGCTGATCAATACCCGCCAAAAAGCGCTGATTGCCGACGCCGCCGTAAAATTTATCCATGATGGCGACTCCATTATTCTGGATGCGGGCAGCACCGTCCTGCAGATGATCCCCCTGCTCAGCCGTTTTAATAACATCACGGTGATGACCAACAGCCTGCACATCGTCAACGCCCTGACGGAATTCGACAGCGAGCAAACTATCCTGATGCCCGGCGGCACGTTCCGTAAAAAATCGGCATCTTTTCACGGCCAACTGGCAGAGAATGCCTTCGATCACTTCAGCTTTGATAAACTCTTTATGGGCACCGACGGTATCGACCTGAATGCAGGAGTAACCACCTTCAACGAGGTGTTCAGCGTCAGTAAAGCCATGTGCAATGCTGCGCGGGAAGTGATTTTAATGGCAGACTCCTCGAAGTTTGGGCGTAAAAGCCCCAACATTGTCTGTAGCCTGGAAAGCGTTGATAAACTGATTACCGACGCAGGTATTGATCCGGCGTTCAAAACCGCGCTGGAAGAGAAAGGAATCGATGTGATCGTAACCGGAGAACGAGATGAGTGATTTTCTGTTAAACACAGGCCGCCAGACCCTGATGCTGGAACTCCATGAAGCCAGTCGCCTGCCGGACCGCCTGGGCGAAGATTTTGTTCGCGCGGCAAATACCCTTATCCAGTGCGAAGGCAAAGTGATTGTGGCGGGTATTGGTAAATCTGGCCACATCGGCAAGAAGATTGCCGCCACGCTTGCCAGCACCGGCACGCCTGCTTTCTTCGTTCATCCGGCTGAGGCGCTGCACGGCGATCTCGGGATGATCGAAAGCCGCGACGTGATGCTGTTTATCTCCTACTCCGGCTCAGCGAAAGAGCTGGATCTCATCATCCCGCGTCTGCAGGAAAAATCGGTCGCCCTGCTGGCGATGACCGGTAAAGCTCGCTCGCCGCTGGCGCTGGCCGCCAAAGCCACGCTGGATATTTCCGTTGAGCGCGAGGCCTGCCCGATGCACCTCGCCCCGACCTCCAGCACCGTAAGCACCCTGATGATGGGCGACGCGCTGGCGATGGCCGTAATGCAGGCGCGCGGCTTTAACGAAGAAGATTTCGCCCGTTCCCATCCGGCAGGCGCGCTCGGGGCTCGTCTGCTCAATAAAGTGCACCACCTAATGCGCAGCGGGGATGCCATTCCGCAGGTTAAACTCAACACCAGCGTGATGGACGCCATGCTGGAGCTGAGCCGCACCGGGCTGGGACTGGTCGCCGTCTGTGATGAAAACGAGCGGGTTAACGGTGTCTTTACCGACGGGGACCTGCGCCGCTGGCTGGTGGGTGGCGGCAAGCTGGAACTGCCGGTGTCGCAGGCGATGACGAAAGGCGGGCTGACGCTGAACGCCGACAGCCGCGCCATTGAAGCCAAAGAGGTGTTAATGAAACGCAAAATCACCGCTGCTCCGGTGGTGGATGACAGCGGCAGATTGTGCGGCGCCATCAACCTGCAGGATTTCTACCAGGCCGGGATCATCTAACCCTTCAGGCCCAGACGCTTCGCCAGCCTGTGCAGGTTGGCAACGTCAATTTCCAGCGTACGGGCGCACGCCGCCCAGCTACGGTGGTTCTGCTCCAGCACGCGCACGTCCACCCTTAAGTTGCGATCGTCCCCCACGCGTTGAATATCGCCGTACTGCAATACGCGCAATAATTTGCGCCTGTAAAGAGAGTGACAGTTCGCCAATTTCATCAAGAAACAGCGTGCCGTTATCCGCCATTTCGAACTTGCCGCTGCGGTTGCTGATGGCCCCGGTAAACGCCCCTTTGACGTGACCGAATAGCTCACTTTCCGCCACGCTTTCGGGCAACGCCGTGCAATTGAGGTACACCAGCGGATTCACCGCACGCGGCGAGGCCTCATGAATCGATTTCACCACCAGCTCCTTACCGGTGCCGGTTTCACCGAAATCAGCACGTTCAAATCCGAGGCCGCGACAATAGCTATCTCTTTTTTAATCTGTTCCATGCCCGGAGAAAGAGCAATCATCCCGGCGTGCGCCACCAGCTCAATAGTAACGACGCCTTCGGCCAGCGCTACTATGCCAATATTCTGACTCCGTTCAGCCGTCTGGTGACGCCAAAAATCACCGAGATCCTCGGCTTTAACCTGCCGGTGGAGATGATTACCACCTTCCACGGCGTGGTATGGTGTGAAAACCCAACCCGGATCGTGGCGGTGAAAATGTTCAACGTGGCGCGTAGCGATAAAATCGACATTATCACCAACGTTATACGACGCTGAGCTGGGCGAGCCGCTGCAAGATGTTGTCCCAGGCTCACCGTGGTGCGACGTGCCGGACAACTTCCTTTGCCCGGAGTGTTCCCTCGGGAAAGCGGTCTTTGACGAACTGGCGACGGAGGCAAAATGAGCAACGGCATCGTTATCATCGGCTCGGGTTTTGCCGCCCGTCAGCTGGTGAAAAATATCCGCAAACAGAATGCTCACGTGCCGTTGACGGTGATCGCCGCCGACAGCATGGATGAGTACCACAAACCAGATTATCGGCGGTGGATTGATTGGCACCGAGCTGGCAATGGATTTCTGCCGGGCAGGTAAAGCCATCATGCTGGTCGACCACGCGGCAAGTATTTTATCCGCGCTTATGCCCGCAGAAGTGAGCAGTCGCTTACAGCATCGTCTGACCGATATGGGCATGCATCTGCTGCTGAAATCTCAACTACGCAGCCTGAGCAAAACAGAAACGGGCTTTCGCGCTGTTGAAATCCCTGCCCGCATAATCTTTTGTCTTTTGCCACGTTAGCTTAACGTCAGGATTATTTGTCCTCCGCCCCGCTGTCCCGGGGCTTTTTCATTTGCCCGCGCATAAATACGGAACACCTCAAAAACATCAACCTGTTTTAATCCCTGACTCTGGCTTAACCTGAAAAAGCGTAATTAGCCGGAGAATTATGATGGCCACATTCAGTAAAGAAATTAACTATCTTGCTCACTATTTTAAACAATCCCGTAAAGCGGAACGTATTTTATTTCGCTGGCTTTACCTCAGCCCGGAAGCACGCGTAGCACGCCTGCGCGAATTAATGCTACCGCTGAGCACGACTAAACGAGACTGACGGGTTATGCAGGCCGGGAAAGCGCAGCGCTACCCGGCATAAAACCGGAACCAACCATTCAACAAATCATTATTAATTACATAAAACATTCACCGAGAAAATATAAAGGAGATTAATTTATCCTTCATCACATTTTTATTCCTCGCGCTTTCACATTAATATAAAACCTGTTATTTTCCTTCGTGAATTAAGTCCTCTTTGGAATCCTTTCTCATGAATGCTTTTAGTTATCTGCAGCGTCTGGGTAAAGCCCTGATGCTGCCTATCGCAACCCTGCCAGTTGCGGCCATATTATTACGCCTCGGTCAGCCTGATGTGTTTAATATTCCTTTCATTGCCAGCGCGGGTGGCGGCATCTTCGATAACCTGCCGTTGCTATTTGCCCTGGGCATTGCCATCGGTCTGGCAAAAGACAGCGCGGGGGCTGCGGCGCTGGCCGGTGCCGTCGGTTTTCTGGTGCTCACCAAAGCCACGGCGGTGATCAACTCCTCCATTAACATGTCCTTCTTTGCCGGGATCATTGCCGGTGTGGTGGCAGGTCACTGCTATAACCGCTTCTCGAATACCAAACTGCCAGACTTCCTGGCCTTCTTTGCCGGTAAGCGCCTGGTACCGATAATGACCGGGCTTATCTGCCTGTTTATCGCCTGGATCTGCGGCTACGTCTGGCCCTCCGTACAGCACGGTATTGATACTTTCAGTCTGCTGGTTTCCCGTAGCGGCGAGCCGGGATGGTTTATTTATGGCGTGCTCAACCGCGCGTTGATCCCCTTTGGCCTGCACTACATTCTGCACTCCGTCTTCTGGTTTAGCCTTGGCGACTGCCTGAAAGTGACCTACGATGCCGCCAGCGCGGTGCACAATATTTGTCTGGCGCCTGACGTAGTAAAAGGTCTGGTCGTTGGCGGAGCCGTACCGGGTATCGACGGTTCCAGCATTACGCAGATTGCCACCGATTTAACCCGCGGCGATCTGAACCGCTTCTTCGCCGGTGACCCGCATGCGGGCGTTTACATGGCGTGGGCGTACCCTATCTTTATGGGTGGTCTTCCGGGTGCTGCGCTGGCGATGTATTTTGCTGCGCCAAAAGCACGTCGTTCTGCGGTGGGCGGGATGCTGCTCTCCGTGGCCCTGACCACCTTCCTGACAGGTATCACCGAACCTATCGAGTTCTCCTTCCTGTTCCTGGCCCCAGCGCTTTATGCACTGCATGCGGTTCTGGCAGGGGTCAGCATGGTAGTGGCCAACAGCCTCGGCGTACTGCATGGCTTTGGTTTCTCTGCAGGACTCATCGACTTCGTTCTCAACTGGGGGCTGGCCACTAAGCCGTGGATCTTGATCCCGCTGATTGTCCTGTTCTTCGCTATCTACTTTGTGGTGTTCAGCTTCGCTATTCGCATCTTCAAGCTCAAAACACCAGGGCGTGAAGATGACGACACGGTGACGGGTGATTCAGACGATCAAAGTGACTCTATCACCCAGTACATCGCCGCGTTGGGCGGTAAACAGAACCTGAAAATTGTTGACGCCTGTATCACGCGCCTGCGCCTGACGCTGGTTGACAACAGCGTGCTGGATGAACCGGTGCTGAAGACACTGGGTGCCAAAGGCATTCTCAAAATGGGTACACAGAATGCACAGGTTATTCTGGGGCCTCAGGCTGAAAGCATTGCGCTGAAAATTCGGGCGCAAATGGAAAACTGATAGAGACTCACCCTCTCCTCGAAGAGGAGAGGAGAGGAGAGGAGAGGAGAGGAGAGGATTTTAAAACCGGAATACTTAATTTATCCCACCCTTATTTATTCCGCAAAACCCCCTACACTCTCAGGAGCCCTTTTCAGAAACGGTATTCCGCTATGCGCCAGCTTCAGAAAATCCGCCAGTATCAACGGCTTTATCAGCACTACGGCGCACAGCCAAAGCCCACAACGATTGCTGAAGTTGCGGAGGTGGCATTGTGCAGTGAGCGCCACGCACGCACCCTGTTGCGCCAGCTTGCCCAGAGCGGCTGGCTTAGCTGGAGCGCCCAGCCGGGTCGTGGTCACCGCGCGACGCTGCACTGCATGGCGACCACCAGCGAGCTTAGCGCACCGTTGATGCATGCCTGCCTGGAGAAAGGGGATTATCAGAGCGCATTGCAGCTGGCAGATGGCGATCCGGCCAGCCTGCACCACATCATCACGCCGTTTTTGGGCGGAAAATGGCTTAAGCACCAGCCAACGCTGCGTATTCCCTGGTATCGTCCGCTAACGTCGCTTCATCCGGCGCTGCAGCGCCGCCGTGCCGAGCAGCATATTATCTGCGCCGTACACGCGGGGTTGACGCGATATGCTGCTGGTCAATCTCATCCGGTAGCTGATTTAGCCCACCACTGGGACGCCAGCGAAGACCGACGCTGCTGGCATTTTTATCTGCGCAGCGGCGCGCACTGGCATAACGGGCAGGCGGTGAGTGATGAAGATATTCTGAGCGCGCTCCAGCAGGCGCTGGCGGACCCGGCTCGCAATGCAGGGCTATTGCATATCAGCGAGGCATCGCTTGTCGCGCCCTGGTGTCTGGAAATAACGCTGAACACGCCCGATGCCATGCTGGCGCATCGTCTCGCCCATCACGTCTGTCGTCTGCCCCATCCGCTCCAGCCGGATATCGGTGCCGGACCTTTTGCTATAGCCCACCATCACTCGCACTATTTGCGCCTTGAGCGCCAGCCCTGGTACTTTTCCACGCATCCGCTGCTGCATGCAATTGAGTTCTGGCGAACCTGCACAGGTGCTCAAAAACCGGCGTGGATCACCGTCGGGAAGGGACAAAATGCGCAGCAAGCCATTACGTCCATCAGCGGGGGGTTCGCCTGGTTAATGGTTAACGCCCGGCTACCCGCGCCGCTGGCCGGCTGGCTGCGCCAGGAGATCGGCGCGATTAACCGTCAGCACTTCGCCCACCGGGATGATATTGAGTGCCACACCGAGATCCTGCCCGGTCTTGCAGCACCAGAATGTCAGTACGTCCGGGAGGTCACGCTTCCGGCCACCCTTTCGCTGGTCTGTTACCACACGCCTGAATTGTGCGAACTGACGGGCGCGCTGCAGGTTCACCTGAAAAAGCATGGCTGCGAATTAACCCTAAGCTGGAAAGATCGTGAAGCGTGGCATACGCCTAATGCCCTGACGCAGGCGGATCTCTTGCTGGGGGATTATCTGGCGGGCGAACTGCCGGGCTTTGCCCTTGCGCAGTGGTTTACTGACGAGCCCGCCTGGGCGACCTCACTCGGCGAGGCCCCCTGGCAGGAAGCGAAACAGAGATTAATGGCTTACTGCGAGAGTGAAGAGAAGCTGAATGACCATCTGCCCGCTTTCTTTGGTGCGCTGCTCGAAAGCGGCGCATGCGCGCCGCTGTTTCACTATCGCTATCGCATTAACACGATGGAAAACGTACAGGACATTGTGCTGACTGCCGGCGGCTGGCTCGATTTCACTCGCGCCTGGCTACCGCCCGTTCAGGAACGCACCACCAGCGCGTCGTAGCCGCGCCAGCGATAATTAACCATAGAAACTAACCAACAGGCGACAAACAGCCCCACCACCGCAAAACCGGCGTTGCCAAGATTATCATTGACCGCACCAATGAGATCCCAGACTCCGCCGCTGAGCGCGAATTTGTCCATCAACAGACCCAGCGCTTCCAGCCCGCCGATAAACAGCGCCACCACCACAGAGGTGCCGGTGATGGTCATATTGTAGTAGAGCTTGCGCTGCGGTTTGTTGAATGCCCAGCCGTAGGCCCCGACCATCAGCAAATTATCAAGCGTATCGACCAGCGCCATGCCGCTGGCGAAGAGTGCCGGGAAGATCATAATTGACCACACCGACATTCCGTTTGACGCGCTGGCGGCAGAGATCCCGAGCACGCCCACTTCCGTCGCGGTATCAAACCCGAGACCAAACAGGAAACCGACCAGGTACATCTGCCAGCTCTTGTTAACCAGACGGAACGTTTTGCCAAACAGCCAGTTCATTACGCCGCCCTGCGCCGGCAATGTGATGTCACCCTGCAAAGCACGGCCGTTTTTCAACGCCTGGAAGTTTCGCCAGACCCCGCGCAAAATCACCATATTGACCAGCGCCATCGCCAGCAGGAAGGTCGCTGAAACGGCGGTACCAATCAGGCTACCGGTCTCGTGAAACCATGCCATATTTTTTTGGAACGCCGTGGCGGTTGCAGCAATGGCGATAGAGGCCAGCACCACGATTGTGGAGTGTCCCAGCGAAAACCACGCCCCCACGCCAGACGGGCGTTTACCCTGCTGCATCATCTTACGCGTGACGGTATCAATGGCCGCAATGTGGTCGGCATCCACCGCGTGACGCAGACCGTAGCACCATGCCAGCAGGCTTGCGGCCATCAGCGCCGTGCTGCCGCTAAAGGTTTGCCATGCCCATCCCCAGGCCAGCAGATTAGCCATTACCAGAGCCAGCAGCAGAAGCGCTGCACGAGGTTCATTGCGCATGAGTCGTAACATTTTAAGTCCTTTGTGAACATGACCGGGCGGCGGCGACCACCGCCTGCCCGAAGGAGATAGCCCCGTCACCTGCAGGCAGGTTATGAGGAAAAAGAAGCGTAAACGCTGAAAGGTAATGCCGCAGACGCGCGCGCAGTAACCGGTTATGCAACACGCCGCCGCTGCAGATAACCGTGGAAAGCGATAAGCGTCGGGCATGGGACGCGGCCAAATCCGCCAGCCCTTTCGCCAGCGCATCGTGAAATGCCCACGCTCGCTCGCAGGGTTGCGCCTGCCATGAGAGCCACTGCCGCCAGAAGAGGGCAAAATTATCCACCGACAGCGTAACCGGGTGGTCAACGCCCGGGCACTGCGCAGCTAACGCCTCCAGCCTGCAGGCGGCTTCACCTTCATAACGTTGTGTTGTGATACCGAGCGCACAGGCTACCGCGTCAAACAGCCGTCCGCACGATGAGGCCAGCGGCGCGTTAATGCCGCGCTGAACCGCCGTCGCAAGCAGCGGCCAGTTCTGCGCTTGCACGTACTCGGTTTGCGGATAGCGCTGCCAGTCAGGCACAAACGCCAGGCAGTGAGCGAGTAAATTGCGCCACGGCTGGCGTGCCGCCAGATCGCCACCCGGTAGCGCCACCGCAGGCAGCCCCCCCAGATGTTCGCAGCCAGCGTAGTTCACCCGCAGGCACTCCCCGCCCCACAGTTCGCCGCGCTCTCCCATGCCAATTCCGTCCAGCGTCAGGGCAATGACATCGCCACCGTCAAGCGGCCAGCCGTTTTCGGCAAGACACGCCGCCGCGTGCGCGTGATGGTGCAGGACGGTTTCGACGGGTAACGCCTGCTCCTGCGCCCATTGCCGGGCGTGGTAGCCAGGATGAGCATCACACACCACGTGCTGTGCCCGAAAAGCATACATGTCCTGCATCACCGACAGCGCCTGGCGCCACTGTCCTTCAACACCCTCATCACTGAGATCGCCAAAATGCTGGCTGAGCACCGCCTGGCGACCACGCACCATGCAGAAGGTATTTTTCATTTCTGCCCCGGTACATAACATGGCGGGAATATCAGTAAAACCGGCAGGTAACGTGATGGCATCCGGTACAAAACCGCGCGCACGGCGCAGCATTACGCCATCCTGATCCATTACCGAATCATCCATACGCTGCAGGATGTCGCGGTTATGCAACAGAAAACCGTCGGCAATCTCCCCGAGTTCGTCCAGCGCCTGTTGATTACCGAGAACGGGCGGCCTCCCGTTAAGGTTGCCGGAGGTCATCACCAGCGGACGCTGGCAGTCCATCATCAGCAGATGCTGCAGCGGGTTCGCGGGAAGCATCACCCCCACGCAGCCCAGGCCTGGCGCAATTCCGGCCGGGAAGTCAGGCAGCCACGCTTTTGGCGTGAGCACGATGGGCGCAGCGGGAGAGTGCAGAAGGGTTCGCAGGGTTTCCGGCAGGCCATCTGCCTGCGGGAGCATGATCGCCAGCGGTTTCGCCGGACGCTGTTTACGTGTCCGAAGCGTTGCCACCGCCTGCGGGTTAAGGGCGTCACAGGCGAGGTGAAATCCGCCCAGGCCTTTGATGGCCACGATCCCGCCGCTTTTTAGCCTCTCAACTGCCGCTTTCAGGGCCTGCTCGCGGGTTGCCATCGACGCTCCCGCGCGCCATTCCAGCTCCGGCCCGCAGTCCGGACAGGCTACCGGCTGGGCGTGAAAGCGCCGATCCAGAGGATTGCTATACTCCGTTTCGCACGGCGTACAAAGCGGGAATGCAGCCATTGCGGTCGCCGGGCGGTCATAAGGCATGGCGCGAATAATAGTAAAACGGGGGCCGCAGTGGGTGCAGTTGATAAACGGGTAGCGATAACGGCGCTCGCGGGGATCGCGCATCTCCGCCAGACAGGCCGGACAGGTGGCGGCGTCAGGCACAATTTGCGTGTCCATTGCCCCACCCGCGCTGTGGCGAATAGTGAAGTCTTCCGGCAGCGTGGTCCAGCTAAACGGCTGCATGTCGACCTCGTCGATTCGAGCCAGCGGTGGGCAGTCCTGGCGCAGCCTCGCGGTAAAGTCTCCCCCATTACCCGCGAGGCGCACCAGCACACCCTCTGCGTCATTGCAGACGTCACCCGCAAGCTGAAGCTGATGCGCCAGCTGCCAGACGAAGGGGCGAAAACCGACGCCCTGCACCTTGCCGCGTACCCGCAGTTGTACGCCATTACTGCTCATCACGACTCAGAACAGCAAAGACGATGATGTGTCGAAGGCTGCGCGACGGCGTTTTTCGGCGCTCATCTGTTCGAGCTTGTCGCGATCCACGCAAACCAGCGCGTGGGTCGGGCAGGCTTCCATACAGGCTGGACCGGCTTCGCGTTGGTAGCAGAGATCGCATTTATTGGCTTCGGCTTTTTCCGCGCGCACGATCAGCCCAATGCCGCTGTTGCGCACCACAGGCCGGACCACCACTTCCATTGCGCCGTACGGACAGGCCACGACGCAGGTTTTGCAGCCGATACAACGCTCCTGCATCACGTGGACAAACCCCTTTTCGCGTTGAATGGCCCCATTAGGGCAGACGTTGGCGCAGGGGGCATCTTCGCACTGGCGGCAAATGGCGGCGGTAGAGATATTCACGCCCTTGATCACGTGAATACGCGGCAGGAAAGTTTCCGGAGTCAGGGCGGCGCAATCCTGCTCTGCCTGGTGGGATACGACACATGCGACTTCACAGGTGCGGCAGCCAATGCATTTACTGGCATCGGTCATTATAAAACGGTTCATCTGCTTCTCCAGCATAACAGTCATGCGCGGAGATATTCATAAACCGTGCCAGTTTTTAACTGATTGATTTATAATAATTAAGTTAAACAAGCGCGGCACTGTCATCGTCATAAGTGACGATGACAGCTGTCGACGTCAGCGATATGGACCCTCAATGACAGAATCCCGGAGGATCAACTCGCCGCAGAAGGCTTGCTGATAGTTGAATTCACCGCCATCGAGCATGAAGATCAGGCGACCGATGGTCTCTTTAATCATTTCCGTCACCGGAATGCGAACGCTTGTGAGCGACGGTACCGTGTAGGGCGCAATCGCCACATCGTCGAAGCCTATCACCGAGACCTTGTCCGGCGTGACGATCCCACGCTCATGCAGCTGTTTGATGGCGCCAATCGCCATATCGTCATTACTCGCCACCAGCGCCGTAAAGGTTTCGCCGCGAGACAATAATTCAGCAACGGCCGCCGCCCCGCTGGCCGGGTTCCATTTGCCCTGCGCAATCAGTGCTGGACGTAGCGGAATGTGGTGCTGCGCCAGCGCCGCTTTATAGCCCGAAAGACGCTCAATCCCCGTGGGCGAATCCAGCGAGCCGGTAATAAATGCGATATCCCGATGGCCTTTTTGAATCAGTTGAGACACCGCGTCGAGACTGGAGGCTTTGTGATCGGACCAGACGCTCTGGCTGCTGTTTCTTCGCAGGCGACGGTTGAGGACCATAATGGGCTGTTCACATTTCTCGACAATTTCATCCATCTCTTCAACGCTCAGGAAGCGCGGGTAGATGATCACCGCGTCGCAGCGCATATCGAGCAGGTATTGGATCGCCTCCCGCTCTTCATCCGCGCTGTGCTTGCCGTCCGCCAGGATCAGCTGCCGACCTTTCTCTTCCGTCATGCGCGCGGCGTGAAACAGCAGCTCGCTGAAATAGACGCCGTGATACAGGGTGTTGGTCACCACCAGCCCCAGCGTCCGGGTACGCCTGGTCGCCAGGTTTCTCGCCAGCAAATTCGGGCGATATCCGCTCTCTTCAATGGCCTGAAATACCCGGTCTTTGGTCTCCTGGCTGACGTAGCCGTTCCCCGAAAGTACCCGGGACACCGTCGCTTTCGAAACGCCCGCCCGCTTCGCCACTTCCAGCATCGTGGTCATGTCGTGATTCCGTTTAAAACTGATAAAGCGCAGTGTACTGCACCGCCGAAGAATTGTCGCAGCGGTGATATCACGCGTTTAACCCCTCATAGTGATCGGAATCACGAATATAAAAAATGCACAAATGGTGCTCTTGCTTCACTCACATAAACTCATAATGATTATGTGGAACCGGTTTCTTACACTTCTCACAACGCTAACAGGATGACATCCGATGGCCAAAAATTATGCTGCGCTGGCGAACGACGTTGTCAGTGCACTTGGCGGCAAAGACAATATTGTCGCCGTCACCCACTGCATGACGCGCCTGCGTTTCGTTCTGAAAGACGAGACCCTCACCGACATCGCGCGCCTGAAGAGCATGAGCGGCGTACTCGGCGTGGTGCGTAATGACAACCAATGCCAGGTGATCATTGGCAATACCGTTTCCCAGGCCTACCGGGAAGTGGTCAACCTGCTGCCAACCGACCTGCAGCCTGCGCTACCTGAAGGCCGACAAAAAATAACTCTGCGCCGCATTGGCGCCGGGATCCTCGACGCGCTGATCGGCACTATGTCCCCGCTGATCCCGGCGATCATCGGCGGCTCGATGGTCAAGCTGCTGGCGATGATCCTTGAGATGAGCGGCATACTGGAAAAAGGGGCACCTACGCTCACCATTCTGACCGTTATCGGCGACGGCGCGTTCTTCTTCCTGCCGCTGATGGTGGCGGCATCGGCGGCGGTGAAATTCAAAACCAACATATCGCTGGCGATAGCCATTGCGGGCGTGCTGGTGCATCCGAGCTTTATCGAACTGATGGCGAAAGCGGCGCAGGGCGAGCACGTTGAGTTCGCCTTTATCCCGGTGACGGCAGTGAAATATACCTACACGGTGATCCCGGCGCTGGTGATGACCTGGAGCCTGTCGTATATCGAGCGCTGGGTCGATCGCATTACTCCGGCGGTTACCAAAAACTTCCTCAAGCCGATGCTGATCGTGTTGATTGCCGCGCCGCTGGCCATCGTGCTAATTGGGCCTCTTGGCATCTGGCTCGGTAGCGCCATCTCTGCGCTGGTGTACACCATTCACGGCTATCTTGGCTGGCTCTCGGTGGCGATTATGGGTGCGCTGTGGCCGCTGCTGGTGATGACCGGGATGCACCGCGTGTTTACGCCAACTATTATTCAAACCATTGCCGAAACGGGCAAAGAAGGCATGGTGATGCCGTCGGAAATTGGCGCCAATCTGTCACTCGGCGGTTCATCGCTGGCGGTGGCGTGGAAAACCAAAAACCCGGAACTGCGCCAGACGGCGCTAGCGGCAGCGGCTTCTGCCATCATGGCCGGTATCTCTGAACCGGCCCTGTACGGCGTAGCGGTACGCCTGAAACGCCCGCTAATTGCCAGCCTTATCAGCGGCTTTATCTGCGGCGCGGTGGCGGGAGTGGCAGGTCTTGCCAGCCACTCCATGGCAGCGCCAGGGCTGTTTACCAGCGTGCAGTTCTTCGATCCGGCCAATCCAATGACCATCGTCTGGGTGTTCGGCGTGATGGGGCTGGCGGTCATCCTTTCGTTTATTTTGACCCTGATATTAGGATTTGAAGATATCCCGGTCGAGGACGACGCCGAAAAAGCGCGTACCCTGCAGACCGCGCTGGTTCAGGCCAAAGCAGCACAAGCATAAATTTATAGCGAGGTAGAAATGTCTGTTTTTCCACAAGGATTTTTATGGGGCGGCGCGCTTGCCGCTAACCAGAGTGAAGGTGCTTACCGTGAAGGCGGCAAAGGAGTGACGACGGTCGACATGATCCCCCACGGTGCGAATCGTCTGGCGGTAAAGATTGGGAAGGAAAAACGGTTCACGTTGCGTGACGACGAGTTTTACCCCAGCCACGAGGCGATTGATTTTTACCATCGCTATAAAGAAGACATTGCCCTGATGGCGGAGATGGGCTTTACGGTGTTCCGCACCTCGATCGCCTGGAGCCGCCTCTACCCGAACGGCGACGAGCCGCAGCCGAACAAAAAGGGCATTGCATTTTACCGGGCGGTGTTCGAAGAGTGCAAAAAGTATAACATTGAGCCGCTGGTCACCCTGTGCCACTTTGACGTGCCGATGCATCTGGTGACGGAATACGGCTCGTGGCGCAACCGCAAGATGGTCGATTTCTTCGCCCGCTACGCCCGTACCTGCTTCGAAGAGTTCAACGGTCTGGTGAAATACTGGCTGACCTTCAACGAAATCAACATCATGCTGCACAGCCCGTTCTCCGGCGCGGGTCTGGTGTTTGAGGAAGGTGAAAACGAAGATCAGGTGAAATACCAGGCCGCCCACCACGAGCTGGTGGCGAGCGCGCTGGCGACAAAAATCGCCCACGAGGTGAACCCGGAAAACCAGGTCGGCTGCATGCTGGCGGGCGGTAATTTCTATCCGTACTCCTGCAAGCCGCAAGACGTGTGGATGGCGCTGGAGAAAGACCGCGAGAACCTGTTCTTTATCGACGTGCAGGCGCGGGGCAGCTATCCGGCCTACTCCGCCCGCGTGTTCCGCGAAAAAGGCGTCGTGATTGTGAAAGATCCCGGCGACGACGAACTGCTGAAGAACACCGTCGATTTTGTCTCGTTTAGCTATTACGCCTCGCGCTGTGCGTCGGCGGAGATGAACGTGGGTAATACTAGCGCCGCCAACATCGTGAAATCCCTGCGTAACCCACATATTCAGGTGAGCGAATGGGGCTGGGGTATTGATCCGCTGGGCCTGCGCATCACCATGAACATGATGTATGACCGTTATCAGAAACCGCTATTCCTGGTGGAAAACGGCCTTGGGGCGAAAGACGTTATTGACGCTAACGGCGAGATTAACGACGATTACCGTATCAGCTACCTGCGCGAGCATATCCGCGCAATGGGCGATGCCATAGAGGATGGCGTGCCGCTACTGGGCTACACCACCTGGGGCTGCATTGACCTGGTCGCGGCCTCAACGGGCGAAATGAGCAAGCGCTACGGGTTTGTCTACGTTGACCGCGACGATGCCGGAAACGGCACCCTGGACAGAAAGCGCAAGAAATCGTTCTGGTGGTATAAGAAGGTGATTGCGAGTAACGGGGCGGATCTCGGGTAGCCGGTACTTACCCCTCTCCCTCTCACCTAAAGAGTGAGAGGTTCAAAACCCCCGTTGCCCATCCATCCTGCAAGCCGTGAATAAACCCTCTCCACCGCCTCTTTCACCGGCGGCGTCATGGGGTAATAAAAC
The DNA here is from genome assembly GCF_918797525.1 of unidentified bacterial endosymbiont. Classification (NCBI taxonomy): domain Bacteria; species unidentified bacterial endosymbiont. The sequence goes on along the minus strand of NZ_OU963893.1, from coordinate 1,220,478 downwards.
CCGACAATGTCCGGCTGAATGCCCAAAAACAGCACCTCGCCCACGTCGTCCTTTATCTGATCGACCAGGTAGTTTAGCGGCATATTGTGGGTGGTCATCATAAACATCTCGGCGATGTCGTCGGGATCGATAAGGCGAATTTCGCCAGGATTAAGCCCCATATCGGTCGCATCAACAATCAATAGCCTCTGCGGATGCAATTCGCGGATCGCCACCACGTCATTTTCCGGCGCGCTGCCGCCGTCAATCACTACCCAGTTGCCCTGCGCCCTGGCAGCACACATTTCTGCAAGCAGCGGGCCCGCGCCATCGTCGCCCATCATGCTGTTACCGACACACAGTAAAACGTCAGTCACGTAATCTCCTCACCATCAGGTAGATGGCATTTTCCTGATGAATATCGTGCAGCATGCTGAGCACGGTTTTGCTCCATGCCTGCTGTTCAGGGGTTTGTTTGTTGAGCGCGGCGTCAAAGGCATTGGCCAGCAGTGCAATGTGATTGCTGTCGATAACAATCTCACCGTATTTCGGTACGCCTTCCATTTTGCGCCGCGCCGCGCTGCCTTCTTCAAGCGTGGCGATCCAGGCCAGATATTCCGCCCATGGGCAGCTCAACGCCGCTTCCAGACAGTCAATCACGCCAAGGTGATGCCCAATTGCCAGGCTGTAATAGACCACCTGCTGCGCCGCATCCGGCGTGGCATCGTTCTCATCAATAAACTTACGGCTCAGCTGACTGAACACCACCGTTTCACTCATCGGATACGCGCCTCATCCACCACCAGATTAAGGTTAGCCACAATCTCATTCAGACGCGGATCGTTTTCTGCCTCCAGCCAGCGCGCGACCTGAAGTTCACCCTGGCTGAGCAGGCGCAGATAATCGTCTGCAATCTGCCGACCATAGCGATAGCCCGCCAGTTTGCGCGCCGTACGGTCAACCTTCACGCGCAGCGGTTGCACCATGTCCGGGTGCAGAAGAGTGGCAGGCTGGTTGTCCAGCTCGCCCGGCTCACGAGCGTGAATTTTTTGTTCCAGCAGGCCCAGCGCCATCGCAAAACCGTACAGCGTCGCGGCGGGCGTTGGCGGGCAGCCTGGAATATAAACATCTACCGGCACGATTTTATCGGTACCGCCCCAGACGCAATACAGATCGTGGAAAATACCGCCGCTGTTGCCACAGGCTCCGTAAGAGATGCAAATTTTCGGATCGGGGGCGGATTGCCAGGCACGCAGCGCGGGCGAACGCATAGCGCGGGTCACCGCCCCGGTGAACAGCAGGATATCCGCATGGCGTGGGGAGGGCACTACTTTGATGCCGAAACGTTCGGCATCAAACAGCGGCGACAGGGTGGCGAAGATCTCAATCTCACAGCCGTTACAGCCCCCGCAGTCCACGCGATAAACGTAAGCCGAACGTTTAATTTTTTTCAGCAGCGACGCTTTCATACTGGCGATGGATTCGTCCACCGTCATCGGCACCGGCATGCCGTTATCGTCGCGTGGGCCGAGTAGGTTTTCCATCAGCTGGCCTCTCTCATATGTCGGGTTAAATCGATGCGGTCAGACGGCAGCAGGCATTTCTCACGCTTGCATTGCGGACAGGTTTCGAAACTCTCGCGATGGTTTTCCGCACGGGCATCCCCGTTGTGTTTGAGCAGTGCAATCGCATAGTCGATCTCTTTTTGCACCGCAAACGGACGCTTGCAGACGCGGCAGTTACACAGGGAGAAGCGCGACTGCTGCAGGAAGTCCTCTTTCTTCCACACCGCCAGTTCGTACTCATGCGACAGACGGATCGCGACCGTCGGGCAGACCTCTTCGCAGCGGCCGCAAAAAATGCAGCGCCCAAGGTTGAACTGCCAGGCCAGCTCGCCGGTTTTAAGATCCGTTTCCACCGTCAGCGCATTGGATGGGCAGGCATTGACGCAGGCCGCGCAGCCGATGCACTGCTGCGGGTTATGCTCGGGTTTGCCGCGAAAATTTTTATCGACCGGCATTGGCTCTAGCGGGTAACGGGTGGTTACCGCGCCGGTTTTGATCACTTTTTTGATAAAGGTAAACATGATGAGTCCTTATTTCAGCGGCGAGTTTTTACGCTCGATGCTGTAGCGCTCAAGCTCTTTATACGGCACCACCTGGCTTTTTTTCTTCCGCACGTCGACAACGGTCATGCGATCGGTGCAGGAATAACAAGGGTCGAGGCTGCCGATGATCAGCGGGGCATCGGATACCGTATTTCCGCGCAGCATGTAGCGAAGCGTTGGCCAGTTGGCATAAGTGGCCGCACGGCAGCGCCAGCGGTAGAGCTTCTGGTTGTCGCCAGTCATGCTCCAGTGAATATCATCCCCGCGCGGTGCTTCAGCAAAACCGAGGGCGAAGCGGCCTGGAATGTAGGTGAAGCCTTCCACCATCAGCGGGCCGCCCGGCAGATTATCCAGACCGAAGTCGATCATATTCAGGGCGGTGAACACTTCGTTGATACGCACTTTGAGGCGAGAAATTACGTCGCAGCCCTGCTCGCTGTGTACCGTCATCGGCAGCAGACCGTAGCCGACAAATGGATGATCGGCGCGGGTGTCGCGGGCGTGACCGCTGGCGCGCACCATTGGGCCGACGTTACTGAAGTCGCGGGCGATGTCAGGATCAAGGCGACCTATGCCCACGGTACGCTGCTCAATGTTTGGCGTACTGAGCAGCATATCCACCAGCTCCTGTACGTCGCGGCGCATCTGCTGCGCCAGCAGGCGGGTCTGGATCATGTCGTCCTTCAGCAGGTCACGGCGGATCCCGCCGATCAGGTTCAGGCCGTAGGTTTTACGCGCCCCGGTGAGGATCTCCGCCATCTTCATCGACGCTTCACGCACACGGAAAAACTGCATAAATCCGGCGTCAAAGCCGACAAAGTGGCAGGCCAGACCGAGGTTCAGCAGATGGGAATGCAGACGTTCAACTTCCAGCAGGATGGCGCGGATCATCTGCGCGCGCTCCGGTACCACGATCCCCATGCCGTTTTCCACCGAGGTGGTGTAGGCGGTGCTGTGGGCGAACCCACAGATGCCGCACACGCGGTCCGAGAGGAAGGTGACTTCGTTGTAACCCATGCGGGTTTCCGCCAGTTTTTCCATGCCGCGATGGACGTAGAACAGGCGGTAATCGGCGTCGATGATATTCTCGCCGTCCACGAACAGGCGGAAGTGGCCCGGCTCATCGGAGGTGACGTGCAGCGGGCCAATCGGCACCACGTTGTTCTTTTTGCTGCCCAGTTCGTTGATGAACTCGTAGGTTTCGCTGTCGGTGGTGGGGGCCGGGCGCTGACGATAATCCATGCTGTCTTTACGCAGCGGATACAGTTCATCCGGCCAGTCGTCCGGCAGCACCAGACGGCGCTCGTCCGGCAGGCCGACAGCCACCAGACCGTACATGTCACGCACCTCGCGTTCGCCCCAGACGGCAGCGGGTACGCGTGGCGTCACGGACGGATATTCCGGCTTATTGGGGTCGACTTCAACGCGCACGGTTATCCAGCACTTCTCACCCTGCTCCATCGACATCACGTAGTACACCGCATAGTTTCCGCACAGCTGGCGCTCGTCATTGCCAAACAGCACCGACAGCCAGCCACCCTGCTGGTAATAAAGAAACTCCACCACTTCCGGCAGATAGTTCACCTTCACGGTGAGGGTGATCTGGTCTTTGGTCTGCCAGCTTTCATCCAGCACGACACCCGGGAAAGCCTGATGCAACACAGCGAGATACTGCTGACCTTTCTTTTCTTCAGACATAAAAACTCTCTTAAATCACGCCACCAGCAAGGAGACGAATGCTAAAAATGCAAAGCCAAAACCGGCCCAGGTGATGCGTGAGGTCGCCACAAAACGCAGACGCGCCATACTGTTTTCAAACAGCGCAATCACCAGCACGCCAGCCAGCAGCTTAAGCGCGGCCACCACCACAGCCAGCACCAGACCGCCCACCGAGAAGTGCGTCATCTGCCCCCAGGGGAAGAAAACGCCAACAAACATCTGCAACACCACCAGTTGCTTGAGGCTAATGCCCCACTTCAGCACCGCAAAACCATAGCCGCTGTATTCGGTCAACGGTCCTTCCTGCAGTTCCTGCTCCGCTTCCGCGAGATCGAACGGCAGTTTGCCCATCTCGATAAAGGTGGCGAATGCACAGGCGCACAGGGCCAGAACCAGAGGAATGGTTCGCGCGACGGGCCAGTGGTAGACGGTATCGGTGATAAAACTGATATGCGTTGAGCCCGCGACCTGCGCGGCAACCCACAAGCCCAGCAGCAGGATCGGTTCAACGAGCACCCCCAGCATCGCTTCGCGGCTGGCACCCAGACCGGTAAACGGGCTACCGGTATCCAGCCCGGCAATCGCAAAGAAGAAACGCGCGATGGCAAAGAGGTAGATAAGCGTGATCAGGTCACCGAGCACCGGTAACGGCGAGCCCACCGTGACCACCGGCAGTGCGGTGGCAATGGTCAGCATTACGCCCACCATCACAAACGGCGTCAGGCGGAAGACCCAGCCAGCCGCAGCCGGCGCCACGCTCTGACGCGTGAGCAACTTAAAGAGATCGCGGTACTCCTGCAGTACGCCAGGCCCGCGACGGTTATGCAGCCGGGCGCGCACTACGCGGCTCACCCCGGAAAGCAGTGGCGCAATGGCAAATAACACCAGCGCCTGAAGTAATGCCAGTAACACACTCATGTCAGGCTCCTCGTGAAATCACAATCACCACCAGCACCGCCAGCTCGATAACCGCCAGGCGACGGAACAGCGCCGGCACCGCGGCACTCTGCCAGCCAGGGACCCAGCCCACCGGATTCAGCCAGTGGCGCATTTTCAGCACGGCGGCGAAGTTCTCTTTCACCGGCATGGCAAAACCGTGGGCGGTAATAACCATCGATTGGTCGTGCTCGTAACCGCACGCCCATGCCTTCCCGCGAGAGCGGGATGCAAGGCGGTCGCGTTTGAAGAACAACATCAATACAAACGGCAGCAGCGGTGCAGCAATCAGCAGCAGCGCCATCATCGGCTGGGAAACAGTGGTATGGGCCGTGGTCAACGGCAGCGGGATCGCGCTTTCCAGAATCGGCAGGAGCCATGGCGCCGCAACGCCGCCGACGATGCAACAGAGCGCCAGGGCAACCACGCTGGTCGCCATCAGGACTGGCGCGCAGCAGGCGTTTTCGGCTTCACGCGTGCGCGGCGCGCCGAGGAAAGTCACGCCGTAGACTTTCGCCATACACATCACCGCCAGCGCCCCGGTAATGGCCAGCCCGACGGTCAGCAGTGGCCCTAACAGACGCGCGATAAACGCATCGCTCTGCCCCAGCGCGAAGAAGGACTGGTAAATCACCCATTCACCGGCAAAACCGTTCAGCGGTGGCAGCGCGGCCATCGCCATCAGCCCCACCAGCATGGCGAGCGAGATCATCGGCATTTTTTTGCCAATACCGCCCAGCTTTTCGATATCGCGATGTCCGGTACGGAACCAGACGCTACCCGCCCCCAGAAACAGCGTGCTTTTGAACAGGCTGTGATTGATAAGGTGATACAAGCCGCCAATAAACCCGGCGGCAATCAGCGCCGGTTGATTGAGCGCCAGCCCGGTAATCCCGGCGCCAAGCCCCAGCAGGATGATGCCGATATTCTCCAGCGTGTGGTACGCCAGCAGGCGTTGAATATTGTGTTCCATTAGCGCATACAGCCCACCGAAGAACGCGGTCACCATACCGGCTAACAGCAGCACAATGCCCCACCACAGCGGCGGTTGCCCGCCGGTGAGGCTTAGGGTCAACATACCGAACAGGCCGACCTTCATCACCACCACGGAAAACAGCGCCGCAGCAGGTGCGGACGCATTTGCGTGCGCCTGTGGAACCCAGCCGTGCAGAGGGATGATACCGGCCAGCAGGCCAAAACCCACCACGCCCAGCAGCCAGACGTCATTACCCAGCGGCTGGCCGTCGAGGGCGGAAAAATCCAGCGTGCCGAAGCGCTGCCACACCAGCCAGCAGGCCAGCGCCAGCAGCAGCGTGCCAAGGCGACCCAGCGCAAACCACAGCTTGCCGGACGCGCTACAGCCCGTCAGGAATACGCCGCACAGCGTCATGATTTCAGCCATCACCACCAGCGCACCGAGGTTGCTGGCAATAACGGTACACACCGCCGCAGCCATCAGCAGGTTAACCAACAGGCCGTTGGCTTTGGTATTTTTATGGCGGTGCCAGTCAATATTGAACAGACTAATAAATAGCCCGCACAGGCTGAAGGTGAGCAGCCAGATGGCATTTAACGGCGTAAGCTGGACGGTATAGCGAATCAACGGTATGACCGCCTCAGCGGATTGTCCGTTCATCAGAACGACCCCGCCAGCCGCCAGAGCCATCAGGCTCCCCACCGCCCCGCCAATTCCGGCAATCCAGCCGCTCAGGGTTTTATGAAAAGCGAAAACCAACGCGAGTATTGCCGAGGCAGCAAACCAGGCCACTGCGCTGTTAATCATCGTTACGGCGTTCATTTCGCCCCCTCGTTGTAAGCCTGAAGCAGAGAAAGATCGCCAACATCGCTATTGATGGTCAGCTCACGTTTACGCTTACTGGTGCGGGCAATATCGCGAATATTGACCAGAATCAGCGCCTTCGTCGGGCAGGTACGCACACACGCCGGACCTTGCTCATCAAAGCTGCACAGGTCACATTTCACCGCAACCGCACGCACGCCGGGCGCCCAATCCAACAGCGTACTGACGCGTGCCGGGGCAGGCGGGGCCGGAGGCGCTTTTGGCGAGTTGGCGTTCGCCGGGATATGCAGCGGGCGGCTGCCTGAAAATTCAATGGCGCCGAACGGACAGGCGATGCCGCACAGTTTGCAGCTTATGCACAGGCTTTCGTTAAGCTGTACCACACCATCAATGCGTTCGATGGCATTCACCGGGCAGACGCCCGCGCACGGCGCATCTTCACACTGGTGGCAGAGCTGCGGGGCAGACTCTTTTTCATTACGCATGACGCTCAGGCGCGGCATGGACTGCAGCCCGTGCAGGCGGTGTGTTTCCGAACACGCCGCTTCACAGGTCCGACAGCCAATACAGACTGTCGAATCAGCAATTACAAAACGGTTCACCGGGTTATCCTCTGGTGATAGTCATTTTTGACGAAAAACTGTCTTATCGACACTTCTCGACACGCAATAATCAGGCCACGCTAGCCGGGGGCTGGACATCCATCAGCTGCTGCAGGTTGACCGACAGGTCGCGCTCAACGGCGGTGTAGAGACCGTTATAAACCGGAGCAATTTTTTCCAGATAATGCTCCAGCACCTGTTCACGATCGCGGTTACTGACATGCCCATCCACCATGCCGTCGGCCATCAGTTGCGCCTGCGCAATGCACTGTTTTTCGCCCTCTTTTGTTTCAACGTAGTACTCAATGGTGTGGCTGTTAAAGGTGTCCGCCAGGGTGACAAAAATCGTAAAGTGGCCGAAGAGGACGAAACGCATATCCCCCTGTGCCGCACAGCTCATGGCATGGTGAAGTCGGGCTTTCGACAGGGTGATGCCCTGAACCAGAGAATTGCAGTAGTGATGCCACTGGTCCTGCAACTGTTGATGGCGTTGCGCAATGTAATCCGCTTTTGCGCTGATTTCCCAAATAGTCATAAAAGGTATCCGGTTAATGGAGATAGCGGCTGTTAAGCAGATTTCATGCCAATTTATAACCAATTGATTTACATCGATTTTAGTATTAAACCTGCTGTCAATCTGCCGGTGTCGACGTGTCATGTCGTCAGCGGTGACATCGACACTCGCGATGTAAAAACAAGCTGGCACTGTTATTGCATTACAGGGGCAATTCATTGAGGAGGCGTAATGCACGAAATCACTCTCTGCCAGCGAGCGTTGGAACTCATCGAACAGCAGGCGGTACAGAACAAGGCCAAACGCGTGACCGGCGTCTGGCTGAAGATCGGCGCCTTTTCCTGTGTCGAGATCAGCGCCCTCACCTTCTGCTTTGAGCTGGTGTGCCGCGGCACGCTGGCAGAAGGCTGCGAGCTGCATATTGAAGAACAGCAGGCGGAGTGCTGGTGTGAACATTGCCAGCAGTACGTCACCTTGCTGTCATCAAAAGTGCAGCGCTGCCCGCAGTGTCAGCATGTCGGCCTTCGCATCGTGGCGGATGACGGCATGCAGATCCAACGTCTCGAAATCGAGAAGGAGTAAATTATGTGTAGTACCTGTGGTTGCGCTGAAGGCAATCTGTATATAGAAGGGGATGAACACCGTCCTCATTCCGCGTTTCGCTCCGCGCCGTTTTCCCCTGCACCTCGTCTTGTCGGGGCATTAACCGGCATCACCTTTGCGCCCCAGCAATCAGAGGCGGGCGATCTGCACTATGGTCACGGCGAAGCGGGCACCCATGCGCCGGGGATCAGTCAGCGCCAGATGCTGGAAGTCGAAATCAACGTGCTGGATAAAAATAACCAGCTCGCTGCCCACAACCGCGCGCGCTTTGCTACCCGTAAACACCTGGTGCTAAACCTGGTGTCCAGCCCTGGCTCGGGCAAAACCACGCTATTGACGCAGACGCTGAACCGCCTTAATGGCAGCGTCTCCTGCGCCGTGATTGAAGGCGATCAGCAGACGGTGAACGATGCCGCGCGTATCCGCGAAACCGGCACCCCAGCGATTCAGGTCAACACCGGTAAAGGCTGTCATCTGGATGCGCAGATGATTGCCGAGGCCGCGCCGCGCCTGCCGCTGGCGGATAACGGCATCCTGTTTATCGAGAACGTGGGCAACCTGGTCTGCCCGGCCAGCTTCGATCTGGGTGAGCGCCATAAAGTGGCGGTGCTCTCAGTGACCGAAGGGGAAGACAAACCGCTGAAGTATCCGCATATGTTTGCCGCCGCCTCGCTGATGCTGCTCAACAAAGTCGATTTACTGCCGTACCTGAACTTTGATGTGGATAAATGCCTGGCCTACGCCCGTGAGGTGAATCCGGATATTGAGATCCTGCTGGTTTCCGCCACCCGCGGCGATGGCATGGACCACTGGCTAAGCTGGCTGGAGCGTGAACGATGTGCATAGGCGTCCCCGGGCAAATACAGTCCATCGACGGCAATCAGGCCAAAGTTGAAGTCTGCGGCATAGTGCGCGACGTCGACCTGACGCTGGTAGGCAGCGCTGATGAAACCGGTGCATCGCGACTCGGTCAATGGGTGCTGGTTCACGTGGGATTTGCCATGAGCGTGATTAACGAAGCGGAGGCACGCGATACCCTGGATGCCCTGCAGAACATGTTCGACGTTGAACCTGACGTCGGGGCGCTGCTGTTTGGCGAGGAGGGGTAAGCTATGCGCTACGTTGATGAATACCGCGCGCCAGAACAGGTGATGCAGCTTATCGGGCACCTGAAAGCACGTGCGCAACATCTGAATTACAGCGCAGAACGGCCACTGCGGATTATGGAGGTCTGCGGTGGCCATACTCATGCTATCTTTAAATTTGGCCTCGACCAGCTTCTGCCGGATAACATCGAGTTTATCCACGGTCCCGGCTGCCCGGTATGCGTTCTGCCGATGGGACGCATCGACAGCTGTATTGAGATTGCGAGCCATCCTGACGTCATTTTCTGTACCTTTGGCGATGCCATGCGCGTACCGGGAAAAAATGGCTCGCTCTTACAGGCGAAAGCCCGCGGAGCAGACGTGCGTATCCTTTACTCGCCGCTGGATGCCCTGAAGCTGGCGGAAGAAAACCCCACCCGGAAGGTCGTGTTTTTCGGGCTGGGTTTTGAGACCACCATGCCCGCTACGGCTATCACGCTGCAGCAGGCTAAAGCACGCAACATCAATAATTTTTTCTTTTTTTGCCAGCATATTACGCTCATCCCGACGCTACGCAGCCTGCTTGAGGAGCCGGGAAATGGCATAGACGCCCTCCTGGCGCCCGGGCATGTGAGCATGGTCATCGGCGCCGAGGCTTACGGTTTTATCGCCCGGGAGTTCAACCGCCCATTAGTGGTGGCAGGTTTCGAACCACTTGATCTACTGCAAGGCGTTACCATGCTGGTTGAGCAGAAAATAGAGGCGCTGAGCAGCGTGGAAAATCAGTACCGCCGCGTGGTGTCTGATGGCGGAAATCTTCTCGCCCGGCGGGCCATTGCTGATGTGTTTAGCGTTGAGGGCGATAGCGAATGGCGCGGCCTGGGACTGATTGCCGACTCCGGCGTGCGGCTGACGCCTGCCTACCGGTCGTTCGATGCCGAGGCGCATTTCCGCCCGCAGCCGCAACAGGTTTGTGACGATCCGCGCGCCCGCTGCGGCGAGGTGCTCACCGGTAAATGCAAACCACATCAGTGCGCGTTATTTGGCAACACCTGTAACCCGCAAACCGCTTTTGGCGCGCTGATGGTCTCCTCTGAAGGGGCGTGCGCCGCATGGTATCAATACCGCAATCAGGAGTGTGATGTATGAACACGGTGGAAATGGCGCACGGCAGCGGCGGTCAGGCAATGCAACAGCTGATTAACCAGCTTTTTATGAACGCCTTTAACAACCCCTGGCTGGCCGAGCAGGAGGACCAGGCGCGTATTGACCTCTCGACGCTTACCGCCCAGGGCGACAGGCTGGCATTCTCCACCGACAGCTACGTGATCGATCCGCTGTTCTTTCCCGGCGGGGATATCGGCAAGCTTGCTGTCTGCGGGACGGCGAACGATGTGGCTGTCAGCGGCGCCCTCCCCCGCTATCTCTCCTGTGGGTTTATCCTCGAAGAGGGTCTGCCGATGGAGTCGCTCACCGCAGTGGTCAACAGCATGGCGCAGACCGCGCGCGAGGCGGGGATCGCGATCGTCACCGGCGATACCAAAGTGGTTCAGCGCGGCGCGGCTGATAAACTGTTTATTAATACCGCCGGAATGGGGGCCATTCCCGCCAGCATTCACTGGGGCGCTCAGCAGCTTGCGCCAGGCGATGTGTTGCTCGTGAGCGGAACGCTGGGCTGTCACGGGGCGACCATTTTAAACTTGCGTGAAGGTCTGGGCCTGGATGGCGAATTGCGCAGCGACTGCGCCGTACTCACCCCGCTCATTCAGACCTTGCGGAACATCCCGGGCGTGAAAGCGCTACGCGATGCCACACGCGGCGGAGTGAATGCCGTGGTACATGAGTATGCCGCAAGCTGCGGCTATGGTATTGAGCTATCCGAGCGCGGCCTCCCGGTAAAACCGGCCGTGCGTGGGCTTTGCGAGCTTTTAGGCCTCGATCCGCTAAACTTTGCTAACGAAGGCAAGCTGGTCATGGGTGTTGAACGCGCGGCTGCCGAATCCGTACTGGAACGGCTGCACGCTCATCCCTTAGGGAGAGAGGCTGCAGTCATAGGTGAGGTGGTTGAGCGCAAAGGGGTGCGCCTGGCCGGGCTTTATGGCGTGAAGCGTACGCTGGATCTTCCGCACGCGGAACCGTTACCCCGCATTTGTTAGATCCGCGCCAAAAGCGGTCAGCATTGAATTTCTCTTTTTTGCCCGTTTCTACTGGAAAGCAATAATGCCGTATACACCGATGAGCAATCTTGGACAGCAAGGCCTGTTTGACATCACGCGTACACTTTTACAGCAGCCCGATCTCGGCTCGCTAAGCGATGCTCTGACGAGGCTGGTCAGGCAGTCTGCGCTGGCGGATAATGCCGCCATTGTGCTCTGGCATAGCGGCAGCCATCGCGCGAGCTATCATTCAACGCGTGATAACGGCAAATCCTTTGAATATGAAGATGAAACGTTTCTCGCTCATGGTCCGGTACGGCGCATTCTCTCCCGTCCGGAAGCGCTGCATTGCAACTTCGATGAATTCGAGCAAGCCTGGCCAATGCTGGCGCAAAGTCACTTATATCAACCGTTCGGCCACTACAGCATGCTGCCCCTGGCGGCGGAAGGTCATATCTTTGGCGGCTGCGAGTTTATCCGCAATACCGACCAGCCCTGGAGCGAGGCCGAATACGAGCGCCTGCATACGTTCACGCAAATTGCAGCGGTCGTCGCAGAGCAGATCCAAAGCCGCGTCAGCAATAATGTCGATTACGACCTGCTAAGCCGCGAGCGTGATAACTTTCGCATCCTGGTCGCGATTACTAACGCGGTGCTTTCCCGCCTCGACATGGATGAACTGGTCAGTGAAGTCTCGAAAGAGATCCATCACTATTTCAAAATCGATGCTATCAGTATCGCCCTGCGGGGGCATCGCAAGGGCAAACTGAATATCTACTCCACGCACTATCTCGATGAGGCCAACCCGGCCCATGAACAAAGTGAGGTCGATGAGGCCGGCACGCTCTCTGAGCGGGTGTTCAGAAGCAAAGAGATCCTGTTGCTCAACCTCAACGAACAGGATGCGCTGGCACCTTATGAGCGTATGCTGTTCAACACCTGGGGCAATAAAATTCAGACCCTGTGTCTGCTGCCGCTGATGTCCGGCAATACAATGCTTGGCGTGCTGAAGCTGGCGCAGTGCGAGGAAGGCGTGTTTACCACCGCCAACCTTAAGCTGCTGCGCCAGATTGCCGAGCGTATTTCCATCGCGCTGGATAATGCCCTGGCCTATCAGGAGATCCATCGCCTGAAAGAGCGGCTGGTGGATGAAAACCTGGCCCTGACCGAACAACTCAACAATGTTGACAGCGAGTTTGGCGAAATTATTGGTCGCAGCGATGCCATGTACAGCGTGCTCAAGCAGGTTGAAATGGTCGCACAGAGCGACAGCACGGTGCTTATTCTCGGCGAAACCGGCACCGGCAAAGAGCTGATCGCCCGTGCTATCCATAATTTGAGCAACCGCAACAGCCGCCGCATGGTGAAGATGAACTGTGCCGCCATGCCTGCCGGGCTGCTGGAAAGCGATCTCTTCGGCCATGAGCGCGGCGCGTTTACTGGCGCCAGCAGCCAACGTCTCGGCCGTTTTGAACTGGCAGATAAAAGCTCGCTGTTTCTCGATGAAGTGGGCGATATGCCGCTGGAGCTCCAGCCAAAGCTGCTTCGCGTTCTTCAGGAGCAGGAGTTTGAACGTCTCGGCAGCAATAAGCTGATCCAGACGGATGTGCGTTTAATTGCGGCAACAAACCGCGACCTGAAAAAAATGGTCGCCGACCGCGAGTTTCGAAGCGATCTCTATTATCGCCTGAACGTGTTCCCGATCTACCTGCCGCCGCTGCGCGAGCGCCCGGAAGATATTCCTCTGCTGGTCAAAGCCTTCACCGCTAAGATTGCGCGCAGAATGGGGCGAAATATCGACAGTATCCCTGCCGAGACGCTACGTACGCTCTCTTCCATGGAGTGGCCTGGCAACGTTCGCGAACTGGAAAACGTCATTGAGCGTGCGGTGCTATTGACGCGCGGCAACGTACTGCAGCTGTCACTGCCCGACGTCTCACTGGCGGAAGCGTCCGTGACGGCGGCGGAAGTGGCGCAGGATGGCGAAGACGAATACCAGCTGATTATGCGCGTGCTTAAAGAGACCAACGGCGTGGTGGCCGGACCTAAAGGCGCCGCTCAGCGGCTGGGGTTAAAACGCACCACTCTGCTGTCGCGTATGAAGCGGCTGGGCATTGATAAAGAGAGCCTGGCGTAGCGATCATTCCGGCGGTGTTCTCGCACCGCTATTTATCACCCTCCGAAACTATCCCTCATTGACACAATATATTTTTCCCGGTATAAAACCCCTCATCGATAATGATTTTCATTTGCATTTATAATGATTTTAATGAAGGGTGCCGTTATATGAATAAGATCCTCTGCGCGGTGGGCCTGGCGGTTGCATCGCTCGGTTCTGCGCTGGCAACCACTTATCCTCTGACGATTGAAATCCCTACTCTTGAATCAATACTTGCGCAAAACCCTGATTTTGTCCCTTCGCAACTGCCTCTCCTGCTCGGGCCGGAGAGTAAGGTCACGAAGCGAGAAGATCTGGCGGCAGCCGTCAAAAACTGTGGCACACGACCTGGCTTTATAAAGAGATTGCGGATTTCGCCGCCATTTTTAACGTACAGGACCGGGGGTAACGCCTTAATCGCTGATTTAAAAAAACGCGAAAACGCCCTGCGCTCTGAATTTGGTAAGAATAAAAAAGATCTCTCCTTTGTCTTCTGGTTCTCGAGCGCCTCCCCTTCTGCTGATGCCTATGTAGGCGGTAAAAACAGTGCCTCCGGGTTTATCGCTAATGTGCTGGGTGGCCATAACACCATTACCTCAGAGACAGAGTGGCCCACCGTGGGCTGGGAAAACATCATTGCAGCGAACCCGGATGTCATCGTGGTCTCAAACCTGGATCGCAACCGCTGGGCGCTGGACAACGCCGAGGAAAAAATCAAATTCCTCAAGAGCGACCCGGCAGTCAGCCAACTGGACGCGGTAAAAAAAGGCCATATCGTGGTGATGGATGGCCAGGCAATGAACCCGACAATCAGAACGCTCTACGGTGATGCCAATATGCGCGTTCGCGACGTGGTCAAACTCGGGCGCATTCCACATCACTCCGCGTTTTCCAACTGGAGACAACACGATGACGAGACCGTTATCGCCGCGCTGGAAAGGGTCGATATGCTGGAAAAAAGCGATCAGGGCTGGCTGAATTTATCCGGCGGGGAGCGCCAGCGGGTACATATTGCCCGCGCGCTGGCGCAAACGCCGACTGAAATCCTGCTCGATGAACCCACCAATCACCTGGACATTCACCACCAGATGCAGTTGATGCCCGTGATCAGTCAACTCCCGCTGACCAGCATCGTCGCCATTCACGATCTTAATCATGCATCGATGTTCTGTGATTCGCTGATCGTGATGCAGAAAGGGGAAATTGTGGCTACGGAAACCCCGCAGGAAATTTTATCTGAAGATCTTCTCTGGGACGTTTTTCGGGTCAAAAACAAAATTGAGATCTCCCCTTACCATGGCAAAAAGCACATACATTTTATTGTTTAAGGTCCGGTAGCATGTCTTTACTCCCCCTGCGTCCGGCGGCCACGCTCTGGCCGGTGCGGGCTTCTTTGTGGTCGCGTTAGTGGTGCTCTGGTTATGCCTTCCTGCTGCACGGCACAGCAGACAGACGCTAAAAATAATTACCCCTTTTGATTCTGAATTACAGTTGTTGCATTCCTTTTTCTGGATCCTCCTTCCAGTATTAACTCCACTCTACCGCCTCTTTACTGGTATTTTATACAGCAATTACACAACGATATTTCCGGCATCGCACGGAGGTTATATGCAGGACATGGCCATTAACAGACCCTATCGGCAGTTAAAAGTGGGTTACTTCAGGAGACGACATGAAAATCGTAAAACAAAAGTCCCAACAGGTTATAGCGTCCATGCTGCGCTGAGCCTGAAAGGCGACTGGCTTGAGCAAGCTGGCTTTACCACAAATTCACGAGTGAGGGTGGGCGTTGAGCATGGAAAAATCGTCATTGAATTAATGTCGGAGGGCGTCTCGTAAAATCCTGACATTTTTCTGCGCCGCACTTTTTCATGCGACATTAAAGGGAACTTACGGCCTTGGAGCGTAATATTATCAAAAAAAGGGATATCATAGCTCCATGAGCTCAATTGCCTATTTAGATGCTCACAAGCTAAGGATGCAACGGTATATTAAGACTGATTATTTTCTTTCAGAACTTGAAACTACAATTGCTAACCCGCTGATTATATTATCATTTCACCCTACTCATTCAGCGTTATAATTTTAGCTCTTCCTTAGCGCAAAATGTTGCCTTGAGCCGATACCGTGTCTCAGGCAGTGAAGGACAATATGAGAAAAACCCCGATGAGCATGTCCTGGCAAATAAGCTGGGGATTGATAATCCTGGTGAGATGGATGAAGCGGAGCTTGTGCTGCTAGAAAAGTTCTACCCCTGCATTGTTGGTAAGCGTATAGCGCGAACCGTATTGACGTGACGAGGATGGGTTATTCGGCAGGCAGTGTGATCCGCCACGGCAGCAGTTCACCAACCCGGTTTACCGGCCAGTCAGCAATGACGTCAAGGATATGGTGAAGGTAACGTTCTGGAGCTACTCCATTCAGTTTGCACGTCCCGATCAGACTGTACAGCAGCGCTCCCCGCTCACCACCGTGGTCTGAGCCGAAGAACAGCCAGTTTTTACGCCCCAGACTGACCGTCCGCAGCGCATTTTCAGCGATATTGTTATCGGCTTCAGCCCAGCCGTCGTCTGCGTAGTATGTCAACGCCTGCCACTGGTTCAGTACATAGGTGAACGCTTTTGCCAGCTCTGAGTGTCGCGACAGGGTTTTCACTTTTTCACGCAGCCAGTTTTCCAGTGATTTAAGAAGCGCTTTCGTTTTTAACTGGCGTTCAGCAAGCCGCTGTTCTGCTGGCATTCCCCTGATATCCGCTTCGATGGCATACAACTCGCCTATCCGTTTCAGCGCTTCATCTGTGAGCGCTGAGGGAGTGCGAACGTGAACATCATGGATTTTACGCCGGGCATGGGCCCAGCACGCGGCTTCCTTTATATGACCGTCGCGGTAGAGCTCGTTGAACCCGGCGTAGGCATCAGCCTGCAGTACGCCACTGAAGCCTGCAAGATGGGTCTGAGGGTGGATACCTTTTCTGTCCGGGCTGTAAGCGAACCACACTGCGGGGGCCAGCGCTGAGCCGGCGTTGCGGTCGTCGCGAACGTACGTCCATAAGCGCCCGGTCTTCGTCTTCTTATTACCCGGCAACAGCACCGGGACAGGCGTATCGTCAGCATGGAGTTTGCCGTCGGTCAGGACATAGTCCTGAAGGGCTTCATCCAGCGGTGCCAGCAGACGACAACACGCATCCACCCAGCCCGACAGTACAGAACGACTCAACACCACACCCTGGCGGGCATAGATCTCCGACTGGCGATACAGCGGTGTGTGCTCTGCATACTTTGAGGTCAGCACGCGGGCCAGCAGCCCCGGTCCGGCGATACCCCGTTCGATGGGGCGCGAAGGCGCCGGGGCCTGAACGATGCGATCGCACCGACGGCAGGCATGCTTTTCACGTACTGTCCGGATAACCCGGAAGGCGCTGCGCATCAGCTCCAGCTGTTCGGCGGCATCCTCACCCAGGTAGCTCAGCGAACCACCGCACTCCGGGCAACAGGACTCTGTGGGTAACAACCGCTTTTCATCACGGGGGAGTGACTCAGGGAACGGTTTGCGGGTGCGGGTCTGACGCAGCGGGCGCTGCACCGCCGGATCATCAACCCGACCGGTCAGCGTATCGCTTTCCTGCTGCAGCCGGTTCAGGTCAGCTTCCATCTGCGCGATACGGCGGGATACCTTTTCGGAACGACTGCCGAAGTTCATCCGGCGCAGCTTATCCAGTTGCGCCTGCAGATGGTCTATTTCGCGTTCCCGGTCGGCCAGCTTTTCCAGCAGGGCGCGGTTCAGCGCTTCCTGTTCGGCCAGGCGCTGTTTCAGCAGAAGGATGTCGTCAGAAGAGGTGTCGTTCATAAGCCCGTATTTTACCAGGCTTATTCTGCGACAACCAGGATAAAGAGCGCTACAACATGGTCAGGGACGTCAGTAACCGCTTTGGCTGTCGCCAGTCGATACCTTCCATCAGCATCGCCAGCTGCGCCGGCGTCAGGAACACTTTGCCATCGCGGGCTGAGGGCCAGGCGAAGCGACCACGTTCCAGTCGCTTTGTCAGCAGGCACAGCCCGTCACCGGTGGACCAGAGCAGTTTGACCTGACTGCCGCTGCGTCCCCGGAAGATGAAGACGTGGCCGGACATCGGGTCATCTTTCAGCGCGGTCTGCACCTTTGCGGCCAGGCCGTTGAAGCCGTTACGCATGTCGGTGATACCGGCAACCAGCCAGATTTTAGTACCTGAAGGTAGCGGGATCATCGCTTCAGTTCCTGTATCAGCAGAGCCAGGAACGTTTCGCTGACAGTGCCGTTGAGGCGAAGCGTCCCGTGCCGGAACGTTACCTCACAGCTGATACTGAGCCCCGGGTCTTCTGCGAGCGATTCTGGCTGTACGGCAGTGGCATCGAGAGTCACAGGAAGTAGCAGAGGACTCTCTGAGGAAGGTAACAGTAGCTTTCCGTCGCGCCACTGCTGGCGCCATTTAAATAACAAATTGGCGTTGATGCCGTTTTCAAGCGCCAGTTTTGAAATGGATATTCCGGGTTTGCAGGAGGCAGCAACGAGCTGCTGCTTAAACTCAGGAGAATAATTAGGGCAGCCCTTACGCCTGCCGGGGGTCACATTTTTCTGCATATCTGACACTTTGGTTCCCACTACTTATTTGGTGGACACCACTTTGTCGAATACATCAGATTATGACCAGACGGTTCGCGCTGTACGCTTACCATTGTTGAAGAACAGTTTCCAACAGGACAGGTAACCATTGCTTTGTTGTGGAGCTGGCACCGCCGCTGGCCGGGGAACATCTATGAGTGGGCCGGGTAAGAAAGGACTCTCAATAACAGTAAAGGGGGCTTTATCTTCACGCCCTCTGTACCGTTGCCAAAGCTACTACAGGAATTCGATGCTAAATACCTTACCCCATATATGCCATGCACCAACATGAGCGAAGAACAGCTCATAGAGGCTATTGCTGTAACACATGCAGATCGGGTACTCCTCCATCCATTCCGAGAAGGTGACGGACGTTTATCACAACTTTTAGCTGATGTGATGACAGTTCAGGGGGGACAGGCCGCTGGATTATCAACCCTGGGAGCAAAACAAAGCCGAATACGTTTTGGTTATCCACGCAGGCATGTCAATGGACTACGGTCCGATGTGTTATTGGGTTAGCGCTGCGTTAAGAAATGATTATACAGCGAGCCGGAGATGGGCGAACTTTTTGCGCGTCGCGTCTAGCGATGCTTCAATCTTCGCAGATGATTTTCCTGTCTCAACGGCAGTTGATGTTGCTACCGAGCGAGCAATGTCGGCGCGGGACGGTTTAACGTAATACACCTGCGTTTTCTTGTCATTGCTCACCACTATTCCTCAGCTATCGAATGCGTAATCTGTACTCATTATAAGGTTTCGACACGACTTCACATCATCTGTTGTTCTGCTAATGATACTCGCCTTTGGATGGAAGAGGTTTTTTTTTTGCTGCACTGATTTTAACACCAAACCGAACGGGTGAATCACGATGGTTGTCAGTGATAAGATATGGTTTTCGCTCTGGATTGGATAAGTAGACTATTCGGCATTGCGAATCAAGACCTGGTTTGTCGTCGATAGGTACCTTACTAATTACATTCGACTAATTGAATGTTATTTTCATCGATATATACCAGCAGTTCAAGTGTGTATACCAGATAGTAGCGAGAATACTCTGGTATACAAATTTATGGGTTTATGTGAGCTCAAAGGGGTTTCGCCTGGGGCAACATGAGTACTCAGAAGACTTAAAAAACGAGTAAAATCAATATGCAAGAGTCTGCAAGCAAGGATCTATCAGACCACACCCCCATGATGCAGCAGTACCATTTTTCAATGGTTAAATTGTTGAAATAGCGGAACAAAGTTTCTACTAAGTAGGGTCTAGTTTACTGATGGGATACATTTTGGGTAATTCTGGATGTGTTTTGATAGAAGCAGATAACTAACTCTCTCAGGAACAAAAAAACCACACATTGGTTATTTACTCACCTCCACTCAATAGATACAATATTTGTGAGGATTTACAATACCATAAGGAAAAGGAGTATGGCCTTACACGGAAAATTGATATTGAACGGGGCAGACTATGCACCTTTCAATCTGTATGGTGTGGGTGTTTTTATGGCTTTCTCTGGTAAAGGAGTATATCGGAATAAAGGAGCATGTGGAGCTATTCCGAGTGACGGACCACTACCGCCGGGAAAATACTGGATAGTAGAGCGAGGAGCAGGTGGGCTAGGCTCATGGGTTAAAGCTAAGGCACAAGATCTATACAACAAATTTTACTATGGTGCTGAGTTTGGTCGGGATGAGTGGTTTGCCCTATACAAAGAAGATTGGGGCATTGATGACGGAACCTGGATCAATGGTGTCCATCGTGGATTGTTTAGACTTCATCCAAGTCGAGTTTCTGAGGGTTGTATAACAATTGCACATAATTCAGACTATGCACTCATCAGAAATGCACTTCTAAGAACGGCTCCAATACAAGTTCCATGTATGCGGTCACTTATGGCTCGTGGCTGGGTGGAGGTAGTAGCTGGTGACTATAACAACACTTGCCCGTAGAATTGCGAAAGTTATATTTTATATCCTTTTGTCTCTTGTTATAGCTCGCACCTTAGGTGCTCCTGAAAATTGGATTAGTGACAAGTTCTATTCATGGCTTGGTCATCTTATTTATGGCTCAGGAGAAATAGGTGCTGACAATTACTATGATCTTTATTTCTATGTGTCCTTAATAACAGTTTTTTCTATAACAACTTTAATCTATTTAGTTACAATGAAGTTAATTAAAAAAATAAGGAACAAATAACATGCCAATCCCTCCGTATATGTGGCTTAAAGATGATGGTGGTGCAGACATTAAAGGTTCTGTCGATGTTCAGGATCGTGACGGTAGTATAGAGATTATTGGGTTAAGCCACGGTATCAATCTTCCAGTAGACAATGCCAATGGTAAAATCACTGGCACTCGTCAACATTCATCCATGATGATTGAAAAGGAAGTTGATAGCTCTACACCTTATCTTTATAAAGCAGCAGCGACTGGACAGACTTTAAAAAGTGCCGAAATCCGTTTTTACCATATCAGTGATGCCGGACAAGAAGTTTGCTACTACACTGTTTTAATGGAAAATGTGAAAATCACTGGTGTTAACTGTGGTGTGCCAAATGTTAAATTAGCTGTCAACGATAAAATGAACCATGTTGAAAGTGTCAGCTTACAGTATGAAAAAATCACTTGGCGAATTGTTGATGGCAATATTCAGTATACTGATGCCTGGAACGAACGATCAACAGCATAAACAAAGCCCTGCGGGGCTTTTTAGCAAAACGGAAAGTAAATACCAAGCATAATGGAACCATTCTAATGACTACTGTTGAATACATTGTTCTGGATTTCTTCAGAAAAGAAATTCCCGGATATTTAGATAGCCATTGGAAAGAAATCCCTTTAGAACTTGACTCTGATTTATTTGAAGCTCCCGGTGATGACCTGTATGAAGCTTTGAATAAATTTGAAAAAAAATTTAATGTAGATTTATCAGAAGTTAAATGGCCGTATTATTTTCCTTAGGAAAATACTCCACTGCTAACACGGTGGTTTAAATTAAAACGGGAAGATGTAGAACGAACTCGCCAGCCTTTAACAATCAGAATGTTTTCCGAATCAGCGAAAGCAGGAAAGTGGCTTTATGACTGATATAAATATTACATATTAATCAGAGGTGGATAGTTATGGATTTCAGCAATAAGTTAGGACTATATGCAGAGTATTTTAATTTCTTTATTCAAAACTACTTAATCTGGGCGATTATTTTAATAGTTGCATTCTTTTTTATTATAGCCAAATATCGGAAAGCTCACTTTTCAGATCAATTAAAAGCGAAGAAATACGTT
Source organism: unidentified bacterial endosymbiont (assembly GCF_918797525.1). Taxonomy (NCBI): domain Bacteria; species unidentified bacterial endosymbiont. The sequence goes on along the minus strand of NZ_OU963893.1, from coordinate 1,198,892 downwards.
ATCTTCGCCTGCATTGCAATTGTTGCTTTATTATTAGTACTCGTAGGTAAATCCGTCAAGAACGTAGATAACTCGCATCTTAAAACAAGCGAGTTTTCAGAATTAAGTTATTAACTCACTAAGTAGTAATTATTAACCAAACTCCATATACAATCGGAATAAGGGCAATCAAGACAACTTGCTCCGATAGTTCTTTTTATTCCACCAATGATTATATTTATTTACAGCTTTATTTATTAACGAAACCATTATATCACCCCTCAGTTATTATTTAATAATCTTACATTTTTAATAACAAAAATACGCATAAAGTCAACTCTATATAGAATAAACATATTGATCAGCCAATTGCAAAATCGTAAAATATTTATGGTATTTTTAACCGTAAGCGTATAGCGCGAACCGTATTGACGTGACGAGGATGGGTTATTCGGCAGGCAGTGTGATCCGCCACGGCAGCAGTTCACCAACCCGGTTTACCGGCCAGTCAGCAATGACGTCAAGGATATGGTGAAGGTAACGTTCTGGAGCTACTCCATTCAGTTTGCACGTCCCGATCAGACTGTACAGCAGCGCTCCCCGCTCACCACCGTGGTCTGAGCCGAAGAACAGCCAGTTTTTACGCCCCAGACTGACCGTCCGCAGCGCATTTTCAGCGATATTGTTATCGGCTTCAGCCCAGCCGTCGTCTGCGTAGTATGTCAACGCCTGCCACTGGTTCAGTACATAGGTGAACGCTTTTGCCAGCTCTGAGTGTCGCGACAGGGTTTTCACTTTTTCACGCAGCCAGTTTTCCAGTGATTTAAGAAGCGCTTTCGTTTTTAACTGGCGTTCAGCAAGCCGCTGTTCTGCTGGCATTCCCCTGATATCCGCTTCGATGGCATACAACTCGCCTATCCGTTTCAGCGCTTCATCTGTGAGCGCTGAGGGAGTGCGAACGTGAACATCATGGATTTTACGCCGGGCATGGGCCCAGCACGCGGCTTCCTTTATATGACCGTCGCGGTAGAGCTCGTTGAACCCGGCGTAGGCATCAGCCTGCAGTACGCCACTGAAGCCTGCAAGATGGGTCTGAGGGTGGATACCTTTTCTGTCCGGGCTGTAAGCGAACCACACTGCGGGGGCCAGCGCTGAGCCGGCGTTGCGGTCGTCGCGAACGTACGTCCATAAGCGCCCGGTCTTCGTCTTCTTATTACCCGGCAACAGCACCGGGACAGGCGTATCGTCAGCATGGAGTTTGCCGTCGGTCAGGACATAGTCCTGAAGGGCTTCATCCAGCGGTGCCAGCAGACGACAACACGCATCCACCCAGCCCGACAGTACAGAACGACTCAACACCACACCCTGGCGGGCATAGATCTCCGACTGGCGATACAGCGGTGTGTGCTCTGCATACTTTGAGGTCAGCACGCGGGCCAGCAGCCCCGGTCCGGCGATACCCCGTTCGATGGGGCGCGAAGGCGCCGGGGCCTGAACGATGCGATCGCACCGACGGCAGGCATGCTTTTCACGTACTGTCCGGATAACCCGGAAGGCGCTGCGCATCAGCTCCAGCTGTTCGGCGGCATCCTCACCCAGGTAGCTCAGCGAACCACCGCACTCCGGGCAACAGGACTCTGTGGGTAACAACCGCTTTTCATCACGGGGGAGTGACTCAGGGAACGGTTTGCGGGTGCGGGTCTGACGCAGCGGGCGCTGCACCGCCGGATCATCAACCCGACCGGTCAGCGTATCGCTTTCCTGCTGCAGCCGGTTCAGGTCAGCTTCCATCTGCGCGATACGGCGGGATACCTTTTCGGAACGACTGCCGAAGTTCATCCGGCGCAGCTTATCCAGTTGCGCCTGCAGATGGTCTATTTCGCGTTCCCGGTCGGCCAGCTTTTCCAGCAGGGCGCGGTTCAGCGCTTCCTGTTCGGCCAGGCGCTGTTTCAGCAGAAGGATGTCGTCAGAAGAGGTGTCGTTCATAAGCCCGTATTTTACCAGGCTTATTCTGCGACAACCAGGATAAAGAGCGCTACAACATGGTCAGGGACGTCAGTAACCGCTTTGGCTGTCGCCAGTCGATACCTTCCATCAGCATCGCCAGCTGCGCCGGCGTCAGGAACACTTTGCCATCGCGGGCTGAGGGCCAGGCGAAGCGACCACGTTCCAGTCGCTTTGTCAGCAGGCACAGCCCGTCACCGGTGGACCAGAGCAGTTTGACCTGACTGCCGCTGCGTCCCCGGAAGATGAAGACGTGGCCGGACATCGGGTCATCTTTCAGCGCGGTCTGCACCTTTGCGGCCAGGCCGTTGAAGCCGTTACGCATGTCGGTGATACCGGCAACCAGCCAGATTTTAGTACCTGAAGGTAGCGGGATCATCGCTTCAGTTCCTGTATCAGCAGAGCCAGGAACGTTTCGCTGACAGTGCCGTTGAGGCGAAGCGTCCCGTGCCGGAACGTTACCTCACAGCTGATACTGAGCCCCGGGTCTTCTGCGAGCGATTCTGGCTGTACGGCAGTGGCATCGAGAGTCACAGGAAGTAGCAGAGGACTCTCTGAGGAAGGTAACAGTAGCTTTCCGTCGCGCCACTGCTGGCGCCATTTAAATAACAAATTGGCGTTGATGCCGTTTTCAAGCGCCAGTTTTGAAATGGATATTCCGGGTTTGCAGGAGGCAGCAACGAGCTGCTGCTTAAACTCAGGAGAATAATTAGGGCAGCCCTTACGCCTGCCGGGGGTCACATTTTTCTGCATATCTGACACTTTGGTTCCCACTACTTATTTGGTGGACACCACTTTGTCGAATACATCAGATTATGACCAGACGGTTCGCGCTGTACGCTTACTTTTAACCCGAAAGGGTATTGTTATCAAATAAGATATATATATATGAAAGCTTACACACTTAAAGAAAATAAAGATTCCGGAGAACTTCACCTTTTTGAAGGGGATATGTACCCGAAAGATTCAAAATATAAATGTAATTCAAAGGCAAAATCCATATGCAAAAAAATGGACAAATCAGATAGTAAAGAAAACCATTTTACATGTGCTACTGAGCAAGAAGCAAGGGAGAAAATCGCTAAAATTGGACGAAAAGTTTGTGGGGCATGTGTCAGCCATATATATGAATCGTACTGATTAATTAGTCACTGTTTATATTTAAGGTTGTGAATCAACCAAGTATAAAATGAAAATAATATATAATCGGAACAAGCACAATGGATGAGTTTGTTCCGATATTTTCACTTCTCTAAAAAATTCCAATCAGCTGTGTAATTATTACCTACCCTCGTGGAAAACCATATATCATAGATATATTGGATGGTAATAGCGACAATATCATTTCATAAATATCATAACCATCAATGACGATATCGAACACATTACAAACTCGCAAACCAGCCCACTCAGAAAGCCTGTTCTCTGCTTTATCTAATACAGCCAAGGTGTTGGGTTTAGCTGGTTTCGCTCTACCCAGCAGATGCTGGCGGTATTGAGCAAAAACTTGACTGATAGTGAGTTCAGAAGCATCGGACTCCCGTTTTATCTTGTTAGGGTTCCTTTTGGTCAACTTCATGGTTTGAACTAAATTGCGAGCAACCTCGCGGGCTTGATCGATATTAGCGAAATCAGAGACATTGCCAATTGTAGACCTGATAACCTCAGATGGGGATTTTCCCCCGTCTTAGGGCGGTTGCCAGGAGAAGAGACTCGTCGCTGAACGATATAGGTCTTTTTCGTTGCACTGATTTTGACACCAAAACCAACTGGTGAATCCCGGTGATTATCAGTGATAAGATACGGTTTTCGCTCTGGATTGGGTAAGTAGACTACTCTGCCTTGCGAATCAAGGCTCGGTTTCACGTCGATAGATAACTTATTGATTATAATCGACTGATTGAGTGTCATTTTCATCAATGTATACCAGCAGTTCAAGTGTGTATACCAGATAGTAGCGAGAATACTCTGGTATACAAATTTATGGGTTTATGTGAGCTCAAAGGGGTTTCGCCTGGGGCAACATGAGTACTCAGAAGACTTAAAAAACGAGTAAAATCAATATGCAAGAGTCTGCAAGCAAGGATCTATCAGACCACACCCCCATGATGCAGCAGTATCTGAAGCTGAAAGCGCAACATCCGGAAATCCTGCTGTTTTACCGTATGGGCGATTTTTACGAGCTGTTTTATAACGATGCCAAACGTGCGTCGCAGTTGCTCGACATCTCACTGACCAAACGTGGGGCATCGGCGGGCGAGCCGATCCCCATGGCAGGCATCCCGCATCACGCGGTTGAAAACTACCTGGCAAAGCTTGTTAATCAGGGTGAATCAGTCGCCATCTGTGAACAGATCGGTGATCCTGCTACTTCAAAAGGGCCGGTTGAACGCAAAGTTGTGCGCATCGTTACGCCGGGTACTATCAGCGACGAGGCCCTGCTGCAGGAGCGCCAGGATAACCTGCTGGCGGCGCTGTGGCAGGATGGCAAAGGCTTTGGCTACGCCACTCTGGATATCAGCTCCGGGCGTTTTCGCCTGAGCGAACCCGCCGATCGCGATACCATGGCAGCCGAACTGCAGCGTACGAACCCGGCAGAATTACTCTATGCCGAAGACTTTGCAGAAACAGCGCTTATTGAGGGTCGTCGCGGTTTGCGCCGTCGCCCGCTGTGGGAATTCGAAATTGACACCGCGCGCCAGCAGTTGAATCTTCAGTTTGGCACGCGTGACCTGATTGGCTTTGGCGTAGAAAACGCCCCGCGCGGGCTGTGTGCCGCGGGGTGTTTGCTACAGTACGTAAAAGATACCCAGCGCACGTCCCTGCCGCATATCCGTTCCATCACCATGGAGCGCCAGCAGGACAGCATTATCATGGATGCTGCCACGCGTCGTAATCTTGAGATCACCCAGAATCTGGCTGGCGGCGCCGACAATACCCTTGCCTCGGTGCTCGACAGCACGGTGACCCCTATGGGCAGCCGTATGCTGAAACGCTGGCTGCATATGCCTGTACGCGACACCGCTATCCTGACCAGCCGCCAGCAGACCATTGCCGCCTTACAGGAGCGCTATGCCGAGCTGCAGCCCGTCCTGCGCCAGGTAGGCGATCTGGAGCGTATTCTTGCCCGGCTGGCGCTGCGCACGGCACGCCCTCGCGACCTTGCGCGTATGCGTCATGCTTTCCAGCAGCTACCGGAACTGCGCGCCCAGTTGGCAGATATCGATAGCGGTCCGGTCCAGACACTGCGTGAAACAATGGGTGAGTTTAGCGAGCTTCGCGACCTGCTTGAACGCGCAATCATCGACGCGCCTCCGGTTCTGGTGCGCGATGGCGGCGTGATTGCCCCCGGCTATAACGAAGAGCTTGACGAATGGCGCGCGCTGGCAGACGGCGCAACGGATTATCTTGATAAGCTGGAGATTCGCGAGCGCGAGCGTCTGGGCCTCGACACCCTGAAAGTAGGTTATAACGCCGTTCATGGCTATTACATCCAGATCAGCCGTGGGCAGAGCCATATGGCGCCTATCCACTACGTTCGTCGCCAGACGCTGAAAAATGCCGAGCGCTACATTATCCCGGAGCTGAAAGAGTATGAGGACAAAGTTCTCACCTCGAAGGGCAAGGCCCTGGCACTGGAGAAACAGCTTTATGAAGAGCTGTTCGATATGCTCATGCCGCATCTTGCAGACCTCCAGTTAAGCGCAGGTGCGCTGGCTGAACTGGATGTGCTGGCAAACCTGGCAGAGCGCGCCCAAACGCTGAACTACACCTGCCCAACCTTCACGGACAAGCCCGGCATTCGCATTATCGAAGGCCGCCATCCGGTGGTGGAAAAAGTGCTGAACGAGCCGTTCATCGCTAACCCGCTGAACCTGTCGCCGCAGCGAAGAATGCTCATTATTACCGGCCCAAATATGGGCGGTAAAAGTACCTATATGCGCCAGACCGCGCTTATTGCCCTCCTCGCGTACATCGGCAGTTATGTCCCGGCGCAAAAAGTGGAAATTGGCCCAATCGACCGCATTTTTACCCGCGTAGGGGCCGCCGACGACCTGGCGAGCGGGCGTTCAACGTTTATGGTAGAAATGACCGAAACCGCTAATATCCTGCATAACGCCACGGAAAATAGCCTGGTGCTGATGGATGAAGTTGGACGTGGGACCTCAACCTATGACGGTCTGTCACTGGCGTGGGCATGTGCTGAGAGTCTGGCGAATAAAATTAAAGCCATGACGCTGTTTGCCACCCACTATTTCGAGCTAACGCAGTTGCCTGAAAAAATGGAAGGCGTAGCCAACGTCCATCTTGATGCGCTGGAACACGGTGACACCATCGCCTTTATGCACACGGTTCAGGAGGGTGCAGCAAGCAAGAGCTACGGCCTGGCGGTCGCGGCGCTGGCAGGCGTGCCGAAAGAGGTCATTAAGCGCGCGCGTCAGAAATTACGAGAGCTTGAAAACCTGTCGCCAAATGCGGCGGCCACGCAGGTAGATGGAACGCAGATGTCATTACTGGCACCAGCCGATGAGACGTCGCCCGCCCTTGAAGCGCTCGAGAATCTCGACCCGGATTCACTGACACCGCGTCAGGCGCTGGAGTGGGTTTATCGGTTGAAGAGCCTGGTCTAGACCTGTGCGGTCTGATGCCCCTCTCTTTTGGACTGTATAGCCCGAAGAGAGGGTGTAAACACTAACAACGTTGGTCTATAACAACGGCGGAATGGTCGGTACCTGTGGCGCCTCATCGATATCCTTTTGCGTCATACGAAACGCTTCAGGGTAGTGTTCGCGGCGGGTACGGCGCAGCGGTTCGGTATCACGCCAGGTATACAGACAGTGCTGGCACTGGTAAACCGTCCAGACCCCTTGTACAGGTGATGTCGCCATCACTTCAATATGCTCATCGGCACAACGTGGACAAATCATCTTTTCCTCCTTTATTGACGGGCGGCCAGCATTGCAGTCAGTTTTTCGGCCCAGGCTTTGGTTTCAGGTAGATCCTGTACCGGTTGGCTATAATGGCCACGGTTGTCCGGTGCAACAGGCGTGGTGGCATCGATAATTAGCTTATCGGTAATGCCTGCCGGGCTGGAGCCGGGGTCAAGTTCCAGTACCGACATATTCGGCAACTGCACCAGATCGCCCGCCGGATTAACCTTGGATGAGAGCGCCCACATCACCTGCGGCAGGTTGAACGGGTCGACATCTTCATCAACCATAATCACCATCTTGACGTAGCCCAGACCATGTGGCGTGGTCATGGCACGCAGGCCCACCGCACGGGCAAAACCACCGTAACGTTTTTTGGTAGAGATAATCGCCAGCAGTCCATGGGTGTACATCGCATTCACCGCCTGCACTTCCGGGAACTCTGCTTTCAACTGCTGGTAGAGCGGCACGCAGGTGGCCGGGCCCATCAGGTAATCAATTTCGGTCCAGGGCATCCCCAGGTAGAGCGACTCGAAAATCGGTTTGGTGCGATAAGAAACTTTATCGATACGCACAACGGTCATGTTACGGCCGCCGGAGTAGTGTCCGGTAAACTCACCGAATGGCCCTTCGATTTCACGTTTGCGGCCTTCGATTACTCCTTCCAGAATCACCTCGGAACCCCAGGGCACATCAAAACCGGTTAACGGCGCGGTCGCAATGGGATACGGGCTTTCCCGTAGCGCACCGGCCATTTCATACTCGGATTGATCGTATTTCAGCGGTGTTGCGCCCATCAGCGTAATAATCGGATCGTTGCCCAAGGTGATCGCGATGGGCAGATCTTCACCGCGCTCTTCCGCTTTATGCAGATGCAGAGCGATATCATGCATCGGTACTGGCTGCAGGCCCAGCTTGCGCTTGCCCTTCACTTCCATCCGATAAATACCGACGTTCTGTTTGCCGAAATGGTCAGGATCAAGCGGATCGCGCGAGACGACGCACGCTTTGTCGAGGTAGAAACCGCCGTCCCCATCGTTCAGGCGGAACAGCGGCAAAATGTCGAACAGATTAATGTCCTCACCGTCCACCATATTTTCCGCCCATGCCGGGTTGGGGCGTCGTTCCGGCGCGACCGGGAAGGTGTCCCAGCGACGAATAAATGCGTCAATTTGATTTTTCACCGGGGTGTTGGCCGGTAGCCCCAAGGAGATAGCGTGGTTCTGCCATGAACCAATGGTATTCATCACCACTCGGGCATCGGTAAATCCACGTATGTTGTCGAACCATAGCGCAGGCGCACCGTCGCCAATACGTCCCGTGGCGTTGGCTGCTGCCGCCAGATCGGGTTCTGCGTTAACCTCTTCCTCTATTTTCAGCAGTTGCCCTTGCTCATCGAGCGCCTGCAGGAAGCTTCTCAAATCATCAAATGCCATCTTTATTCTCCTGTGAAAAATGTTTGGCCGCCTGCAGGCCGTTCCAGCGCCGTGCCTTTTTATGTTCCAGACCAAACTGGTCCAGCACACGGGTGACAATATGCTGAGTAATATCATTGGCGGTCTGCGGGTGGTTGTAATACGCGGGCATGGGCGGCACCATTGCCACGCCCATGCGGGAAAGAGCAAGCATGTTCTCAAGATGGACAGTGCCAAGCGGCGTCTCTCGGGGAACCAGCACCAGCTTGCGCCCCTCTTTGAGCACAACGTCTGCCGCACGGCCTACCAGCCCTTCGGCATAGCCGGCACGGATACCCGCCAGCGTTTTCATGCTGCACGGGATAACGATCATGCCTTCAGTGCGGAATGAGCCAGAGGAGATAGTGGCAGCCTGGTCGGCGGGGCTGTGAACGACGTCAGCCAGCGCGGCAACATCCTGCGCGGTGTAGGGGGTTTCCAGTTCAATCGTGGTTTTCGCCCATTTGGACATCACCAGATGGGTTTCAACCTCCGGCATTTCGCGCAGAGCCTCAAGCAACGCCACGCCCAGGGGAGCACCTGTCGCCCCGGTCATTCCAACAATCAGTCTCATTAACACCTCAATCAATTCGTTCGTACACGAACATCTTAATTAAATTACGCCTGGATCCTTTGTCTGACAAGATTGTTCGCACACGATCACACTAATAGCTAAAAAACGCCGCGTTAAACTCAGCGGCATTAGCGGCTATCATAGGGAGAGAATTTATCCGTCGGAGTGTTCATGGAACTGAGACAAGAAGCGTTCCACCTGTTGCGTCAGCTCTTTCAACAGCATACTGCCCAGTGGCAACATGCCCTGCCGGAACTGACTAAGCCGCAGTATGCGGTGATGCGGTCTATTGCCGAACATCCCGGCATTGAACAGGTGGCACTCACTGAAGTTGCGGTAAGTACTAAAGCGACACTGGCAGAAATGCTGAGCAGGATGGAGGCGCGCGGGCTGGTAAAACGCGAGCACGACCCGGCCGACAAACGCCGCCGGTTCGTCTTTCTGACACCCACGGGTGAGGCACTACTTAAGGACTGTAAACCGGTGGGGAATCGCGTTGATGAGGCATTCCTGGGACGCTTAACGACAGAAGAGCGAGAGCAGTTTACGGCGTTAGTTGGCAAAATGATGACGAAGGCGAAACGGTGACACCTTATGAACAAGAGCATCGATGCGCACATTGCCATCGAAAACGGATTAGGCCAGGGTGGAAGCCGTGAAATTGACCTGTGCTGCACGAAACAGCGCAGCCATAACACAAAAGAAAAAGGCCCGTCTCACGACGAGCCTTTTTGACGAAGGGTTGCTTATTCGCGGAACAGCGCTTCGATATTCAGTCCTTGCCCCTGCAAAATTTCACGCAGACGACGCAGACCTTCTACCTGAATCTGACGAACACGTTCACGGGTCAGGCCAATTTCACGGCCGACGTCTTCCAGTGTCGCAGCTTCATACCCCAGTAAACCGAAACGGCGTGCCAGCACTTCACGCTGTTTGGCGTTCAATTCGAACAGCCATTTGACGATGCTCTGTTTCATGTCATCGTCCTGCGTGGTATCTTCCGGGCCGTTGTCTTTTTCATCGGCCAGGATGTCCAGCAGCGCTTTTTCGGAGTCGCCACCCAACGGGGTGTCAACAGAAGTAATGCGCTCGTTGAGACGCAACATACGGCTTACATCATCAACCGGTTTATCAAGTTGCTCGGCAATCTCTTCTGCGCTTGGCTCGTGGTCCAGTTTATGGGACAACTCGCGCGCGGTTCGCAGATAAACGTTCAACTCTTTGACGATGTGGATCGGCAGGCGAATCGTACGGGTTTGGTTCATAATTGCCCGTTCGATGGTTTGACGAATCCACCAGGTCGCGTAGGTTGAGAAGCGGAACCCACGTTCCGGATCAAACTTCTCAACTGCGCGGATGAGACCTAAGTTACCCTCTTCAATCAGATCCAGCAGAGCCAGACCACGATTGCCGTAACGGCGGGCAATTTTCACGACCAGACGCAAGTTACTTTCAATCATGCGGCGGCGCGAGGCAACATCTCCACGCAAAGCACGACGTGCGAAATAGACTTCTTCTTCGGCTGTTAACAGTGGAGAGTATCCAATCTCCCCAAGGTATAGCTGAGTCGCGTCCAGTACACGCTGTGTGACGCCCTGCGATAACAGCTCTTCTTCAGCCAAATCGTTATCACTGGGTTCCTCTTCTACTAAGGCTTTTTCATCAAAAGCCTCCGATCCGTTCTCATCAAATTCCGCGTCTTCATTTAAATCATGAACTTTCAGCGTATTCTGACTCATAAAGGTGGCTCCTACCCGTGATCCCTGAACGAGACACCCTGGCTGGCATGCCTCGTCAAATTATCGCTGCGGCAAATACTGCAGCGGGTTTACGGATTTCCCTTTGTAACGAATTTCAAAATGCAAGCGTGTAGAACTGGTTCCGGTGCTACCCATGGTAGCTATTTTTTGCCCCGCCTTAACTTCTTGTTGTTCCCGGACCAGCATCGTATCGTTATGGGCGTAGGCACTCAGGTAATCATCGTTATGTTTTATGATAATAAGATTACCGTAACCGCGCAGTGCGTTACCGGCATACACAACGCGTCCATCTGCGGTCGCGATGATAGCCTGTCCCTTACTTCCTGCGATATCAATCCCTTTATTTCCCCCCTCGGAAGAAGAGAAGTTCTCGATAATCTTGCCCTCAGTTGGCCAGCGCCATGCAGAAATAGGCGAACTGGTAGACGTACTGCTGGCAGTCGGTACGATAGAGCTAACCACAGGTGCTATAACAGGCGCTGTGACAGCAGTCGCAGCTGTCGCAACTGTCGCAGCACCTTTATTGTTAGGCAACATTTTGTTAGCACTCTGATCACCTGAATCCTCAGAATACGTAATTACAGGTTGCGAAGCAACAGCCGTGCTGGAATTTTGCGCAGGCATTACGCTGTTATTTTGCGCGGTTACATCGGCCGCTGAAACGGTGTTGCCAGGCGTAAGCGGCGTACCCGTCGCGTTACCAACCTGTAGCGTTTGGCCGACTTCCAGTCCATACGGGGCCTGCACGTTATTTCGCTGCGCCAGGTCACGGAAATCGTTCCCGGTGATCCACGCAATGTAAAACAGCGTGTCGCCGCGTTTAACGGTATACGTGCTCCCTCCGGTATAACTCCCTTTCGGAATGTTCCCATACTGGCGGTTATACACTATGCGGCCATTTGCGGTCTGAACAGGTTGTTGTACTGGCTGAATCTGAGTTGGCTGCATGACCGGCTGCTGAACAGGCTGGATCGGCGGAATTTGCTGCGCCGGTGTCGCGCCCGCGGTCGAAGGTGGCGTAATCAGCATTCCACTGGACGTGTTGCCCGAGCTGCTGCTTCCGCCGACGGAACTGACGGGCGCAGGCGGATTACCAGAATTTGAACAACCCGCCAGCCATAGCGAAACCAGTGATAATGCCGCAACACGGCTGATGGTGAATTTAGGGCTTCCCGCGCTCATTTATCCCCCAGGAATGTATTAACTACCAGTGACTTAAAATAACCGTAACGGCACGAACCTTTCGCGCCTCACCATACGCTGAATTTACCTTAATAATCCTGGAAAATTCCGAGTCTCAGGCCAACTCTCCCTTAACCAGAGGCACAAAGCGCACGGCTTCAACGGTATCGATAATAAACTCGCCGCCACGCCGACGAACACGCTTTAAGAGCTGATGTTCATCGCCAACAGGCAGGACGAGAATGCCGCCTTCATCCATCTGCGACAACAGCGCTGCCGGGATTTCAAGCGGTGCGGCCGTCACAATAATGGCATCAAACGGGGCTCGCGCCTTCCAGCCCTGCCAGCCATCACCGTGACGGGTCGAAACATTATGTAAATCAAGCTGTTTCAGGCGGCGACGCGCCTGCCACTGTAAACCTTTAATTCGCTCGACTGAGCAAACGTGGTGAACCAGATGCGCCAGGATCGCGGTTTGATACCCCGACCCGGTGCCAATTTCCAGCACGCGAGATTCTGGCGTAAGCTCCAGCAGCTCGGTCATGCGCGCCACCATGTAAGGCTGGGAGATAGTTTGCCCCTGGCCAATCGGCAAAGCGACGTTTTCCCACGCTTTATGTTCAAACGCCTCGTCTACAAACTTTTCGCGGGGAACCTGGGCGAGGGCCTCCAGCACGCGCTCGTCAGTGATCCCCTGAGCGCGGAGTTGTTCCAGAAGAGTTTGTACACGTTTACTTACCATTGCGTGTTCACTCCAGCACGATCCAGCCATCCAGACACCACGTCATGCGCGCTGTAGGCGGTCAAATCCACGTGCAGCGGCGTTACGGAAACGTACCCTTCGTCAACGGCGGCGAAATCTGTATCCGGCCCGGCGTCACATTTTTCGCCAGGAGGGCCAATCCAGTAAAGCGTGTTGCCACGCGGATCCTGCTGAGGGATAACCTGATCGGCCGGATGACGGCTACCACAGCGCGTTACGCGGATGCCTTTAATTTCACTCAACGGGAGGTCCGGCACATTGATATTGAGGATGCGTCCGGTACGCAGCGGTTCGCGAGCAAGCCCGCGAAGAATGGAACAGGTTACCGCCGCCGCCGTATCGTAATGCTGATGACCATTTAAGGATACCGCCAGCGCGGGGAAACCAAGGTGACGCCCTTCCATGGCGGCCGCCACGGTGCCGGAATAGATCACGTCGTCGCCGAGATTTGGCCCGGCATTGATTCCGGAGACGACAATATCCGGGCGCGGACGCATTAACGCATTCACGCCCAGAAATACGCAGTCGGTCGGCGTGCCCATCTGTACGGCAATATCGCCATTGTCAAAGGTTAGCGTGCGAAGCGACGACTCCAGCGTCAAAGAGTTAGACGCCCCACTGCGGTTACGATCGGGAGCCACGACCTGCACATCCGCAAATTCACGAAGGTGTTGTGCCAGCGTCTGAATGCCTGGCGCATGGATCCCGTCATCGTTACTCAGCAATATTCGCATAATCACCCGGCGTGTTGATAAGTTCCCTCACGACACTGGTGGCAAAGCTACCTGCCGGTAGCCAGAAGCGTAACTCAACGGTAACGTCATCCCACCAGTTCCAGCTCAGCTGTTGCGGATAGAGCAGCATCGCGCGGCGTGCTGCTTCAACTTTTTCCCGTACCAGCAATGATAGTAATTCTTGTGCATCAGCCACGGCTGCCTGCTCCGCAGCCAGCGCGTCCCCCAACGTTCCCCAGTCGCCCGTGCCGGGCAACGCGGCGGTGATCATCAGGCTTTTGGCGTCTACGCGCGACTGCACATCGGCCAGTTCTTCGGCCGTTGCCACAAACCAGCTACCGCGCCCCGCTAATTGTAGCGCATCGCCGACAACAACTTGATTCGCGTCTGGTTTTTTCAGTCTTTCGCTCACAATCTGATTAAACAACGCGCTGCGGGCCGCCGACAACCAAAAACTGCGTTTATTCCGGTCACGCACCGGGGCATTGCTTTGTGCCCAACGCAATGCGCCCTGCAGGTTGCTGTTACCGATACCGAAGCGTTGCGCACCGAAATAGTTCGGTACGCCCTGCGCGCAGAGGGCATTGAGTCGATGTTCAACATCCACGCGATCGGTCACGTCACGCAGTACCAGCGTGAAATTATTGCCATTCAACGCCCCCAAACGCAATTTGCGCTTATGCCGGGCGTACTCCAGCACTTTGCAGCCTTCAAGCTCAAACTTGCTTAAATCCGGCATTGCATTGCCTGGCACCCGGGCGCAGATCCACTGTTCGGTAACGGCATGTTTGTCCTTCTGCCCGGCGAAACTCACTTCACGGGGGTGAATTTTCAGGAATTTTGCCAGCGCTTCAGCCACAAACCGAGTGTTGCAACCGTTTTTCAGAATACGGATAAGAATATGTTCGCCTTCACCGTCTGGCTCAAATCCTAAATCTTCTATAACCACAAAATCTTCCGGGCTGGCTTTGAGCAAGCCCTGACCTTGTGGTTTACCGTGCAGGTAGGTCAGGCAGTCGAACGCTGTCATTTATCCGCCTTCACCAGTAGCGCTACCGCTTCACAGGCAATGCCTTCGCCACGGCCGGTAAAACCGAGCTTTTCGGTGGTGGTGGCTTTCACGTTGACATCGTCCATATGGCAACCCAGATCTTCGGCAATAAATATGCGCATCTGCGGAATATGCGGCATCATTTTAGGTGCCTGAGCGATGATCGTCACATCAACGTTGCCGAGGGTATACCCTTTGGCCTGAATACGGCGCCAGGCTTCACGCAGCAGCCCGCGGCTGTCTGCACCTTTAAATGCCGGATCGGTATCCGGGAAAAGCTTGCCAATATCACCCAGCGCGGCGGCGCCCAGTAGCGCGTCGGTTAGCGCATGCAGCGCCACATCGCCGTCAGAATGCGCGATCAGCCCCTTTTCATAGGGGATCCGAACGCCGCAAATCACAATAGGGCCTTCTCCGCCAAAGGCGTGTACATCAAAACCATGTCCTATACGCATTAATCTTTTTCCTTACAGTCAGGGTGGGTAAGATAAAATTTCGCAAGCTGTAAATCTTCCGGGCGCGTCACTTTTATGTTGTCAGCACGTCCTTCAACCAGCACAGGGTGATAACCGCAATACTCCAGCGCGGAAGCTTCGTCCGTAATGATTGCCCCCTCTCTGAGAGCGCGCGTTAAGCAGTCGTGGAGGAGTTCACGGGGGAAAAATTGTGGCGTCAGCGCGTGCCAGAGATCGACGCGATCCACGGTGTGAGCGATGCTCTGCCTGCCCGGCTCAGCACGCTTCATAGTATCGCGCACCGCAGAGGCCAGAATACCGCCCACTGAGCTGGTTTCACTAAGGGCAAGCAGACGCGTAAGGTCGTCCTGATGCAGGCAAGGGCGCGCCGCGTCATGTACCAGCACCCACTGTGCGCCTTTGGCGGCCTGAATACCTGCCAGCACGGAGTCGGCACGCTCGGCGCCCCCATCCACAACGGTTATCTGCGGATGGTTCGCCAGCGACAGTTGCGCGAAACGTTCATCACCCGGGCTTATGGCAATCACGACGTGCGTTACCCGGGGATGCGCCAACAGCGCCGCCACAGAGTGTTCAAGGATCGTTTTATAGCCAATATAGAGGTACTGCTTGGGACATTTTGTCTGCATGCGCCGACCAAAACCTGCGGCCGGCACCACGGCGCATACGTCCGAAAAAGTTACTGCCATGTCGTAATCCTGGGCCTGATTATCGATTGTTTTGTGCTGAGCCCTGATTGCGTTTAGACGCATCCGGAACCAGACGATAAAAGGTTTCGCCCGGCTTAGTCATACTGAGTTCATTGCGTGCACGTTCTTCAATCGCCTCCTGGCCGCCATTGAGGTCATCAATTTCAGCAAAAAGTTGATCGTTACGCGCCTTAAGTTTGGCATTTGTTGCCTGCTGAGCCGCTACGTCATCACTCACCCGGCTATAGTCGTGCAGCCCGTTCTTACCGAACCACAGCGAATATTGCAGCCAGACCAGCAAAGCCAGCAACAGCAGCGTTAGTTTACCCATCCTGCCCCCTGAAAAAACGGCTTCATCATCCCATAACTTTTCATTGGACTCTACTCTGGGGTTTTAATTATGTCGTAGGTTAGCCCATCAACCATAAAAACAGCAGTCCAAAGATGATCACAACGGTGAGGATAGTGATCACCGTACTGTACAAAAGTCTGCCATTAAAAAGGGAATGCAGCGCAATACCAATCACAATCGCTACGGGCATCAACGCCAGGAAGAAGGGCCAGGTGTAGAGGAAGAAGAACAGCGTGTTACCGCCGTAGAGCAGAAAAGGAATGCCTAACGCTAGTAACCACGAGACGAAGCCGACAATGGCCCCCGGGAGGGACCAGGTCGTCTCGTCGTCAGGAGTTAGCGGCTCCGACCCGGTAGTAATAATGTAGTTTTCACTGTTGCGCATAGCTAATCCTGTGAGCATGACTCATCGCTCGGGTGAATATCCCCGAACGATACCGCCTCAGGATCTGATGATATCGTCCTGCCTGAGCAGGTCTAATAATTGGCTTACTAAATTTGTTACCAATTGTTCACCTTCCAGGTGAATTTCCGGGGATACAGGCGCTTCGTACACCGCGTCAATGCCGGTAAAGTTTTGCAACTCGCCCGCACGCGCTTTTTTATAGAGTCCTTTCGGGTCGCGTGCTTCACAGATCGCCAGCGGGGTGTCCACGAACACTTCGATAAAACGATCGTGCCCGACGCGTTCACGCACCATCTGGCGCTCGGCGCGGTGAGGCGAGATAAACGCGGTCAGCACCACCAGCCCGGCATCCGCCATCAGGCTGGCGACTTCGCCTACCCGGCGAATGTTCTCTTTGCGGTCGTCGTCGCTAAAGCCTAAATCGCTGCACAGGCCGTGGCGCACGTTATCTCCATCCAGTAGGTAAGTGCTTACCCCTTGCTGATGTAACGCCTCTTCCAGCGCGCCCGCGACGGTGGATTTACCGGAGCCAGACAGCCCGGTAAACCACAGCACCACGCCGCGATGGCCGTGAAGTTGCTCACGTGCCGTGACGGTCACCGGATGAGGATGCCAGACGACGTTCTCATCATGAGCGGCCATTACTTGCCTCCCAACAGATCGCGCGCGCCCCAGTGCGGGAAGTGTTTGCAAACCAGCGCGTTCAGCTCCAGCTCAAAGGCGCTGAATTCAGAAACGGTTGCCGCCCGTTCGTTTGGCTTACGGACCATGCCTGCACCTACGGTGACGTTAGTCAGCCTGTCGATAAAGATCATCCCACCCGTGACCGGGTTCTGCTGGTACGGGTCCAGCACCAGGGGTTCATCGAAGGTCAGATCCACCAGGCCAATACCGTTCAGCGGCAGTTCGGCAACGTCACGCTGGGTCAGATTGTTGATATCCACCTGGAACTGAATGCCATCCACGCGGGCACGGGTTTTCTTACCCGCGATTTTGATGTCGTAGCTTTGCCCTGCTGAAAGCGGCTGCTCGGCCATCCACACCACATCCACGGCTGCGCCCTGCACTGCGGCCAGCGTTTCATGGGCATCCACCAGCAGGTCGCCCCGGCTGATATCAATTTCATCTTTTAGCACCAGCGTCACGGCTTCCCCTGCGCCCGCGTCCTGAAGATCGCCATCAAAGGTGACAATGCGGGCAATGGCAGATTCCACGCCGGATGGCAGCACTTTCACACGCTGCCCGACACTCATCGAGCCAGACGCAAGGGTGCCGGAGAAACCGCGAAAATCGAGGTTCGGACGGTTAACGTACTGCACCGGGAAACGCATCGGCTGAGTCTCAACCACGCGCTGGATCTCCACGGTTTCCAGCACTTCCAGCAGCGTCGGGCCGCTGTACCACGGCAGATTAGCGCTCTGGGACGCCACGTTATCGCCTTCCAGCGCGGAGAGCGGCACAAAGCGGATATCCAGGTTGCCCGGCAGCTGTTCGGCAAAGGTCAGGTAACTCTGGCGGATCTCATCGAACTTGTCTTCGCTGAAGTTCACCAGATCCATTTTGTTTACCGCCACCACCAGATGTTTGATCCCCAGCAGCGTAGCGATAAAGCTGTGGCGACGGGTTTGATCCAGCACGCCCTTACGGGCGTCGATCAGCAGGATCGCCAGCTCACAGGTAGAGGCGCCCGT
The DNA here is from genome assembly GCF_918797525.1 of unidentified bacterial endosymbiont. NCBI lineage: Bacteria > unidentified bacterial endosymbiont. Next base: position 1,180,846 of record NZ_OU963893.1, on the reverse strand, counting down.
CGCCATGTTACGGGTGTACTGCTCATGCCCCGGGGTGTCGGCAATAATAAATTTGCGCTTCTCGGTGGAGAAGTAGCGATAGGCCACATCAATGGTAATACCCTGCTCGCGCTCCGCCTGCAGGCCATCGACCAGCAGCGCCAGGTCGAGCTTTTCGCCCTGAGTGCCGTGACGCTTACTGTCATTGTGCAGGGAAGAAAGCTGGTCCTCGTAAATCTGTCGCGTGTCATGCAGCAGACGGCCAATCAGAGTGCTTTTCCCGTCATCGACGCTGCCGCAGGTCAGGAAACGCAGCAGGCTTTTGTGCTGTTGCGCGTGCAGGTAGGCTTCAACACCGCCTTCATCGGCAATTTGTTGGGCAATAGTCGTGTTCATGGCGGCTCCTTAGAAATAACCCTGACGTTTCTTCAGCTCCATGGAGCCTGCCTGGTCGCGGTCTATCATGCGACCCTGTCGCTCGCTGGTGGTCGACACCAGCATCTCTTCGATGATCGCAGGCAGCGTCTGCGCGCTGGATTCCACCGCGCCAGTCAACGGCCAGCAGCCGAGGGTGCGGAAACGCACCATCTGTTTTTTGATAACTTCTCCCGGCTGCAGGTCAATGCGATCGTCATCGATCATCATCAACATGCCGTCACGCTCCAGCACCGGACGTTCAGCCGCCAGATACAGCGGAACGATCTCGATGTTTTCCAGATAGATGTACTGCCAGATATCCAGCTCGGTCCAGTTGGAGAGCGGGAAGACGCGAATGCTTTCGCCTTTATTTATCTGGCCGTTGTAGTTATGCCACAGTTCCGGGCGCTGGTTTTTCGGGTCCCAACGGTGGAAGCGGTCGCGGAAGGAGTAGATGCGCTCCTTAGCACGGGATTTTTCTTCGTCACGGCGCGCGCCGCCGAAGGCCGCATCAAAACCGTATTTGTTCAGCGCCTGCTTCAGCCCTTCGGTTTTCATGATATCGGTGTGTTTGGCGCTGCCGTGCACAAACGGATTGATGCCCATCGCCACCCCTTCCGGGTTTTTATGCACCAGCAGTTCGCAGCCGTAAGCTTTCGCGGTACGGTCGCGGAATTCGTACATTTCGCGGAATTTCCAGCCGGTGTCCACGTGCAGCAGCGGAAACGGCAGCGTCCCCGGATAAAATGCTTTTCGCGCCAGATGCAGCATCACGCTGGAATCTTTGCCGATGGAATACATCATCACCGGGTTAGAGAACTCGGCAGCCACTTCGCGGATAATATGGATACTTTCCGCTTCGAGTTGCCGCAGGTGAGTCAGTCGTTTTTGGTCCATAACCGTTCCTTAAGCCAGAGTCACCACAGAAGAACCAAAGCCTTCCGCGTCTGTTGTATGTTGAAACCAGGCGAGCGTGCTGTGCAGTTGCACCACTTCTCCCACCACGATCAGGGCGGGCATGGGCGCATCTTTCGCAAGGTGTGCAAGCTCATGTAAGGTGCCGATGGCGACATGCTGATCGACGCGCGTACCGCGGGAGATCACGGCAACCGGCGTCGTCGCATCGCGGCCGTGTTGAATCAGTTGTTCGCTGATGTCCGCAGCTTTCATCGTGCCCATATAAATCGCCAGCGTTTGTCGGCTTTGGGCAAGCAGCGACCAGTCAAACGGCGTACTTTCAGCCTTATAGTGGCCGGTCACAAAGGTCACGCTCTGGGCGTAATCGCGATGGGTGAGCGGAATACCGGCATAAGCCGTTACCGCCGAGGCGGCCGTGATGCCTGGTACCACCTGGAACGGGACACCCGCGTCGGCTGCCGCCTGCAGCTCTTCACCACCACGACCAAAGATAAAAGGATCGCCACCTTTCAGACGCACTACGGTTTTCCCCGCTTTTGCTGCGGCAACCAGCATTTGATTGGTGTCATGCTGCGCCACGGAGTGTTCGCCCGCCCGTTTGCCGACGCAGATTTGCTCCGCGTCGCGACGGATAAGCTCCCGTACGCCGTCGGTAACCAGATGGTCATAGAACACGACGTCCGCATCCTGAAGTACCTGCAGACCGCGCAGCGTCAACAAACCAGCATCGCCTGGCCCTGCCCCGACGAGAATTATCTCGCCGCGGGTACTACCGGGGTTATCCAGCTCGTCTTCAAGGATTTTCTGCGCTGCCGTTTCATTACCGGCCTGCATCAGGCTGGCGAAGCGGCCACGGAAGACACGCTCCCAGAAGCGACGCCGTTCAGTGACGCTGGTCAACCGCGTTTTTAGGTGATTGCGCCAGTAGCTGGCTTTTTCAGCCATGCGCCCGAGGCTTGTTGGCAGCAGCGCTTCAATTTTTTCCCGCAACACGCGTGCCAGCACCGGCGCGGTACCGCCGGAAGAGATCGCCACCAGCAGCGGAGTGCGGTCGACAATCGACGGAAAGATAAAAGAGCACAGCGGTTGATCGTCTACCACGTTCACCAGGCGATGACGCGCCTGCGCGGCGTCAGAAACCCGGCGGTTGAGCTCACGGTTTTCGGTTGCGGCAATCACCAGCACCACGCTGTCGATTTGCGATTCCACGAAATCGGCTTCGCTGACGACCTGCACCCGGGCGCCTGCACGTTGCAGGAAGGCGATTTTGCGATCGGCAGTTTCACCCGCCCCCACCACTAGCACAGCTCTCTCTTTAATCGCAGCAAACAGCGGCAGATAGTCCACAAGCAACAACTCACTAACAACCAGGAATAATGGGACTATAGGGGGCTGCTCATAGCGAATGAAATTACGAATTGGAATGAGTAGTTACTCAATGGAATAACGCGCTGAAAAAGCAAATATCAAAAAGTGCTTAACACGCGAAATTTCGGGCGGTTAAGCGCGAATCAAATTGTGTAAGCACGATCACAGTTTCATACTATGCGGGTTAAAAATTTGCTCTTTTTTTAAGGACTCACTATGTTTTGCGCAATGCGCCACCGAATTGCAGCCCTGGCAATCGGCGTTTGCTTTATCCTACCGGCTCAGGCAAAAAATCAACCGTATGGTGAATTCGCCACGCAGCAGGCGCGGCATATTGCTACGCTCTTTCCTGGCCGCATGACCGGTACGCCAGCCGAAATGCTCTCTGCAGACTATATTCGCCAGCAGTTTGCGGATATGGGTTACCAGAGCGATATCCGCGCCTTCCACAGCCGCTATATCTATACATCGCGTAATAAGACCAAAAACTGGCACAACGTGACGGGGAGTACCGTTATCGCCGCGCACGAAGGTAAATCAGCCCAGCAGATTATCATCATGGCGCATCTGGATACCTTCGCCCCGATGAGCGATACCGACACCGATAATAATCTCGGTGGGCTGACGCTTCAGGGAATTGACGATAACGCGGCGGGTGTAGGGGTGATGCTCGAACTGGCCGAACGCATGAAAAATATCCCAACCAGGTACGGTATTCGTTTCGTCGCCACCAGCGGTGAGGAAGAGGGACAACTCGGCGCAAAGGATCTCCTCAAGCGTATGAGCGCTGAAGAGAAGAAAAATACGCTGCTGGTTATCAATCTTGATAACCTGATCGTGGGCGACAAGCTCTATTTCAATAGCGGTCAGAACACGCCGGGCAGCGTGCGTAAGCTTACGAGAGACCGGGCGCTGGCGATTGCCCGCAGCCATGGGGTGTATGCAACAACCAATCCCGGTACTAACCCGGATTATCCCCAAGGGACGGGCTGCTGTAACGATGGCGAAGTATTCGACAAAGCGGGCATTCCGGTGCTGTACGTCGAGGCAACTAACTGGGGTCTGGGTAAAAAAGATGGCTATCAGCAGCGCGCCAAATCAAAAGCGTTTCCGGACGGGACAAGCTGGCACGATGTGAGACTGGATAATCAGCAGCACATTGATAGCACGCTCCCGCAAAGGATTGAGCACCGCAGCCGTGATGTGGTGAAAGTGATGTTGCCGCTGGTGAAAGAGCTGGCGAAAGCGGGGAAAGCGTAGTGCGGTAATTCTTCCCTCACCCCGGCCTCTCTCTCCCCACAGGGGTGTACGGTCCGGGGTAAGCGGTAAAGACATTACCCTTCGTGGAGCCCGCACTCGCGCTTAAGCCCAAAGAACCGCGTCTCCTCTTCCGCCATTCCCGGTTCCCATTTACGGGTGGTGTGGGTATCGCCCACCGACAGATAGCCCTGATCCCATAGCGGATGGTATTTCAGCCCGTGTTTTTGCAGATACTGGTAAATCTTTCGGTTGTCCCAGTCAATTATCGGCAGCACTTTAAACACCCCGCGCTGCACCGCCAGCACTGGCAGCGTAGCCCGACTACCGGACTGCTCGCGACGCAGGCCAGCAAACCAGGTCTGTGTATTCAGATCTTTTAACGCCCGGTTCATCGGCTCGACTTTGTTGATCTCATTGTATTTTTCAATGCCCTCAACGCCCTGCTCCCAGAGTTTGCCATAGCGTGCTTCCTGCCAGGCCGCGCTTTCCGTTGCCCGGTAAACCTTCAGGTTCAGGTTGAGCGTGTCCTTTAGTTCGTCGATGAACTGGTAGGTTTCCGGGAACAGGTAGCCGGTATCGGTTAGAATCACCGGAATGTCCGGGCGGATCTGATTCACCAGATGCAAACTGACCGCCGCCTGAATACCAAAACTCGACGAGAGCATGTAGTCACCCGGCAGGTTTTCCAGCGCCCACGCCACACGCCCTTCGGCGTCCAGCGTTTCCAGGTGAGCGTTGGTTTCTGCCAGCGCCAGAATGCGCTCAACTTTTGGCAGATCGTTAAGGGCGTTTAGATCGAGTACGGACATAATTACCTCTCATGGTTACTCCCAGAAATCTCTTGCGGGATCCAGCACCGGGCGAATAATGCCCGCACGCACCGTAAAGTCACCGAAACCTTCGTCCGCTTCGCGCTCTTTCGCCCAGCGCCCGACCAGTTCGTCAATGGAAGCGAGAATTTCCGGCTCTGTGATGTTTTCGCGATACATTCGCGGAATACGGGTTCCCATACGATTGCCGCCAAGATGCACGTTGTAGCGGCCGGGCGCTTTACCAACCAGACCCAGCTCGGCCAGCATCGCGCGGCCACAGCCGTTCGGACAGCCAGTCACGCGCATCACTATATGCTCTTCAGGCATACCGTGTTTTTCCAGAATCGCTTCCACTTTGTCAGTAAACGACGGCAGGAAACGTTCGGCTTCCGCCATCGCCAGCGGGCAGGTGGGGAACGACACGCAGGCCATTGAGTTTTCACGCTGCGGTTTGACCGCTTCCATCAATCCATGATCGCGCGCCAGTTTCTCAATCTGCGCCTTTTGGCTATTCGCCACACCGGCGACGATCAGGTTCTGGTTGGCGGTAATACGAAACTCGCCTTTATGGATCTTAGCTATTTCCAGCAGACCCGTTTTCAGCGGACGGCCCGGATAATCAAGAATACGACCGTTTTCGATAAACAGCGTCAGGTGCCATTTATTGTCGATACCCTTCACCCAGCCAATACGATCGCCACGGCCGGTGAATGTGTAAGGGCGGATCGGTTCAAATTTGATACCTGCGCGACGCTCTACTTCTTCTTTGAACGTCTCTATGCCTACCCGTTCCAGGGTGTACTTGGTTTTCGCGTTTTTACGATCGGTACGGTTACCCCAGTCACGCTGGGTTGTCACCACCGCTTCCGCCACGGCCAGCGTGTGTTCAAGCGGCAGGTAGCCGAACTCGCTCGCGGTACGGGCGTAGGTTTTCTTATTACCGTGCTCAATGGAGAGACCGCCGCCCACCAGCAGGTTAAAGCCGACCAGCTTGCCATTTTCCGCAATCGCCACGAAGTTCATATCGTTAGCGTGCAGATCGATATCGTTCTGCGGCGGGATCACCACCGTGGTTTTAAACTTACGCGGCAGATAGGTCTGGCCGAGGATCGGTTCTTCGTCAGTGGTGGCGACTTTTTGCTGATCGAGCCAGATCTCCGCATAAGCGCGGGTGCGCGGCAGTAAATGCTCAGAGATCTTCTTCGCCCACTCGTAGGCCTCTGCATGCAGCTCGGACTCATACGGGTTCGAGGTGCAGAGCACGTTACGGTTCATGTCGTTGGCGGTCGCCAGCGCGTCCAGCCCAACGGAGTGCAGCATCTGGTGTACCGGCTTGACGTTCTTCTTCAGAATGCCGTGAAACTGGAAGGTCTGACGGTTGGTCAGACGGATACTGCCGTAAATCGTGTTATCGGCGGCGAATTTATCGATCGCCTGCCACTGTTTGGTGGTGATCACCCCACCCGGCAGACGGCAGCGCAGCAGCATCGCGTGACGCGGCTCCAGCTTCTGCTCGGCGCGCTCGGCGCGGATGTCGCGGTCGTCCTGCTGATACATGCCGTGGAAACGGATCAGCAAAAAGTTATCGCCTTTGAAACCGCCGGTCAGGCCGTCATTCAAATCTTCGGCAATGGTACCACGCAGGTAGTTACTCTCTACCTTCATGCGTTCGGCATCCGTCAGTTTGCCTTCGACCACCAGTGGGCCAGGATGTTTTTCGCTCATTAGTAGACATCTCGCTGATAACGGCGCTCTACGCGCAGCTCACTTAAAAATTCATCCGCCGTTTCGGCATCCATACCACCGAATTCGGCAATCACGTCCAGCAAAGCCTGCTCAACGTCTTTCGCCATGCGATTGGCGTCGCCGCAGACATAAATATGGGCGCCGTCATTGATCCAGCGCCACAGCTCTGCGCCCTGTTCGCGCAGTTTATCTTGTACGTAGACTTTTTCTTTTTGGTCACGGGACCAGGCCAGATCGATACGCAAGAGCACGCCCTCTTTGATATAGCGCTGCCACTCAACCTGGTAGAGGAAATCTTCGGTGAAGTGCGGGTTACCAAAGAATAGCCAGTTTTTGCCCGGCGCGTCCTCAGCCGCACGCTGCTGCATAAATGAACGGAACGGCGCGATACCGGTGCCAGGACCAATCATGATGACCGGCGTTTGCGGGTTCTCTGGCAGACGGAAGTTGTCATTATGTTCGATAAAGACGCGCACTTCGCCCTCTTCTTCTACACGGTCAGAGAGGAAACTGGATGCCCCACCGGCACGCGCACGGCCTTCAATGTCATAACGCACCACACCCACGGTGACGTGCACTTCGCTCTCCACCTCAGCCTGCGAAGAGGCGATGGAGTACAGACGCGGCGTCAATGGACGCAGCAGGCCAATAAGCGCATCGGCGTCCAGCTGTGCCGGCGAGAACCGCACCATATCGACAATCGGCGTGGCGGCGGCGTAATGCTGCAACTTCGCTTTATCACCCACCAGCGGCAGCAAGGATTCGCTGCGCGTTAAGGTGGCGTAATGCTCTACGATATGGGCAGTGTTTACCGTTAGCTCGAAATGCCACTGCAACGCTTCAGAGAGCGGCTGCGTTTTACCTTCCACGATGACCGGCTCATCGCCTGTTAACCACAGCAGCTCGACCAGCTCTTTGACCAGGACAGGATCGTTCTGATACCAGACGCCCAGCGCATCCCCCGGCTGATAGCGCAGACCGGAATCACCCAGATCGATTTCGATATGGCGAACGTCTTTCTCTGAGTCGCGCCCGGTGATCTTCTGATTCACGGCGAGGGTCGCCGTCAGCGGCGCCTCTTTAGTGTACGGGCTGGTGTGGATATCATTCACGGTACCCGTTGCGGTGATGGCGGCTTGCGCAGGCGCCTCTTGCGGAACGCGCGCTTTCAGTACATCAACAATGCGCGCCCGCCATTCGGCGGCGGCAGGCTGGTATTCTACATCCGCATCAACGCGGTCCAGCAGGCGCTCACCGCCCAGCTCCGCCAGTTTGCTGTCAAAATCTTTCCCGGACTGGCAGAAGAATTCGTAGGACGTATCCCCCAGGCCGAACACCGCAAACGCGGTTCCTTCCAGTTTGGGCGCTTTTTTCGAGAATAAAAACTTATGCAGCGCAACCGCTTCTTCAGCGGGCTCACCTTCACCCTGCGTGGAGGCCACGACTACCAGCAGTTTTTCTGACGCGATTTGTTTGAATTTATAATCCCCGGCGTTCACCAGATTCACGTTCAGTTTGGCGGCAAGCAGATCGTCACGCAGCGCCTCTGCCACGCGGCGGGCGTTGCCAGTTTGCGAGGCGGAGATAAGCGTAATGGCAGGAATTTCAGCCGCTGCGGCGGGCGCTGCTGCGATAGCCCCCGGCTGCTGGTTGAGCATTCCCCAGAAATAGCCGGACACCCAGGCAAGCTGAGTGGGTGAGAAATCGGTGGTGGCCGCCTGAAGGCGCGCCAGTTGCTCCGGGTTGAGGGGAAGCAAATTTGAAGGGGAGGCCTGTGTTGTCATGCGTCGTTATGTTCCAGTAGCAAAGCGGACTTTAAGCGAATAAATCCAAACTGAAGATAAGGTTAACGGCGGTGATAATAACAATTAAAGAAGGGATGGAAATAATAAATAACCAAATGAACTAACCTGTTTTAGTTGTCGATCTTAACGATAAAAACGATTAACTAATCCTTTGAAATATAACTTAAAAAAATGCAGAAAATTGCCCTTTTTGTTAAGGCAATGGTAAAGTCTGTTTTAGTTAATGATAAAAAATGGACTTTCCGGTACTATGTGGCGGTTTTTTCCGCATTATTTGAGAGTTCATGATGTCCACCACACTGTTTAAAGATTTCATCTTCGAAGCCGCCCATCGTCTTCCGCACGTTCCTGAAGGGCATAAATGTGGCCGCCTGCACGGACACTCGTTTATGGTGCGTCTTGAGATAACCGGTGAAGTCGATCCCTATACGGGTTGGATCATGGATTTCGCCGAGCTGAAGGCCGCCTTCAAGCCCACTTATGACCGTCTTGATCACTACTATCTGAATGACATTCCGGGCCTTGAAAACCCGACTAGCGAAGTGCTGGCAAAATGGATTTGGGATCAGATGAAGCCGCTGGTACCGCTGCTAAGCGCAGTGACTATCAAAGAGACCTGCACCGCAGGCTGCGTATATCGCGGGGAATGATCTCAATGGCTAAAGCGGATAAGCCCGGTAAGCGTTAACGCCACCGGGCTTATTTTTTAGGCAATATTCAGATACTTGTGCGTTTGCATTGAAAGACGCCAGTTACGGGCGATACAGGTTTCAATGCACAGACGAGTGGCATCGTCTTTCTGGCTGATGGGCTGGAGGGCAATGACGCGCTGCTTTTCATCGCTCAATGTCGCCAGCAGTTCATCCAGTGCTTCAATATCGCGCACGCGGCCTACCGGATGTTTAATTTCATCCGCACGTTCGAGTGCCTGGGACAGTACATCATAGCCGCCGCGCATATTCACTTTTGGCGATACCGTTACCCAGGTAGTATGAGAGCAGCGCACTTCATGGGTACCGCTGGTTTCAATCTGGCAGCTAAAGCCGTTTTTTTCGAGCAGCTCGGTCAGCGGCATCAGATCGTGGATGCAGGGTTCACCGCCGGTGATCACCACGTGACGCGCGGTCCATCCCTGGCGGCCAATGATGGCCAGCAAATCTTCTGCCCCCCCAGCCCCCCACTTATCGCTCTCTTTGGTTTTCGCCAGAATGCTAAACAGCGACACTTCCCGATCTGCAAGTTTATCCCACGTATGTTTGGTATCACACCAGGCACAGCCAACCGGGCATCCCTGCAAACGGATAAAGATAGCGGGAACGCCGGTAAAGTAACCCTCGCCTTGTAGGGTCTGGAACATTTCGTTAATCGGGTACTGCATAGTCAACTCTGTTAAGGGAATAATGGGTAAGTATCGCAGATCCCCGCCTGCGGATCATGCTCCATCGGTGCTTTGAGAGGAAAATAGGGTGAAAAAAACCACAGGAGACTTTTATACCCTATTTTCCTGTTTGCCTTACTTAAGATCGATAAATTATTCAAATAACATATCAATGGAGTAACAAAAACATTTATATATTACAAAAAAAGCGTAATTAAAAATAAAAAATTGTTTAGCAACTTAACAGTAAGATTATTGTGTTACCAGTCAGTTAAAACAGGCTGGTAACTTTACATTGACGCCATTATAAAAATTTATTTAAGATTTTTTTGAAGTCCGCTAACTGATGCACTGTACTGCTCGTGGCACAGGAATATACATACCATTTACTATGGTAGTTTTTAATGGTTAGCATGTTGACCCCCTCTAATTTATACATTGCAGCAATTTTATGGGAGAATAGCACCATCCCTTTCCCTTCTTTGACTAAATACAGCAGTGTAGGGATATCGTAATTGTGTTCAATAAAACGAGGTTCAGGCAGGACATCCTTTACGGCATAGGTGAAGCGCTCTTTAAGAAACTCTGTCTGGTTTTCTTTCCAGATATACAGTGGAGGATATTGCTGCGTTTCACGATAATGCGCTTGCGAATAAAGCAGTACGAGATCGCTGCCTTCCCATTGCTCTTTATTCACGCCAGCACAGGCGCCAAGATCCCGAAATGACACCAACCAGTTACTCTGATTCTCTTTCAGTGTCAAAATCTCATCATAAGAAAGCACCTTTCGTTTAAAGAATATGTTCTGCGATTCTGACTCTGAAATCATTTTCAACGTTTTATAAAAATTATCTGGCACCGTTATATCAAATACGACTTCAGGAAAACATGCATCATTTTTTTGACTGTATTCACTGGTTAAGGCACACAGTTTATCGTAGAGCGGCTTGCACTTAAAGTAGATTTCCCAGGCAAGTGGTGTGGGTTCAAGTACATTATGCTTACGCTCAAACAACTTACCGCCCAAAAAAGTCTCAATCTCTGTGATCATCTTGCTCAGAGGAGAGCGGGTGATATACAACGCTTCTGCCGCGCTGCTAAAGCTCTTTTTTTCCATTATTACAATGAAGTAGCGCATTTTTTTTGAAATAAACATAAACTATCCCATCCGTTTACGGTACCGATTTAATCTAGCATAAATCTTATAAAATCGATGTTACTTATTAGAAAAAAACGATCTTTTTCAAAGCGTTATGATTATGCAATGCATATTGAGTAAAAAAATGATCATTTTCAAACAATTACAGAAACAATTAACAAAATGAGAACTATTTTCGCAGCGTTTTTGCTAAAGCTTGAGGGATATAACAAATAAAAAAGGCTTAATTAAGCTATGTATTTATAATAGCTTAACCCATCGCTTGCGCTTGTCCCATGATGCCACCCGCCCCTTTGAATTTCGAGGCTTAACTATTTTAAGGGTCTACGCTTCGCCGCACAATCATAATTCGCATGAATGCGTTCATTTTTTGCACACCGAATTCACATCAGAATGGTTCAATCCAGTCAGTCCTGATTTGGAGAGAACAGTATGTCACCTTTATTAACTAAAGCGGCCACTTCGCTGCACCTGCTTTTAGCCCACCACTCCCCCTGGGTATTGGTGGGCGCTTTTTCTGGCAGCGTAATCTTTGTAATATCTATAAATGAATTTACGCTCTGGGCAAGACTGGCTTTATTTTCAGCATCTATGATCATCGGTACTATTTCATCAGATTGCACAGCCTCGGTATTATCCACGCTACTATCCCGCTATCTCGATATCACAGTGAATATCCCCCCGGCGATTGGCGCTACTGTTACCGCCGTAACTGCCGTACGTCTGCTGATGGGATTTAATAAAAAAATTTCCGGGAAAATGGTAAACACTAACGAGAAGGAACGTTCAAACAATGAAAATCGCTAATCCGCTTTGCATTATTAATATGCTGTCCTGCCTACTCATTATGGTGCGTATTATCACATGGAAAAATAACGGTTCACGGTTTAAGCCACTGATCTCCTTCATTGCATGGCTTTTATTGACATCCTGCATGATGTTGATTGTCAGCCTTATCCTCGGTTATTACAGATTAGCCGAAAGCTCCGAGGTGGTTATTAACATTATTCTCTGTATTGCCATTTTTTATTCTTCAGGGAATATTGCAAAACTCTTTAAAAAGAGATAATCCTTTACTGACTGAGCAGTTTATCCCCAATTCCCGCTTGACGGACATGAAGATGAGGAAGTAATCATGACAGATAAATAAAAGCGGTCCAACGTGGCAGACGTTGTTTGCCGACATCTGGCAGGAATGCTACCAATCAGATTCACCTGAAGGCGTTGATTCTCCTGACCCTTATTTCTGCTGGCTTATAGTTTTGAAAGGCAACAGACACGGCATTTACTGCAGCCTGGCAAATTAACAGCATTGACCCAGAGCGTCTGCACTATTGTTGCATCGGAGTAAAACTATGGCGCCCGGTTAATCAACCACGGCGAGGATAATGATGTACCCATCAGGGCTTCGGACTGAGGGTTGAACGGAAACAAAGCCGACATTCTGTAGCTCAAATTTGAGCCTTCTACCTTTGAAGATGAATCACCGCAAGCATCTGGATTCAGAGTTGGTGCAGATGATGCTCTGATGTTCGCTACCGATGGGGTAACCAGAATATTGAGCTAAAAAAAAGCCAGTCTTTCGACTGGCATTTTCATTTTAAGGCTTAGGCGATTATGCCTGGCCTTTAATCTCTTTCAGACCGTTGTAAGGTGCTTTTTCGCCCAACGCTTCTTCGATACGAATCAGCTGGTTGTATTTAGCAACACGGTCAGAACGGCTCATAGAACCGGTTTTAATCTGACCTGCAGCGGTACCCACAGCCAGGTCGGCAATGGTCGCGTCTTCAGTTTCGCCAGAACGGTGAGAGATAACTGCGGTGTAGCCAGCGTCTTTCGCCATTTTGATCGCAGCCAGAGTTTCGGTCAGAGAACCGATCTGGTTGAATTTGATCAGGATGGAGTTAACGATGCCTTTCTCGATACCTTCTTTCAGAATTTTGGTGTTGGTTACGAACAGATCGTCACCAACCAGCTGGATTTTGTCGCCCAGTACTTTGGTCTGGTAAGCGAAGCCAGCCCAGTCAGACTCGTCCAGACCGTCTTCGATAGAAACGATTGGGTACTGTTTGGTCAGGTCTTCCAGGAAGTGAGTGAACTCTTCAGAGGTGAACGCTTTGTTACCTTCGCCAGCCAGCACATACTTGCCGTCTTTGTAGAATTCAGATGCTGCGCAGTCCATCGCCAGAGTGATGTCTTTGCCCAGCTCGTAGCCTGCTGCTTTAACCGCTTCAGCGATAACTGCCAGTGCTTCTGCGTTAGAACCCAGGTTTGGCGCATAGCCGCCTTCGTCACCAACAGCCGTGCTCATCCCTTTGGCTTTCAGAACTTTAGCCAGGTTATGGAACACTTCAGAACCCATGCGTACTGCTTCTTTCAGGGATTTCGCGCCGACTGGCTGAATCATAAATTCCTGAATATCAACGTTGTTATCTGCGTGCTCACCACCATTGATGATGTTCATCATTGGTACTGGCATGGAGTATTTACCTGGGGTGCCGTTCAGTTCAGCGATGTGCTCGAACAGTGGCTGGCCTTTAGCAGCCGCAGCTGCTTTAGCGTTGGCCAGAGAAACGGCCAGGATTGCGTTAGCACCGAAGTTAGATTTGTTTTCAGTACCGTCCAGATCGATCATGATCTTGTCGATGCCAGCCTGGTCTTTGGCGTCTTTGCCAAGGATTGCCTGAGCAATAGGACCGTTTACAGCGCCAACAGCCTTCAGTACGCCTTTACCCAGGAAGCGGGATTTGTCGCCATCGCGCAGTTCCAGCGCTTCGCGGGAACCGGTAGAAGCACCTGATGGCGCAGCCGCCATACCGACGAAACCACCTTCCAGGTGAACTTCGGCTTCAACGGTCGGGTTACCACGGGAGTCGATGATTTCACGACCGATGACTTTAACGATTTTGGACATTAGATTTTCCTCAGTACAAGTTAAACTAAAACTCCAGACAAACAACGCGTACCCAGGGTACGCGTTGCCGTTCTAACTTTTTTACTTCGCCTGACGCTTCTGGTAATCGCTGGCGGCCTTCACAAAGCCGGCAAACAGCGGATGCCCGTCACGCGGCGTTGAAGTAAATTCCGGGTGGAATTGGCAGGCGACGAACCACGGATGGTTAGGAACCTCGATGATCTCGACTAACTGATCATCCCCGGAACGGCCTGCAATACGCAGACCCGCAGCTTCAATAGGTTTCAACAACATGTTGTTGACTTCATAGCGGTGACGATGGCGTTCAGTGATGGTTGGCTCGCCATACAGTTTGCGAACCACGCTATCGTCAGAGAGCTGGCACGCCTGCGCGCCAAGACGCATGGTGCCACCCAAATCGCTCTTCTCACTACGGACTTCGACGTTACCTTCTTCGTCGCGCCATTCCGTAATAAGCGCCACTACAGGGTACTTACAGTCTGGCACAAATTCCGTAGAGTTCGCGTTTTCCATTCCCGCTACGTTGCGCGCGAATTCGATCAGCGCAACCTGCATACCCAGACAGATGCCGAGGTAGGGTATATTGTTCTCACGCGCATAGCGTGCGGTAGCGATCTTGCCTTCTACACCACGGTAGCCGAAGCCGCCAGGGATAAGGATAGCATCAAGATCTTTCAAAATTTCTACGCCGCGCGTTTCAACATCCTGCGAATCAATCAGCTTGATGTTCACGGAGACGCGATTCTTCAGACCACCATGCTTCAGCGCTTCGATCACCGACTTATAGGCATCCGGCAGTTCAATGTATTTGCCGACCATACCGATAGTCACTTCACCAGCCGGATTCGCTTCTTCATAGATAACCTGTTCCCATTCAGACAGGTTAGCATCCGGACAGTTCAGGCTGAATCGTTTACAAATATAATCGTCCAGGCCCTGTGATTTCAACAGGCCCGGGATTTTATAAATTGAATCGACGTCTTTCATTGAAATAACGGCTTTTTCAGGCACGTTACAGAACAATGCAATCTTCGCACGTTCATTGGCCGGAACGGCGCGATCGGAACGACAGACCAGGATATCAGGCTGGATACCGATAGAGAGCAGCTCTTTAACGGAGTGCTGCGTAGGCTTGGTTTTCACTTCACCTGCCGCCGCCATGTAAGGCACCAGCGTGAGGTGCATGAACAACGCGTGTTCACGACCAATATCAACCGCCAACTGACGAATCGCTTCCAGGAACGGCAGGGATTCGATATCACCTACGGTACCGCCAATTTCGACTAACACCACGTCATGGCCTTCGCCACCCGCAATGATGCGTTCTTTGATCGCGTTAGTGATGTGTGGGATAACCTGAACGGTTGCGCCGAGATAGTCACCACGGCGCTCTTTACGCAAAACGTCGGAGTAAATACGGCCTGTCGTGAAGTTATTGCGACGGGTCATTTTGGTACGAATGAAACGCTCGTAGTGGCCAAGATCCAGATCGGTTTCAGCGCCGTCTTCAGTAACGAACACTTCCCCGTGTTGGATTGGGCTCATGGTGCCCGGATCAACGTTGATGTACGGATCCAGTTTCATCATGGTCACATTGAGGCCACGGGCTTCAAGTATGGCTGCGAGGGAGGCTGCGGCAATGCCTTTACCCAGAGAGGATACGACCCCGCCGGTCACAAAAATATAGTTCGTTGTCATGCTGAACCTGAGAAGTTAGGGTGAAACGATGGAATAACCAGGACGGGAAAGTAGTATACCCGAACACGACGAGCGCCACAAACTTTCATTCTCCGTCCCCTTTCCAGGCAATGACAAACATAAGGAGTGAGAAAATAGCCTCTTTTGTGCAAATGTTTTTGACGCAAATCAAGCGCTTGTCATTTAAAAAATCACACAAATGGCGCTTGATCGCAAAATTCCGTTAGAGATCAGTTTCCTGGCGTTTTACTTCCTGCCAGACCTCTTCCATTGCATCGAGGTCTATACCGGTCATTTGCAGGCCACGCGAGGCAACGATACGCTCAACTTCGCGAAAACGGCGTTCAAATTTTATGTTGGCTTTTTGCAATGCGGTTTCCGCTTTGACCCCTAAGTGGCGCGAAAGATTGACGGTAGCGAACAGCAGATCACCCATCTCCTCTTCCAGCTTCGCTTCATCGACAACGGCCTGTTGCGCTTCATGCATCACTTCGTCGATCTCTTCATGCACTTTGTCCAGCACCGGGCCAAGCGAAGTCCAGTCAAAACCCACGGTAGCGCAGCGTTTCTGGATTTTATGTGCGCGCATGAGCGCAGGCAGGTTTTGCGGAATGTCATCCAGGGCAGAGTACTGTGATTTCTCGGCTCGCTCGGCGCTTTTAATCTGCTCCCAGCGGGTTAAGACTTCGTTACTGTTTCCCGCGCTAGCCTCGCCAAAGATGTGCGGATGGCGACGCTCCAGCTTGTCGCTGACGACAGCGCAGATATCCTCAAAATTAAAGCGCCCTTCTTCCTGCGCCATCTGCGCATAGAATACGACCTGGAAAAGCAGGTCGCCCAGCTCACCGCGCAGGTCGTCGAAATCCTCGCGTGAGATGGCGTCCAGCACCTCATAGGTCTCTTCAAGAGTGTACGGGGCGATGGTCGAGAAAGTCTGCTCTTTGTCCCACGGGCAGCCATTTTCCGGGTCACGCAGACGTTTCATGATGCCGAGCAGGCGGTCGATTTGAGTCATTATCTTATCCGTTAAAAAAACAAGCCGGGTGGCGGCAAAGCCATACCCGGCCGATCAAAGTGAGTGACGTTAACCGCCGTGCAGGCGACGCGCGTCAATCACATCCGGCACCTGGTTGAGTTTGCCAAGCACGCGACCCAGCACCTGCAGGTTGTAGATTTCGATGGTCATATCAATTGTGGCGAGCTGCTCGCGGGTATCGCTGCGGCTGGCCACGCCAAGCACGTTGACCTTCTCGTTGGCAAGAATGGTCGTAATGTCGCGCAGCAGACCGCTGCGATCGTTAGCCGTCACGCGCACCACCAGCGAATACCCTGCAGAGTAGCTCTCACCCCAGACCGCATCGACCATGCGTTCCGGCGCATGGGATTGCAGTTCCGCAAGCTGGTCGCAGTCAGAGCGGTGAATCGAGATGCCCCGCCCCTGAGTAATAAAACCGACAATATCGTCACCCGGAATCGGCTGGCAGCAACGGGCAATGTGGTGCATCAGGTTGCCTACGCCTTCGACGACCACGCGACCATTGTCCTTGCTGCGCTGCTGTGGCGCATAGGTCTTCTGCTGTAACTGCTTCAGCGCTGCCGCGTCCTGCTCTGCCGCACTTGGCTTGTTAAACTGCGCCTGAAGGAAATTCACCATCTGATTCAGGCGGATATCCCCTCCGCCAATGGCCGCTAACAGCTCGTCAAGCTCGTTAAAGTTGTAACGCGGCAGCAGGAATTTTTCTGCTTCTTTCAGATTGATGCCGATATGCTCCAGCTCGTCATCCAGGATCTGCCGACCTGCAAGGATGTTCTTGTCACGATCCTGCTTACGGAACCAGGCGTGAATTTTTGAGCGTCCACGGCTGGTCGTGACGTATCCCAGGTTTGGGTTAAGCCAGTCGCGGCTTGGGTTTGGCTGTTTCTGAGTGATGATTTCAATCTGGTCTCCCATCTGCAACTGATAGGTGAACGGAACAATTCGCCCGCCAATCTTCGCGCCAATGCAGCGGTGCCCGACATCACTGTGGATGTGGTAGGCAAAGTCGAGCGGCGTTGACCCTGCGGGCAGGTCGACAACGTCGCCTTTCGGAGTGAAGACATAGACGCGGTCGTCGAAGACCTGGCTGCGCACTTCGTCGAGCATTTCGCCGGAATCGGCCATCTCTTCCTGCCAAGCAATCAGCTTACGCAGCCAGGCAATGCGGTCTTCATGGCCTGAGCGCGTGCCTCCTGAAGTGCCTTCTTTGTATTTCCAGTGGGCGGCTACGCCGAGCTCGGCATCTTCGTGCATCTGTTTGGTACGGATTTGAATTTCAACCGTTTTGCCGCCGGGCCCCAGCACCACCGTATGTATGGACTGGTAACCGTTAGGTTTCGGGTTCGCCACATAGTCATCGAATTCATCTGGCAGGTGCCGGAAGTGGGTGTGCACTATTCCCAGAGCGGCGTAGCAGTCCTGCAGACGTTCGGCCACAATACGAACGGCGCGCACATCGAACAGCTCGTCGAAGGCGAGATGTTTCTTCTGCATTTTGCGCCAGATGCTGTAGATATGTTTTGGTCGGCCATACACTTCGGCGCGCACGTTCTCTTCTTTCATCGACTGGCGCAAACCGCCGACAAACTCATCAATATAGTGCTCGCGATCGATACGGCGTTCATGCAACAGTTTGGCAATACGCTTGTATTCCGCAGGATGCAGGTAGCGGAAGCAGTAATCTTCCAGCTCCCATTTCAACTGACCAATGCCTAAGCGGTTGGCCAGCGGCGCATAGATATTTGTACACTCTTTGGCGGCCAGCACGCGCTCGTCTTCGGGCGCATCTTTGACTTCGCGCAGGTGCGCAACGCGCTCAGCCAGCTTGATGACCACACAGCGGAAATCATCTACCATCGCCAGCAGCATCCGACGAACGTTATCGACTTGTTCAGAGGAGACTGAATCCGTTTGCGCGGCTTTCAGTTGACGGATAGCAGCCATATCGCGCACGCCGTGGATAAGCGCCACCACGGGGTTACCTACGCTTTCACGTAGCACCTCTTCCGACACCACGTCGGCATCGGCGAGCGGGAATAAAAGCGCCGCTTGCAGCGTTTCGATATCCATGTTCAGCATGGATAAAATTTCGACCATTTCGATGCCGCGCCACAGCAGCAGCTCAGCATCCGGATGCCCCTGCGTAGTGCGCAGACAATAGCCCCAGGTTTCGGTTAAGCGTTCACACGACTGCTGGCTGGAAATTCCCAGACTTACGATCCATTTCTGCGGGTCAAATTCACCAGCTTTATTGAGATGTGCACTTCTTACCGCAACCATTGTCCTCTCCTTTAGGGACCAGGGCCTGTCGAAGTCGACAAGCCAAACATATTAGATGTGTTCAAACACCACCATCGATTCCAGATGCCCAGTGTGCGGGAACATGTCAAGCATTGCCAGACGCTGAATTTGGTAACCCGCGCTAAGTAATGCAACGCTATCCCTGGCAAGCGTTGCCGGGTTACAGGAAACATAGACCACGCGCTTCGGCGAGAGTTTAATAATATGCTGCATTACGCCAGGAGCACCCGCACGCGCAGGATCGAGCAGAATTTTATCAAACCCCTGTTTCGCCCATGGCTGTTGAGTAACATCTTGCTCAAGATTTTGATGAAAGAATGTCACATTTTGCAAGCCGTTCTGTTTCGCATTCTCCTGCCCTTTGCTCACCAGCGCCTCGACGCCTTCCACGCCAACCACGCTTGCCGCTTTCTGGGCCAGTGGCAGCGTGAAATTGCCCATACCGCAGAACAAATCCAGCACCCGGTCACTCTTTTTTACATCCAGCCACGTCAATGCTTTTTCAATCATCTGTTGATTGACGCCATCGTTTACCTGAATGAAATCACGCGGACTGAACGTTAAGCGTAGCCCGTTTGACGCATACCATGGGGCTTCTCCGTTAAGCTGCTCAAGTATCTCGCTTTGGGGGGCGAGGAAAAGCGCCAGCGCGTGAGAATGCGAAAAGCGTTCCAGTTTTTCACGGTCTTTTTTCGACAGCGCCGCGGTATGGCGCAACACCATCAGTGGACCATTATTTGCCAGCACCAGTTCGACGTGTCCAGAATGGCGGATGCCCTCCAGCCCGGAAAGGCAACGGCGGACATCCGGGAGCAACGCCTCAAGCTGAGGCACCAGAATGGGGCAGTGCGTGATATCGACAATTTCGCTGGAACTGGCTTTACGAAAACCCATCTCCAGCCGCGCGGTTTTGGGGTCATAGTTTAGGCTCAAACGCGCCCGGCGACGGTAGCCCCAGGGCTGGTCGGCTATTATCTCGTTAACATCATGCTTTAGCAGGCGCGACAGGGCGCGACTTTTGCTTTTTTGCTGTAATACAACGCTGGCATGCTGTTGCTGACAGCCGCCACACGCGCCAAAATGCGGACAACGAGGCGCGACACGCTCCGGGCTGTCGCTTAACCGACGCTTTACCTGGCCGCGCGCATACTGGCGTTTATCTTCCGTCAGCGTAATTTCTGCTCGTTCTTCAGGCAACAAACCGGGTATAAACACAGTCTTACCATTGTGATGAGCTACCCCCTGGCCAAAGGAATCAAGGTCTGTCGCTTCAATAGTTATGATCTGACGCGTCGTCACGCGTCGCTTTGCAGAGTAGAATTGCGCCATTGCCGGAAATTTTCTCACATAAACATCATTCGCCTAATTGTCCCATAACGGAACTCCATGACCAACTACAGCCTGCGCGCACGCATGATGATTTTGATCCTCGCCCCCACCGTGCTTATCGGTTTGCTGCTGAGCATCTTCTTTGTCGTACACCGCTATAACGATTTGCAGCGACAACTGGAAGATGCTGGTGCCAGCATTATCGAACCGCTGGCCGTCTCAAGCGAGTATGGGATGAACCTGCAAAATCGAGAATCTATTGGTCAATTGATCAGTGTACTGCATCGCCGTCACTCGGAGATTGTACGCGTAATCTCCGTATACGATGAGCATAACCGCCTGTTTGTTACCTCAAATTTCCATCTTGACCCTACGGCCCTAAAAATTCCTGATGGCACGCCGTTCCCCCGCCAGCTTACCGTGCTGCGGCGGGGCGATATCATGATCCTGCGAACGCCTATTATCTCGGAAAGTTATTCGCCTGATGAGTCCGTGCAATCCGACGCCAAGTCCAGCAGCAATATGCTGGGATATGTGGCGCTGGAGCTGGATCTCAAGTCGGTACGATTGCAGCAATACAAAGAGATCTTTATCTCCGGCGTGATGATGCTGTTCTGTATTGGGATCGCGCTTATCTTCGGCTGGCGACTGATGCGCGATGTGACCGGACCAATCCGCAACATGGTCAATACCGTTGACCGCATCCGACGGGGCCAACTCGACAGCCGAGTTGAAGGTTTTATGCTCGGCGAACTGGATATGCTGAAAAATGGCATCAACTCAATGGCGATGTCGCTGGCGGCGTATCACGAAGAGATGCAACATAACGTCGATCAGGCCACCTCTGATTTACGTGAAACGCTGGAGCAGATGGAGATCCAGAACGTCGAGCTGGATCTGGCGAAAAAGCGCGCCCAGGAAGCAGCCCGTATTAAGTCTGAGTTCCTGGCGAATATGTCGCACGAACTGCGTACGCCGCTAAACGGGGTGATAGGCTTCACCCGTCTGACGCTGAAAAGCGAGCTTAACCCGACCCAGCGCGATCACTTGCACACTATTGAACGTTCAGCCAATAACCTGTTGGCCATCATTAACGACGTGCTGGACTTCTCCAAGCTGGAGGCCGGCAAGCTGATTCTGGAAAGTATTCCGTTCCCGCTGCGCAGTACGCTTGATGAGGTCGTAACGTTACTTGCGCACTCGTCGCACGACAAAGGTCTGGAGCTGACGCTGACCATTAAAAACGATGTGCCGGATAACGTCATCGGTGATCCGCTGCGTTTGCAGCAAGTCATTACTAACCTGGTCGGTAACGCCATAAAATTTACCGAAAACGGCAATATCGATATTCTGATCGAAAAACGCGCCATCAGTAATAACAAGGTGCAGGTAGAAGTTCAGATCCGCGATACCGGCATTGGCATACCGGAGCGCGATCAATCCCGTCTGTTCCAGGCATTCCGACAGGCAGATGCGAGTATTTCAAGGCGTCATGGCGGCACGGGTCTGGGGTTAGTTATCACCCAAAAACTGGTAAAAGAGATGGGTGGAGATATCTCCTTCCACAGCCAGCCAAACCGGGGTTCCACATTCTGGTTCCATATTAATCTTGATCTTAATCCGAACGTACTTACCGATGGCCCGGTCACGGACTGTCTGAAAGGATTGCGTCTGGCCTACGTTGAGCCTAACGCGGCAGCGGCGCAGAGTACGCTGGATGTCCTGAGCACCACCCCGCTGGAGATAGTTTACAGCTCAACATTTTCTGCGCTGGCCGTTGAGCATTACGATATTCTGCTGATGGGGATCCCGGTCACCTTTACCGGTGAACTCACCATGCAACAGGAGCGTCTGGCGAAAGCCGCATCGATGACCGATTACCTGCTGCTGGCGCTGCCATGCCATGCTCAAATCAATGCGGAAGAACTCAAAAATGACGGAGCGGCCGCCTGTCTGCTCAAACCGCTGACCGCCACGCGATTGCTGCCTGCGCTGACGGAATATTGCAGTCTGAGCCAGCACGCCCTGCCGCTGGTGAACAATGAAAAAAGAATGCCCATGAGCGTGATGGCGGTAGACGATAACCCGGCAAACTTAAAGCTCATTGGCGTATTACTTGAGGATCAGGTTCAACACGTTGAGCTGTGCAATAGCGGCGCTCAGGCGGTCCAACAGGCTAAACAGATGCAGTTCGATTTGATTTTGATGGATATCCAGATGCCAGGTATGGATGGTATTCGCGCCTGCGAACTCATCCGCCAGCTTCCGCATCAACAGCAGACGCCAGTAATTGCGGTAACGGCACACGCAATGGCCGGTCAGAAAGAGAAGTTACTCAGTGCCGGAATGAATGATTATCTGGCAAAACCTATCGACGAAGAGAAGCTGCATAGCCTGCTGGTACGCTATAAGCCGGGCCATATCGGCGGAACGTATACGATAACAGCCGAGCCTGCTGAGGCGAGTGCGAATCATGATGCCACCTTTGACTGGCAGCTCGCGCTGCGCCAGGCTGCGGGTAAAGCCGATCTGGCACGCGAGATGCTGCAAATGCTGGTCACGTTCCTGCCGGAAATTCGTAATAAGGTCGAAGAGCAACTGGTGGGGGAAAGCCCTGAAGGGTTGCTGGAAGCGATCCATAAACTTCACGGTAGCTGCGGTTATAGCGGCGTGCCGAGGCTGAAAAATCTCTGCCAGTTGCTGGAGCAGCAGTTACGCGCCGGATCACCGGCATCAGAGCTTGAACCTGAGTTTCTGGAACTGCTGGATGAGATGGATAACGTGACAAGAGAAGCGACGAAAGTGTTGGCAGGCTGATGTGATAGTCCGGTGGCGCGGCCCCTCTCCCCAAAGGGGCGAGGGGGACTACATCTCCTGCCCCACTTTCAATACTGCCGCGATATTCCTCGCGGCCATGCGCACATTATCGCGGGCATTTTCCAGCGCGTCTTCCAGCGAACAGATAGTGTAAATGACGCTAAACACCGCGTCGATACCCTGTTCATGCACTGCGCCAACATCCGCCGTCAGGCTGCCCGCAATCCCGATAACCGGTTTGTTAAAACGTTTGGCCACTTTTGCCACACCAACCGGTACTTTACCGTGAATAGTCTGGCTGTCGATGCGCCCTTCACCCGTGATAACTAAATCCGCATCGGCAACCAGGTCGGACAGATGCAGCGCGTCGGTGACGATTTCTATTCCCTGACGAAGCTGCGCCCCACAAAAAGCATACAGCGCCGCCCCCATTCCCCCTGCCGCGCCGCCACCCGCAAGGTTAATCACATCGATATCCAGATCCCGGGCGATGATTTTTGCATACCATGCCAGCGCATTATCCAGAGTAACAATCATCTCCGGCGTGGCCCCTTTCTGTGGCCCAAACACCGCAGACGCCCCCTCTTTTCCGATGAGCGGGTTGGTGACGTCACAGGCCACCTCAATACGGCAATCCGCCAGACGTGTATCCAGTTGGCTTACATCAATATGCGCAAGAGTAGCCAGTGCGCCACCGCCCTGGCCAAGGGGCTGCTGGTTGGCATCCAGTAGTTTTGCCCCCAGCGCCTGCACCATACCGGCGCCACCGTCGTTGGTAGCACTACCGCCAATACCAATGATGATATGCTTAACGCCGACATCCAGCGCATGGCGGATGAGTTCGCCGGTGCCCCACGAGGTTGTTTTCAGAGGATTACGTTGCGAAGGGGCGACCCGTTCCAGACCGCTCGCCGCCGCCATTTCAATAAACGCGCTCTGTTCATCACCGGAGAGACCGTAAAAACCGTCCACGCGCTCGCCCAACGGCCCCGTCACCGGGACACGGACAATTTTTCCCTGAGTTGCCGCCACCATGGCGTCTACCGTTCCTTCTCCGCCATCTGCGACCGGCAGTTTGACGTATTGCGCCGTGGGAAATATTTCGCGAAAACCGCACTCTATCGCTGACGCGACCTCAAGCGCACTCAAACTTTCCTTATACGAGTCCGGTGCGATAACAATTTTCATAAGCCATCCTTACGCATGATTACTACGTTAAGCATACACCCACCGGGCACTCGAAAATGCCGATTCCCTCAGGAACCGGCGAGTCGCTTAACGCACCATGCAAGGGCGTTTGTTGTTAAAAGTCCAGTCCGGGATGAGATACTGCATCGCCGTCGCATCGTCGCGCGCCCCCAGACCGTACTTCTGGTACAGCTCATGAGCTTTCATAACCTGATCCATATCCAGCTCAACGCCGAGGCCTGGCGTTGAAGGAACCTGTACCATACCGCCTTTGATTTCAAACGGCTGTTTGGTCAGGCGTTGATTGCCTTCCTGCCAGATCCAGTGGGTGTCGATAGCCGTGATGTTACCCGGTGCAGCGGCGGCCACGTGGGTGAACATCGCCAGTGACACATCGAAGTGGTTGTTAGAGTGTGAGCCCCAGGTCAGACCGAATTCATGGCACATTTGTGCCACGCGCACCGAGCCTTGCATCGTCCAGAAGTGAGGGTCAGCCAGCGGGATATCCACTGACTGAAGAGACAAGGTATGCCCCATCTGACGCCAGTCGGTGGCAATCATGTTCGTCGCCGTGGGCAAACCAGTGGCACGACGGAATTCCGCCATCACTTCGCGGCCAGAAAAACCTTGTTCTGCTCCACACGGGTCTTCGGCATACGCCAGTACCCCTTTTAGCTGCTTGCCAATGTTGATCGCTTCCTCTAACGACCATGCGCCGTTTGGATCCAGCGTGACGCGCGCCTGTGGGAAACGTTTTGCCAGTGCGGAAATCGCCTCGGCTTCTTCTTCGCCTGCCAGCACGCCGCCCTTCAGTTTAAAATCGTTAAAGCCATATTTTTCGTATGCGGCTTCTGCCAGACGCACCACCGCGTCCGGCGTCATTGCTTCATCGTGGCGAATACGGTACCAGTCGCATTTCTCTTCTGGCTGGCTCTGATAGGGCAGCGGCGTCAGCTTACGATTGCCAACAAAGAACAGATAGCCCAGCATTTCGACTTCGCTACGCTGCTGGCCATCGCCCAGCAGTGAGGCAACGTTAACTCCCAGATGCTGGCCTAATAAATCCAGCATCGCGGCTTCGATACCGGTCACCACATGAATAGTGGTGCGCAGGTCGAACGTTTGCAGGCCACGTCCGCTGGCATCGCGATCGGCAAAAGTATTACGGACGCGGTTTAAAATGTTTTTATATTCACCCAGCGCTTTGCCCACCACGAGCGGAATGGCGTCTTCCAGCGTTTTGCGGATCTTCTCGCCGCCTGGAATTTCACCCACGCCGGTATGGCCGGAATTGTCTTTGACGATCACAATATTGCGGGTAAAGAATGGCGCATGGGCACCGCTCAGGTTCATCAGCATGCTGTCATGGCCCGCAACTGGCACAATCTGCATGGAAGTGACAACAGGGGTAGTAAAGTTGCTCATGGTTTAATCCTTTCAGTAGTGACGTCCAAAAACAGGGCGCTTACGGTCAAATGTCCAGCCGGGGATAAGATACTGCATCGGGCCCGCGTCGTTACGCGCACCACCTGGCAGCTTTTTATACGCCTCATGCGCTTTGTGGATCCGATCCCAGTCAAGCTCCACGCCCAGCCCTGGCGCGTCAGGTACGGCAATTTTGCCGTTTTCAATCTGCAGCGGATTTTTGGTCAGGCGGGCTTCTCCCTCCTGCCAAATCCAGTGGGTATCGATGGCGGTCGGCGTACCTGGCGCCGCAGCGCCTACATGGGTAAACATCGCCAGTGAAATGTCAAAATGGTTATTGGAGTGACAGCCCCAGGTCAGGCCCCAGTCATCGCACAACTGCGCCACACGCACAGCGCCAGAGAGAGTCCAGAAATGCGGGTCAGCAAGCGGAATGTCGACCGCGTTCAACATCACCGCATGGCCCATTTCCCGCCAGTTTGTGGCAATCATATTGGTGGCAACTGGCAGCCCGGTGGCGCGGCGGAACTCGGCCATCACTTCACGACCGGAGAAACCCTGCTCGGCGCCACAGGGATCTTCCGCATAGGTCAGCACATCACCCAACCCTTTGCACAAGCCGATAGCCTCATCCAGAAGCCACGCCCCGTTAGGGTCGACGGTAATGCGCGCCTGCGGGAAGCGTTTTTTCAGCGCGCACACGCTTTCGATTTCCTGCTCGCCGGGAAGTACGCCGCCCTTCAGTTTGAAATCCTTAAAACCGTAGCGATCCTGCGCGGCTTCGGCCAGGCGTACTACAGCCTCGCCCGAGAGCGCCTCCTGGTGGCGCAGGTGATACCATTCGTGGTTGCCCGGAGAACGCTGCAGGTAAGGCAGATCGGTTTTGCTACCATCGCCAATGTAGAACAAATAACCCAGCACCGTCACCGCATCACGCTGTTTGCCTGGCCCCAGCAGTTCACAGACCGGGACATTCAGCGCCTTGCCCAGTAAATCGAGAAGTGCCGCTTCCAGTGCGGCAACCGCATTTACGCGTAACTCAAATGTCCAGGCGCCTTTAGCGAAAGTATCAAAATCAGCCGACTGATTGCCCTTATGCACCCGCTGAACCACCTTGTTCAGACGAGCCACTTCCTGGCCCACCACCTGTGGAATCGCGTCAACCAGCGTCTGGTAAATCACCTCTCCGCCCGGGGCTTCACCTGCGCCGGTGTTGCCGGCGCTGTCGGTAAGTACCACGATGTTACGGGTAAACCAGGCGTTATGCGCGCCGCCAATGTTGAGCAGCATACTGTCCTGTCCGGCCACCGGAATCACCTGCATGTCCGTAACGATGGGGCTTGATTGGGTCGTCATCATCCACGCTCCGCAACAGGTTTGAGTTCAATACGTTTGATATCCCCCACCAGCACCAGATAGCTTAATACCGCCACCAGAGCATGCACGCCTACGTATATCAGCGCGCCATTAAACGAGCCCGTGGTACCGACGATATAGCCGATTGCAATAGGGGTGACAATCCCGGAAATGTTGCCGAACATATTGAACAGACCGCCGCTCAGGCCGCTTATCTCCTTCGGCGCGGTATCCGCCATTACTGCCCACCCTAAAGCCCCGATCCCTTTACCGAAGAACGCCATCGCCATAAAGCCGATAATCATCCACTCAGCGCTGACGTAGTTACAGAACACCATGGTCATTGAGAGGAGCATGCCGAGCACAATGGGGGTTTTACGGGCGATATTCAGTGAACCGGTGCGACGCATCAGCCAGTCGGATATTACGCCGCCCAGCACGCCGCCGACAAAACCGCAGACCGCCGGAACAGAAGCCACAAACCCCGCTTTCAGTATCGACATGCCGCGCGCCTGCACCAAATAAACCGGGAACCAGGTAATGAAAAAGTAGGTCAAGGCGTTGATGCAGTACTGGCCAAGATAGATGCCGATCATCATGCGCGAGCCAACCAACTGTTTGATTTGCGCCCATTTCTGGCTAAAAGGCACTTTCTCTTTTGCTTTCTTCTGATCCATATTGATCAGCGCCCCGCCTTCTGCAATGTATTCCAGCTCTTTTTTATTCACCCCAGGGTGCTGGTTCGGTTCGTGGATCACTTTTAGCCAAATAAAGCTGATGACGATCCCAAGCCCGCCCATAAAGAAGAAGACGTGCGACCAGCCGACTTCGTGCGTCAGCCAGCCCATTATCGGCGCGAAGATCACCGTCGCGAAATATTGGGCGGAGTTAAAAATTGCCACCGCCGTTCCCCTCTCCTGCGCCGGAAACCAGGCTGCTACAATCCGGCTGTTACCGGGGAAGGAGGGCGCTTCCGCTAAGCCCACCAGGAAGCGCAGGGTAAAGAGCGCGATAATAATACCGAAGCCACTGAAGATATCGACGAAGCCCTGCAGCAGGGTAAACATCGACCAGATAAAAATGGACCAAAAATAGACGCGTTTGGATCCGAAGCGATCCAGCAACCAGCCGCCCGGGATTTGACCGATAACATAGGCCCATGAAAACGCAGAGAAGACGTAACCCATGCCGACCGGATCGAGTCCGATATCTTTTGCCATTTCAGAGCCGGCAATCGACAGTGTGGCGCGGTCACCGTAGTTAAAGGATGTGACGATAAACAGCATCACCACTATCCAGTAGCGTGCATTTGTGCGCTTCTCAGCGCTGCTTGCCGCCTGGCTTAATGTACTCATTGTTGCACTCCTGAATCCTGGCTCTCGCCAGTTCATTCTGTACAGCACCTGTAGGGTCATCAGAATGAGGTTAGTGTTTAGCAGTTTTGGTACGGCTACGGGCCGTTTTAGAGTGAAGCACTGCCTTTTAGGTAACTGACGGGAAAAGTATATGAAGGAGTGAGGCTGTCACTCACCGTGCATCGACACAACATTGAAGGGTGAGAGAGAAGTTCTTTGGGGCAAAAGCCCAATTCACTGGAAGGTACTTCACGGAATTGAAGGTTTGTTGCCGGGTGGCGGCTTCGCCTGGCCCGGCCTGTAATTCATACGCTGCGGGAGGGAGGTAATGGGCTATTTTAGCAGCGTTGCCCAGTGCGCAACCCATGGGTTCGACTGGCTTTCCGGCTCCGGATGCTCACCGGCATCAATCAGCAGCATATCGCCGACACGCCGGGCGCTTTGTTCCTGCAAAAGCGCGTCAAACTGCTTACCGCCACCACAGAAATTGGCATAAGCGCTGTCACCGAGGGCGATAATGCCGTAGTGAACGTCCGGCTGGTAGCCGAGATGGTCTTTAATCCCCTGGAAAAGCGGCACGATGCTATCAGGCAGGTCGCCTTGCCCTGTGGTTGAGGTCACCACCAGGCTGTACTTGCCTTTGTATTTTTCCCAGTCGGACAGATCAGGATCTTCATAGACCGTGGCTTTATGGCCCAGACTGGCGAGGATCGCCTCGGCCTCTTCCGCCACCAGCAGCGAGTTTCCGTACATTGTTCCGACAAAAATACCTACGTCAGCCATGATGTGCTTCCTTAATGATTACGCTTGCCACTCATCCTGAACGTTGCCCGATACAAACTCAACCCTTTCATTTTCGGGGAGTTGCCCCAGCCAGCCAAACTGTGACAACGCCTGCATCCAGACCTCATCCAGCCCTGCGCGAATAGTCAGTGGTTCGCCGGTAAACGGATGGGTCAGGCTCAGTTCACTCGCGTGCAGCATCAGACGATGGCAGCCAAAGTGTTCTGCCGCGCTGCGATTCTGACGCAAATCACCGTGCTTGCTATCGCCGATAATCGGATGGCGCAGATGCGAAAGATGCCGACGAAGCTGGTGCTTACGTCCGGTTTTGGGCAAAAGCTCAACCAGACTGTAGCGGGAGGTCGGGAATTTGCTGATTGCCACCGGCATTTCCGTGGTTGCCATACCGCGATAATCGGTCACGGCAGGCTGTGGACCTTTGTCCTCGCGGGAAAATTTATCGGCGATTTTGTCCCGTTCCTCCACCAGCGGATAATCAAGCCGGGCGGCGTCCGTCAGCCAGCCGCGCACAATCGCGTGGTAGCGCTTCTGCATCTGGTGTAGCTCAAACTGCTGTGAAAGCAAACGCCCTGCTTCGCTGGAAAGGCCCATTAACAATACGCCGGAGGTGGGCCTGTCGAGGCGATGGACGGTATACACGTGCTGACCAATCTGGTCGCGCACGGTTTGCATCACCACCACTTTTTCATCGCGATCCAGCCAGCTGCGGTGCACCAGCCAGCCCGACGGTTTATTCACTGCGACCAGCCACTCATCCTGGTAAAGGATTTCAAGCGTCATCCTCCATCACCTGCAAACAGCGCATCCAGCCTTTGCAGCTCGGCTAGCAATATATCGCGCGCGGGGTGCGTTGCATCGAGGGCCATTTCATAATAAGGAGAGACAGCAAAGGCCTGTGGCAACGGGTGGCCGCCTTCGAGCAGCGCGCACATACGGGGAACCAATATCCACTGCAGCCACTCAAACGGCTCCAGCGTATCCAGGCAGAAGGGTTGCGTACTGGCTAACGCTTCCGGCTGCGGCGCAGTTTCCTGCCACAGCTGATGTTGGCGCAAAAGTGCTTCGATGGCGTGCAATTGAGCACGAACGCTATCGTGTTGCGTCATAGGAACCTCAACTGAAAATGTGAACGGCGCGCAGCATAGCATTGCGAAAGACAGAAATAAAAAAAGGGAGCACTGTATCAACAGTGCTCCCGGTTCGTTTCGCAGCATTCCAGCTACACATCGTGCTCCCTGCTCATCCGTGACAACTTTTCCTGATGCCCGAGGGCGTGGTCATCCGCAGACCTTTGCATCCTGCTCACATCATCCTGACGTGACTGTTTCACCCTGAAACGTCCTGGCCATCCTGACCCGCCGACCATCCTGACCGGCTCTCATTCTCCATCCTGGAGGTGTCCTTAACGCGTCCTGCGTTGTCCTTATTGCTTCTTCCTGAAGCCTTCCTGTAGCGCCATCCTGACGAGTCCTGTGTGAAAAACGCCATCATCCTGATGTTCGTTTTTCGTGTCGGCGTCCTGTCGACGGAGATAGAATCCGCTATTCCGCTTCGGCTTACAACCCACTCACAGAAGGGTTAAAGATATCACATCATGGTCAGAAGAAAATATTATCGCCTTAAGGCATTGAAAAATTGCATATTATTACTCCCGGCGTGATGAGGTATTACTTAATGTTTCGGCGATCTCTCACAAACCTTGTAAGAGATGTCTCACAAAGTCTATAGGATGATCGATTACAGATACGGCTTAAGTTGGGCAAGGAAATCCGCAAGTGAAGGAGCGAGAGCATCGCGATTGCGGGTACCGATGGTCTCTTTGAATACTTCACCGGACAGATTGCAAACGGAAATCACATCCAGTTCGCTGTCCAGCGTGGCGATAAAGAGCGTCGGAGAAAGCTTAAGGCGTTTTTGCGTTACCAGATGACCAATCAGGTTTTCCTGTACGCGTTGCAGATCCTCTTCGCTCCAGGTCTGCAGCAATGTCAGCGCCATGCCAGCGAAGCGCAGGGTCATATCCCCTGCAAACTGCGTGGTATAAAACGCATGAACCGCAGGTTGTACCACAATGTCCATTGCCCGCTCAACCGCATTTACATTCTGTTCGCCCGTAAACGGTTTCGGTTGCCAGATAACATAATCATCCACAGAAGAGATAATGCACGGTGACGGCACGCCGTATAGGTCCGCGCTTTGCGGCCATGTGCCCTGTTTTTCATGCCATGCATCGCAGTAGCGGGTCGTGAGGGTCGTGAGGGCATTTGCAGTTTGGATATCCACCGATTTCTCTCTTTGTGTAAGACAGGATAAACTCAGCCCACAAGTGTACCTGCAAAGTGGTTATGAAACATGTCTTACGAAAATCATCAGGCGTTAACGGGCTTAACGTTGGGTAAATCGACTGATTACCGCGATACCTACGACGCCAGTTTGCTACAAGGCGTGCCCCGCAGTCTGAACCGCGATCCGCTGGGCCTGCATGCCGGTGCGCTGCCGTTTGTCGGCGCAGATATCTGGACCTTGTACGAGCTCTCCTGGCTCAACGCCCGCGGTCTGCCGCAGGTGGCGGTAGGCCATGTTGAGCTGGATTACGCCAGCGTTAACCTGGTCGAATCCAAAAGCTTTAAGTTGTATCTCAATAGCTATAACCAGACGAGATTCGACAGCTGGGACGATGTCCTGCACACGCTGGAGCGGGATTTAAGCGCCTGCGCGCAGGGCAAAGTGAAGGTTGCACTGTACCGTCTGCATGAGCTGGAAGGGCAGCCTATTGCCCACTTCAGCGGCGACTGTATCGACACTCAGGATATTGAGATCGATAATTATACGTTCAGTACCGATTACCTTGAAAATGCGGCGAGCGGAAACGTGGTCGAAGAGACGCTGGTCAGCCATTTGCTGAAATCCAACTGTCTGATCACCCATCAGCCAGACTGGGGTTCCGTACAGATCCAGTATCGGGGCGCAAAAATAGACCGCGAGAAACTGCTGCGTTATCTGGTGTCGTTCCGCCATCACAACGAATTTCACGAGCAGTGTGTAGAGCGCATCTTTAATGATATCCAGCGTTTCTGCCAGCCCGAAGCGCTAAGCGTATACGCACGCTATACCCGCCGCGGCGGCCTGGATATTAACCCGTGGCGTACGAACAGCGATTTTGCGCCTGCGATGGGTCGACTGGTGCGTCAATAACCTAAATATTTTCATATTATGCGCGGTTAATTACGCGCTTTTAGTTGTGAAACGCCATCGGCCAGGGCTATTGTAATCAACAGGGAAAGACGATATTCGTCCCGTAAGGAGCTCACTTGATTACACATATTAGCCCGCTTGGCTCAATGGATATGTTATCGCAGCTGGAAGTGGACATGCTTAAACGCACGGCCAGTAGCGATCTTTATCAACTGTTTCGTAACTGTTCACTTGCTGTACTGAACTCCGGAAGCCTGACCGATAACAGCCAGGAGCTGCTGTCTCGCTTCGAAAGCTTTGATATCAACGTATTGCGGCGTGAGCGCGGCGTGAAGCTGGAAGTTATCAACCCGCCGGAAGATGCTTTCGTCGACGGGCGCATTATCCGCTCGCTTCAGGCCAACCTGTTTGCCGTGCTGCGCGATATTCTTTTTGTTAACGGACAGATCAGCAACGCTGGTCGCTTCCCCCATCTCGACCTGGAAAGCTCCGTTCATATCACCAATCTGGTGTTTTCTATTCTGCGTAACGCCCGCGCCCTTCACGTCGGTGAAGCGCCGAATATGGTGGTCTGCTGGGGCGGCCACTCTATTAATGAAACGGAATATCTCTACGCCCGCCGGGTAGGAACACAGCTCGGTTTGCGCGAGCTTAATATCTGTACCGGCTGTGGCCCAGGGGCGATGGAAGCCCCCATGAAAGGCGCGGCGGTGGGTCACGCGCAGCAGCGCTACAAAGAGGGGCGTTTTATCGGCATGACCGAGCCGTCCATCATTGCAGCGGAGCCGCCTAACCCCCTGGTTAACGAACTTATCATCATGCCGGATATCGAAAAGCGCCTTGAGGCATTTGTTCGTATCGCGCACGGTATCATCATCTTCCCGGGCGGCGTGGGAACGGCGGAAGAGCTGCTCTATCTGCTGGGCATTCTGATGAACCCGGCAAATAAAAACCAGGTTCTGCCGCTTATCCTGACCGGGCCAAAAGAGAGCGCCGATTACTTCCGCGTGCTGGACGAGTTTATCGTGCATACGCTGGGTGAAGCGGCTCGTCGTCA
This sequence comes from unidentified bacterial endosymbiont, assembly GCF_918797525.1. NCBI lineage: Bacteria > unidentified bacterial endosymbiont. Next base: position 1,147,508 of record NZ_OU963893.1, on the reverse strand, counting down.
CTACCGCATTATTATTGACGATGCGGCGGAAGTGGCGCGTCAGATGAAGAAAGCGATGCCGCTGGTGAAAGAGAATCGTCGCGATACCGGAGATGCCTATAGCTTTAACTGGTCTATCCGTATTGCATCGGATCTGCAGATCCCCTTTGAGCCTACCCATGCGAATATGGCTAACCTGAAACTCTATCCGGATCAACCGGTGGAGGTTCTGGCAGCCGATCTACGGCGCGCTTTCTCTGGCATCGTAGCGGGGAACGTAAAAGAGGTGGGCATTCGGGCAATTGAAGAGTTTGGTCCATATAAAATTCACGGCGATCCGGAGATGATGCGCCGGATGGATGACATGCTGCAGGGCTTTGTGGCTCAACACCGCATGAAGCTGCCGGGTACAGCCTATATTCCTTGCTACGAAATCATCAAATAATCCGGTCCGCCCTCAAAGCCAGGACGCGACGCCCCGCGACCTGGCTTTTTTTATTGCGCTTGCCATCCATAGATATTTTTATCTGCCAGACAAATTTGAGACCCGCGCAAACGATTACCTTGTTTTCTAAACCACTCAATATCAGCCTTAACCCTAATTATCTGCCAGAAAATCCTAAAATATTATTTCTTTACAGCGTAAGACACCTATCTCATGCACCCGTCTTTTAGAATACGTGTTGTTAATGTTAGCCTTCGCGCCCGTAAATTCTCTTTGACGTTTTTTTAACAGATAGATGGTCTAAATATGCCCACTTCCAAAGTGGATTATTGCAATTGCGATCAGGATCACTGATAGATTCATAACTTGAATGTATCTTTCCGCCCCACAATAGTTACGGGTAAAAATTATTAAAAAACCGTCACTGAACGACTTTCATATTACCGTCAGGCGCTTTTTCTTCGTATTTGACTAAAAACCTGACAATTTTGTTCCTCCAGGAGATGCAGATGGAAACCACTCAAACCAGTACCGTTGCTTCGATTGATTCCCGAAGCGGTTGGCGCAAAACGGATACCATGTGGATGCTTGGCCTTTACGGCACAGCAATCGGCGCTGGTGTACTGTTCCTTCCTATCAACGCAGGCGTAGGCGGTCTGATCCCGCTTATCATTATGGCCATCATCGCTTTCCCGATGACCTTCTTTGCACACCGCGGCCTGACACGTTTCGTGCTCTCCGGCAAAAACCCCGGCGAAGACATCACTGAAGTGGTTGAAGAACACTTCGGCGCAGGCGCGGGTAAACTGATCACCCTGCTCTACTTCTTCGCAGTCTACCCCATTCTGCTGGTCTACAGCGTGGCAATCACTAACACCGTTGAAAGCTTTCTCGCGCATCAGTTGCACATGACGCCGCCACCGCGTGCCATTCTGTCCCTGATCCTGATAGTCGGCATGATGACCATCGTGCGCTTCGGTGAGCAGATGATTGTTAAAGCGATGAGCGTGCTGGTGTTCCCGTTCGTGATTGCCCTGATGGTGCTGGCCTGCTACCTGATCCCGCAGTGGAACGGCGCGGCGCTGGAAACCCTCTCCCTGAGCAGTGCATCCATGACCGGCAACGGCCTGATGCTGACCCTGTGGCTGGCAATTCCTGTGATGGTATTCTCTTTCAACCACTCACCGATCATCTCCTCCTTCGCGGTTGCGAAGCGTGAAGAGTACGGTAACGACGCTGAGAAGAAGTGCTCCAGCATCCTGGCGCGTGCGCACGGCATGATGGTATTGACCGTCATGTTCTTCGTCTTCAGTTGCGTGCTGAGCCTTTCCCCGGCGGACCTGGCGGCCGCGAAAGACCAGAACATCTCAATTCTGTCCTACCTGGCAAACCATTTTAATGCGCCAGTGATTGCATGGATGGCGCCAATTATCGCGATGATCGCTATCACTAAATCCTTCCTCGGGCACTATCTGGGCGCTCGTGAAGGCTTCAACGGAATGGTGATTAAATCTCTGCGCGGTAAAGGCAAGAGCATTGAAATCAACAAGCTGAACAAAATCACTGCGCTGTTCATGCTGCTCACCACCTGGGCGGTTGCGACCCTGAACCCAAGCATCCTGGGCATGATTGAAACCCTGGGTGGCCCGATTATCGCGATGATTCTGTTCCTGATGCCGATGTACGCAATTCAGAAAGTGTCGGCGATGCGTAAATACAGCGGCCATGTCAGCAACGTATTTGTTGTGGTTATGGGTCTGATTGCCATCTCTGCCATTTTCTACTCTCTGTTCAACTAATACCTCCTGCGCCGTCCCCGGGCGGCGCATTTCTCCCTGACTGATAGCAATGGACGCATCATGATTAGCGTATTCGATATTTTCAAAATCGGTATTGGTCCTTCAAGCTCTCACACCGTCGGACCAATGAAAGCTGGTAAACAATTCACGGATGACTTGATTGCACGCGGCATTTTGCACGACATCACCCGCGTGGTGGTCGATGTATACGGTTCCCTTTCCCTGACGGGTAAAGGCCACCATACCGATATCGCCATTATCATGGGCCTGGCGGGGAACCTGCCGGATACCGTGGATATTGACACCATCCCTGTATTCATCCAGGACGTAAATACTCACGGTCGTTTGCTGCTGGCGAACGGCGTGCACGAAGTTGAGTTCCCGGTTGATCGCTGCATGAATTTCCATGCGGACAACCTGTCGCTGCACGAAAACGGCATGCGCATCACCGCGCTGGTTGGCGAAAAAGCAGTTTACAGCCAGACGTATTACTCCATCGGCGGCGGCTTTATCGTCGATGAAGATCATTTCGGTCAAAACAACAACGCATCTGTTGACGTGCCTTACCCCTATAAAAACGCTGCGGATTTGCAGCGTCATTGCCATGAGACAGGCCTCTCCCTCTCTGGTTTGATGATGAAAAACGAGCTGGCACTGCACAGCAAAGAAGCGCTGGAACAGCACTTTACTCAGGTCTGGGATGTGATGCGCGGCGGTATCGAACGTGGGAGCACCACCGAAGGCGTTCTGCCTGGTAAACTGCGTGTACCGCGCCGTGCGGCTGCGCTGCGCCGTATGCTGGTCAGCGCCGACAAAACCACCACCGATCCGATGGCGGTCGTGGACTGGATTAATATGTTCGCGCTGGCCGTGAATGAAGAGAACGCGGCGGGCGGGCGCGTGGTGACGGCGCCAACGAACGGGGCATGCGGTATCGTTCCTGCTGTGCTTGCCTATTACGACAAGTTTATCCGTGAAGTTAACGCCAACTCCCTGGCGCGCTACCTGCTGGTCACCAGTGCGATGGGTTCGCTGTATAAGATGAACGCCTCCATTTCCGGTGCGGAAGTGGGCTGTCAGGGTGAAGTCGGCGTCGCCTGCTCTATGGCGGCGGCTGGTCTGGCTGAGCTATTGGGCGCCAGCCCGGCCCAGGTGTGTATTGCGGCGGAGATTGGCATGGAGCACAACCTGGGGCTGACCTGCGATCCAGTTGCGGGCCAGGTACAGGTGCCGTGCATTGAACGTAACGCTATCGCCTCTGTGAAGGCGGTGAACGCGGCACGTATGGCGCTGCGCCGCACCAGCGAGCCGCGCGTATGTCTCGATAAGGTTATCGAAACCATGTATGAAACCGGTAAAGATATGAACGCCAAATACCGGGAAACCTCTCGCGGTGGCCTGGCGATGAAGATCGTCACCTGCGATTAAGCCTCTCAGGAAGCCTCGTTTTGCGAGGCTTATTCCTGTTTTACCCCGCACTATTCGTTTCATCCTGCTGACAGTGTTACCCTTGACCCATTAGATATAAGGGAGATTATCTGTGGCTGTTCATTTGCTTATTGTCGACGCGCTCAATTTGATTCGCCGTATCCATGCGGTACAAGGCACGCCCTGCAAGGACACCTGCCTGCACGCGCTGGAACAGCTTATCCGTCACAGTGAACCTACCCACGCGGTTGCCGTCTTTGATGACGAAGCGCGTAATACTGGCTGGCGGCACCAGCGCCTGCCAGACTACAAGGCCGGGCGCGCGCCTATGCCGGACGATCTTCACGCTGAGATCCCCATAATACGCGCCTCCTTTGAACAGCGAGGCGTGCCGTGCTGGGGCGCGCTGGGTAATGAAGCAGACGATCTGGCGGCAACGCTGGCCGTTAAGGTGGCGAGCGCCGGGCATCAGGCGACCATCGTGTCGACCGACAAAGGCTTCTGCCAGTTGCTCTCTCCCACCATCCGCATCCGCGATTATTTTCAAAAACGCTGGCTGGATGCGCCATTCATCGCCGGTGAATTTGGCGTCTCTCCCCGGCAACTTGCTGACTACTGGGGACTGGCGGGGATCAGCAGTTCCCGAGTGCCGGGCGTGGCGGGTATTGGACCCAAAAGTGCCGCACAGCTACTGACGGATTTTGAAGATCTGGAAGGGATTTACGCCCGGCTTGAAGAGGTGCCGGAGAAATGGCGTAAGAAGCTGGAGGCGCACAGAGAGATGGCCTTTATCTGCCGGGAAGTCGCAACGCTACAAACACACTTACAGCTGGACGGGAATTTGCAGCAGTTGAGGTTAGCGCGTTGAATTCCCCTCACCCTAACCCGCTCCCCGGAGGGGGGAAGGGACGGGTGAGAGGGCCTCAGCGCACTATCGCTCGTCGCGACGGCCACCCACTGCCGCCCACCAGCGACGAATGTGCACCGTTACCTCTTCACGGTCGTGATACAGCTGGCGCGCCTGAATGACCACGTTAATGCCGTGTTCATCCATCTGCTGCTGGATATAGGCCAGGTTCTGAGAGACTTCCTCGTAGCGCTTTTTCATCGGCAACTTGAGGTTAAAGATGGTCTCACGACACCAGCCATTCACCAGCCATGAGGCCATTAGCGCGGCCACTTTCGCCGGTTTCTCCACCATATCGCACACCATCCAGGAGATGTTATTGCGGGTTGGACGATAGCGGAAACCGTCTTCACGAAGCCAGGTAACCTGTCCGGTATCCATCAGGCTTTGCGCCATGGGGCCGTTATCAACAGATGCCACCCACATGTTGCGTTTAACCAGTTGATAGGTCCAGCCTCCCGGACACGCGCCGAGATCGACCGCGTGCATGCCGTTTGCCAGACGCTCATCCCACTCATCGGCGGGAATAAAGACGTGAAACGCCTCTTCCAGCTTCAGCGTTGAACGGCTTGGCGCATCTGACGGAAAGCGTAAACGCGGTATACCCATAAAGAACGGGGAGTTATTGGTCGTGTACGAATAGCCGGTATAGCAGCAGCCAGGCGCAATAAAGAAGATATGCACCACCGGACGTTTTGGCGTCTCGTAATTTGTCAGCACGCCCGCGTCACGCAGCGCAGCACGCAGCGGTACGGTGAACTTACGGCAGAACTTCATCAGCTCTTTACTTTCGTTGGTGTCAGCAACCTCAACGCGCAGATCGCCGCCCTTCTCAACTACACCCTGAAGCATACCCACAACGGGCGTGATACGATCTTCCGGCGGTAAATCTTTAAGCAACTCACCTGCGACAAACATCTGACGAGCGAAGATCAAAGAGCTGAACGGTAACTCGCGCGCCAGCTTATCCGCATCATCAGGCTGATAACATTCAAAGATGACATAGCCCGCATTCTCTTTCACGCGGGCAAAGCCGAACACTTCGCGCTTTGCTGCTTTATCGGTAATTTCCGCGGCGCACTCTTTCTCAAACCCCGGGCGACAATATAAAACAACCTTATTCATGAACAACGCCCTTGCGTTTCAGACGGATAGCTCCGATAAACATTAATACCCAGCCTGCCAGGAAGCTGACGCCGCCGACAGGTGTAACAAACGCCCACAGGCGCAGATGTGACAGCGCGAGGCAGTAAAGACTTCCGCTAAACAGTACGGTCCCCAACGCCAGAAATACGCTGCTCCAGTAAAACCAGATGCTGATCCGGCGCTGCATCGCCACCGCCAGACCAAAGATGGCAAGCGTATGGAATGCCTGATATTCGAGGCCGGTCTGGATCCAGCCCATTTCGACTACCCCTAAAGACTTGCTTAACACATGCGCACCAAAGGCACCCAGTGCGACAAATACAAAGCCACTCACTGCGGCAAAAATCAGCATGAATCGGCTGGTCATGATTCGGTCCTAAAGTGATGCGTGCTCAGCACACATAAGTTATTGTTCATACCTGAAGCGGAATTTTTCTTGCTCATTTGCCGCTTTAGACAGTATCCACTGCCGGAAGGCGGCTATTTTACCCAGTTCTGCCTGACTGTCATGACAAACCAGATAAAACGCATTCTTGCTGACCAGAACATCATTAAAAGGGCACACCAGGCGGCCGGCCTCGATTTCGGACTGTGCCATAACGTTGTTTGCCAGCGCCACGCCCTGCCCGTGAATCGCAGCCTGTAACACCATCGCACTGTGGCTAAAAATGGGGCCCTGCTGCACGTTTATATGAGTAAGACCCAACTGACGGGTATAAGTTTGCCAGTCGCGGCGAGAAGCATCATGTAACAGAGTATGTTTTGCGAGGTCGGCGGGCGTCTTCAGCGCCTTTTCACCCGTCAGCAGCAGCGGCGAACAGACCGGCAGCAGATATTCTGCGTATAATTTCTCAACACGCAAGCCCGGCCAGTTGCCGCGACCATAAAAAATAGCCACGTCCACATCATCTGCCAGTTTGTCCTCCTGACGATCCACCGCCTGGATTCGAACGTCGATTCCCGGATAAGCTGAGTTAAAGCTTGAGAGCCTTGGCACCAGCCAATGAATGGCAAAACTGGGCAATAAACTGACCGTTAATGCACCTTTCGCGCTGCGCGCCTGCAGCTTACGCGTGGCTTCCGTGAGCTGGGAAAAAATTTCTTTGATATCCTGAAAATAGCTTTGGCCTTCTTCCGTCAATAACAGCGATCGGTTACGTCGACGGAACAGTTTAAGGCCCAGGAAATCCTCCAGAGACTTGATTTGGTGACTTACTGCGGCTTGTGTCACAAAAAGCTCATCGGCTGCGCGGGTGAAGCTCAGGTGGCGTGCTGCTGCATCAAATACACGTAATGCATTAAGGGGTGGCAATCGCTTCGACATGGTTATCTGGCTTAGATGTTAACGAAATTTAACATATAGGAAACAACGTTTAACCTATTAGTTTTTTTTATCTGAGCCATTATAATTTGTCCGTTGAGGAACTACCAGCAAATACCTATAGTGGCGGCACTTCCTGAGCCGGAACGAAAAGTTTTTTGGAATGCGTGTTCTGAAGGGCTTTTGGCTTACGGTTGTGATGTTGTGTTGTTGTGTTTGCAATTGGTCTGCAATTCAGACCACGGTAGCAACGCTACCAATTTTTCACTTCCTGTACATTTACCCTGTCTGTCCATAGTGATTAATGTAGCACCGCCTTTTTGCGGTGCTTTTTTTTGCTTGTCTGTTTATGACTCTTAGCGCTGAATTTCCTTCATCTCTTTCACATCGCTGCGATTGATCTGCTGTTTGTTCCCGTTTGCATCTTTATATGAAATCATCCCGGTATCATTATCAGTGGTCGGTTTCCCTTGCGAAACGATGGAACGACCATCGTTAGTATGCATAACGTAGTTATTACCGGAACAGGCGCTCAGGGCAAAGGTAAACACACAGGCAGAGATGATTGCGGCTGTCTTTTTCATGATTATTCTCCTTTAGCAATTAATGCTATTCAAACCTCGATGAGTAACAGGCTAAAACATCCACCTAACACTATTTAGCATAACCTGCTTTTTCAATGTCGCCAGGATATGCAGACGAATCTGATAGATATCAACGTCCTTGCTCTGCTGCGAATTTTGCGCGACGATCTCTGTATCGAAATGAGGAATACCATGAACGCTTTCACTCCTGCGCAATTTCGCGCACAGTTTCCAGCGCTGGCCGATGCCGGTGTTTACCTTGATAGCGCTGCTACCGCCCTCAAGCCGCAGGCGGTCATGGAGGCGACGCAGACGTTCTACAGTTTAAGTGCCGGAAATGTACATCGTAGTCAGTTTGCCGAAGCACAGCGCCTGACTGCACGCTATGAAGCCGCACGCGATCAGGTTGCGCGTCTGATCAACGCTGAAAGCGGGAAAAGTATCGTCTGGACCCGAGGCACCACCGAAGCCATCAATATGGTGGCCCAGTGCTACGCGCGCCCGCTGCTGCAACCGGGGGATGAGATAATCGTCAGTGAGGCGGAACATCACGCCAACCTGGTGCCATGGCTGATGGTTGCAGAGCAAACGGGTTCACGCGTTGTGAAGCTCCCGCTAGGCGCAGATTATCTGCCGGATGTAACGCGTTTACCCGAGCTAATTAGCCCACGCAGTCGCATGCTGGCCATTGGGCAGATGTCCAATGTCACCGGCGGTTGCCCGGACCTGGCTCGGGCCATTGCAATAGCGCACGCTAATAATATGGTGGTAATGGTCGACGGCGCACAGGGCGTGGTGCATTTCCCGGCGGATGTTCAGGCGCTGGATATCGATTTTTACGCCTTCTCAGGACATAAGCTTTACGGGCCAACCGGTATTGGTGCGCTGTACGGCAAGCCTGAGCGTCTGGCACAAATGACGCCATGGCTTGGCGGCGGTAAAATGATTACAGAAGTGACCTTTGACGGCTATAAAACACAGGATGTACCTTATCGCCTTGAAGCCGGCACGCCGAACGTGGCGGGCGTAATTGGCTTGAGTGCCGGGCTGGAATGGCTGGCGGAGATCGATATCGTTCAGGCTGAAAACTGGAGCCGGGGCCTGGCAACGCTTGCCGAGGAAGAACTGAAAAAGCGCCCGGGCTTTCGCTCATTCCGCGTGCAGGACTCAAGCTTGTTAGCCTTTGATTTTGCAGGCATTCACCATAGCGATATGGTCACCCTACTGGCCGGGTACGGCATTGCCCTGCGCGCCGGACAGCACTGCGCTCACCCCCTGTTGGCAGCGCTCGGCGTTAACGGTACGCTGCGCGCCTCGTTTGCCCCATATAACACGCAAAGCGATGTCGAGGCGCTAATTGCCGCCGTTGACCGCGCCCTTGAACTCCTGGTGGATTAATGACTCACACCGTTTTAGCCGAACACCCGTTTGGTTCTGTCATCACAGAAGCGCTCTTAAAACAACGCTTCGCGCCGCTTACGCAGTGGGAAGATAAATACCGTCAGTTGATCCTTCTCGGCAAGCAGTTACCGGGGCTGTCTGATGAGCGTAAGGCGCAGGCAAAAGAGATTGCCGGATGCGAGAATCGCGTCTGGCTGGGATGTAGCGTCTATGATAACAAAATGCATTTCTTCGGTGACAGCGAAGGCCGCATCGTTCGCGGCCTGCTGGCAGTGCTGCTAACCGCAGTAGAGGGCAAAAGCGCGGCTGAACTGCAGGTTCATTCGCCGCTGGTGCTGTTTGACGAACTGGGTTTACGCGCACAGCTTAGCGCCTCGCGTAATCAGGGGTTGACTGCACTCAGCGAAGCGGTACTGGATGCGGCGCGTCAGGCTCAGGCCTGACGTTGCGCTTTCGCCATCATCTTCTTCAGGGCGTGAGAGACCGCCACAAAGCCGAATGACGCGGTTACCATGGTGGCCGCACCAAAACCGGAAGCGCAATCCATCCGTTTTGGTCCTTCGGCGGTGTTTTTCATTGCACACACTGAACCGTCCGCCTGCGGGTAAACCAGCGCCTCGGTAGAAAATACACAGTCGACGCCCAGCTTGCCTTTACTGTTTTTTACCACCCTGAAATCACTCTTCAGGCGTTCACGCAGTTTAGCTGCCAGCGGATCCTGAATGGTCTTTGCCAAATCCACGACCTGGATCTGCGTTGGATCGATTTGTCCGCCTGCGCCCCCGGTAGTGATCAACGGAACCTTATAACGACGGCAGTAGGCAATCAGCGCCGCCTTAGGACGAATGCTATCAATAGCGTCTATCACGTAGCTATAACCCTTGCTCATATACTCCGCAACGTTATCTACCGTCACAAAATCATCAATTACCGTTACCCGACACTCCGGGTTAATCAGACGGATTCGCTCAGCCATCACATCTGATTTCGCCAGCCCAACGTTATCGCGCAGGGCGTGGATCTGACGGTTGGTATTCGTCACGCAGACGTCATCCATATCAATCAACGTGATTGCTCCAATACCGGTTCTCGCCAGCGCTTCCGCCGCCCAGGAGCCCACGCCGCCAATGCCTACCACGCAAACATGCGCGTCCGCGAATAACTGCAGCGCTTTTTCACCATATAAACGTGCCGTGCCGCCGAAACGCTGGCGCCAGGCATCGCTGATTACCACAGACATAAAACCTCAGATATAAAAAGGGTGAGGTTCTTCCTCACCCTGAACGTTCATCCATATTGGATCCAGAATACCATAATCAGCCGTTGAATACGTTGCCACTACTGGCTGCGGTCTTCAGCACCCAAACGCGCCCGTAGTGGTTATACCAGCCGGCACGATGTCCGGCATCCGGGCCAATACCTTGATAAATATCGAAGTGCTGGCCTTTAATTGCGCCGCCCACATCGAGCGCTACCATCAGACGTAACTCATATTGACCGCTAAATTTGCCGTTGTTATCCAGGAGCGGAACTTCGGCTAGCAGCGTCGTACCTGCAGGAATAATCGAGCGATCGGAGGCGACAGAGGCGCGGCCAATGAGCGGTACCGCGCTCGCGCCTTTCACTGGCGCAAAGTTCTGCGGTTTAAAGAAGACGAACGATGGGTTCTGTTCCAGCAGTTCACGCACTTCGGCTTCGCTGTGTTTTTCGCCCCACTCGCGGATCGCCTGCATCGACATATCGTCTTTTTTCACTTCACCACGGTCGATAAGCACTTTACCTATACTGCGGTATGCATGGCCGTTTTTACCGGCATAGCTAAAGAAGTTAAGCGGAGAGCCGTCGCCAAAATCAATATAGCCGCTGCCCTGAACGTCCATGATGAAGTTATCCATCAGTGAATTGCTGTAAGCCAGAATATAGTTTTCGCTTAGCGCCCCGGCGTAAATCTCGGCGCGAGACGGCAGGCGGCCACGTTTTGGCGGCATACGGTAGATAGGATACTGGAACTCACCCTGACGCGTGTGGCGCGCCTGAATGACCGGGGTGTAGTAACCGGTAAACTGGACGTTGCCAAAGTTGTCCGCCCCTTCCATCTGCCATGCATCAATACCAAACTGGCGCATGTTGCGCGTATCGCCGCCCGCGCGCAGCCAGTCCTGCACCGCACTATAAACGTTATTCTGGGAGCCATATAAACGTGGTGATGCATTACGGATCTGATAAACCTGCTCGGAGAAATCTCCGGCATTGATTGGCGCGCCTACGGCATCAGGTTGGTTAACCAGAGAGAAAGGCTGGGATAACTTCCCGTCTTTATACTGTTGACCGCGATCGGTCGGTTTGGAAGAGCAGGCCGCAAGAATGGCTACCAGTGCCCCTGTCATTAGATACTTCACCCAACGTCCTTTCATTATATCTCGTCTTTTAATTGCCCTTATCCGCGTGATGAAGATAACAAACCCCCCGGGGTAATGAAATGCGATCGCATGCCGTTCGGCAAATTTCGCGCAAAAAATAGTCCAAACAGCGCGATGTTGTTCAATTCACATACAAAATAATGAATTATGTGAAAAAGGGGTTGCATCAAAAACCCAACCGAGTATAGTGCGCATCCACGGACGCGGGGTGGAGCAGCCTGGTAGCTCGTCGGGCTCATAACCCGAAGGTCGTCGGTTCAAATCCGGCCCCCGCAACCAATTAAAATTTGATGAAGTATCTTCTGCAGCGCAGAAAGACGGACGCGGGGTGGAGCAGCCTGGTAGCTCGTCGGGCTCATAACCCGAAGGTCGTCGGTTCAAATCCGGCCCCCGCAACCAATCAAATTTTAGACAATAAGAAGTACGGTGCCGCGGGGTGGAGCAGCCTGGTAGCTCGTCGGGCTCATAACCCGAAGGTCGTCGGTTCAAATCCGGCCCCCGCAACCAACACTTCTAAAACAATGAACACCCTGACGGGTGTTTTTTTGTATCGGCAGTTTGTGAAACTGCCGGGCGTGCTACCCGGCGTCAACACTACCCGCGCCGCGCCAGCGTCGCCCGGTCTGAGAAATACGCCCGTATCCCTGCCAGAATCGACTCTGCCACTTCCTGCTGGAATTTAGCGGTTTTGAGCTTACGCTCCTCTTCCACATTGCTGATAAAGGCCGTCTCAACCAGGATAGAGGGAATATCCGGTGCTTTAAGTACCGCGAACCCCGCCTGTTCAACGCTGTTTTTATGCAACTTATTGACCCGGCCCAGTTTGCCTAATACCGCTTTTCCAAACTTCAGGCTGTCGGTGATGGTCAGCGACTGCACCATATCAAACATGGTGTGGTCGACATAGCGATCGCCGCTCTTGCCCACGCCGCCGATTAAGTCAGAAGCGTTCTGGGTATCGGCAAGGTATCTCGCGGCGGTGCTGGTCGCCCCTTTCGTTGAGAGCGCAAACACCGAGGAGCCACTAGGCTGACGGCTGGTGAAGGCATCCGCATGGATAGAGACAAAAAGATCCGCACGCTGTTTTTGCGCCTTCGCTACCCGAACCTTAAGCGGAATAAAGACGTCTTCATTACGCGTCATGTAAGCGCGCATATTGCCTTCTTTGTCGATCAATGCCTTCAGACGGCGAGCGATCTGCAGCACAACGTCTTTTTCGCGGGTGTGATATTTACCGACCGCTCCGGAGTCTTCTCCGCCGTGACCAGGATCGAGCATGATCACAATCGGCCGATCGCGTCCTGCTTTACCCGGCTTCGGACCGCTTTGCGCTGGCGGCACCTGGCGGTCGAGATCGCCTTTGTTGTAATCTTCAAGCAGGGCCAAAAGCGGATCCTGGATATCTGTCGCGTTGGCCGGATAAAGATCCATCACCAGACGCTCTTTAAAGGTAGCAACCGGTGCCAGCGCAAAGAGCTGCGGTTTAACGTTCTGCTTTAGCTCAAACACCATGCGCACGGTTTGCGGATCGAACTGCCCCACGCGGGCTGATTTGATAAACGGGTCGTCACTGTGGATCTGCGCTGCCATTCCTTTCAGAACCGAATTCAGGTTTACGCCTTCGATATCCACGACAACGCGTTCAGGGTTACTGAGGGCAAATTGCTTATATTTCAGCACGCGGTTGGATTCAACCGTCACGCGCGTATAGGTCGACGACGGCCAGACACGCACCGCTACAACCTGGCTTGTGGCGGCAAGACCCACCTGGCTGACGCTGAGCAACCACATTGCCCCGGCCCCTTTTAACAAACGGCGGCGGCTAATTGCTGAATTGGATCCCGACATGCTTCTCCCGAGCAAGAAATCTGATTGATATACAAAACGTCCAAATTGACCGAAAACTTTAACGAATGACGCATAAACTGTCATCTATAAAAGGGTAAACAATCTTACGCTAACGCACGGATTACTTATAATTTTCTGTGTGCCACAGAAAATTTAGGCTTGCACACGCGGCCGAATTCGAATAAAAATACATAAATTACGAATAAACATTCATTAAGGTTGTGCCATGGTGAAGGAACGTAGAACCGAACTGGTCCAGGGATTCCGCCATTCGGTTCCTTATATCAACGCCCATCGGGGGAAAACGTTTGTCATCATGCTCGGCGGTGAAGCCATTGAGCACGAAAACTTTTCCAGCATCGTTAACGATATCGGCCTGCTGCACAGTCTCGGCATTCGTCTGGTGGTCGTTTATGGCGCGCGTCCGCAAATCGATGCCAACCTGGCGGCACATCACCACGAGCCGATTTACCATAAGCATACTCGCGTAACGGATGCCAAAACCCTCGAGCTGGTTAAGCAGGCCGCGGGATTACTTCAGCTCGATATAACAGCACGCCTGTCGATGAGCCTGAATAATACCCCGCTGCAGGGTGCGCACATTAACGTTGTGAGCGGCAATTTCATCATCTCCCAGCCGCTGGGCGTGGACGATGGCGTTGACTATTGTCACAGTGGTCGTATTCGTCGTATCGATGAAGAGGCGATTCACCGTCAACTGGACAGCGGCGCCATCGTACTGATGGGGCCGGTGGCCGTCTCCGTGACCGGCGAGAGCTTTAACCTGACCTCTGAAGAGGTGGCTACCCAGTTGGCCATCAAACTCAAAGCAGAAAAAATGATCGGGTTCTGTTCCTCGCAAGGCGTCTATAACGAAGAGGGAATGATTGTGCCGGAGCTGTTCCCCAACGAAGCTCAGGCCCGGGTCGAAGCGCTGGAAGCCGAAGGCGATTACCATTCAGGCACCGTCCGCTTTCTGCGTGGCGCCGTTAAGGCCTGTCGCAGCGGCGTACGCCGTAGCCACCTTATCAGCTATCAGGAAGACGGGGCCTTGCTGCAGGAGCTGTTCTCCCGCGACGGTATTGGCACGCAGATTGTGATGGAGAGCGCGGAACAGATCCGCCGCGCCACCATCAATGATATCGGCGGCATACTGGAGCTGATTCGGCCGCTGGAACAGCAAGGCATCCTGGTGCGCCGCTCGCGTGAACAGTTGGAAATGGAGATCGACAAGTTTACGATTATCCAGCGCGATAACCTGACCATTGCCTGTGCCGCGCTTTATCCGTTCCCGGAAGAGAAGATCGGCGAAATGGCCTGCGTGGCGGTGCATCCTGACTACCGAAGTTCATCTCGTGGTGAAATGCTGCTGGAGCGCGTGGCGGCGCAGGCTCGCCAGATAGGTCTGAGCAAGCTGTTCGTCTTAACTACCCGCAGCATTCACTGGTTCCAGGAGCGTGGCTTTACGCCGGTAGATATAGATTCCCTGCCGGAAAGTAAGAAAGAGATGTACAACTATCAGCGCCGTTCCAAAGTGCTGATGGCCGATCTGGGGTAGTTTGAAACCCTCGCCGGGTGGCGAGGGTTATCACTCAGGCGGTCTCGAAAATCGCGCTTAGCCCACTTCGACGTTCCGTACGGGCGGCAATGGCCTGCGCCAGCACGTTTTCATCGGCATACAGCGACAAGCGCTGGCGTGCGCGGGTTACGGCGGTGTAAATCAGCTCGCGGGTCATCACCGGCGAAAGCTGCGTCGGCAGAATCAGCGCCGCATGGTTGAACTCCGAGCCCTGGGATTTATGTACCGTCATTGCCCACGCGGTGTCATGGTCTGGCAACCGGCTTGGCTGCACGGACTTCACGCGACCATCCGGCATCAGGAACCAGACGCGTAGCCCCTGCCCCCTGTCTAGCGCAATCCCGATGTCACCGTTAAACAGTCCCAGCGCGCTATCGTTGCGGGAAATCATCACTGGCCGCCCTTCATACCAGCGGGAGTGCGGCAACCGGGCTACCTTGCGCCTCTGGGCCAGTAACTGCTCCAGCCTGTCGTTCAGACCGCTTACGCCAAACGGCCCTTCCCTTAGCGCGCACAAAAGTTGGTATTCGCCAAATGCCGCAATGACCTGTTCGGGGGGGTGTTGCTGCTGTACACAGGTTAAAAAATGCTGATAACCCTGTTGGGCATCATCAAGCATCGCCTGATACGCGTCTCCGGTTTGCAGCGATTTTTTTTCGATATCGCTGAAAGTGCCGTCGAACACCGCGCGCGCACTATGACGATCGCCTCTGTTAACCGCCGCAGCCAGATGTCCGATGCCGGAATCACTGCCGAAACGGTAGCTTTTTTGCAGCAGACACAGGCTATCGCGCAGTGCTCCCGCCACAGGGTTGCTGTCGCCTTCCAGTGCACATCCCGTAAGACGCGAAAGCTCGCTGGCTCGCTCAGACGTGTAGCCGTGGCTGGCATACATGCAAATATCACCCAGCACCGCACCGGCCTCAACGGAGGCAAGCTGATCGCGATCGCCCAGGAATATAACGCGTGCGTGCGGCGGTAACGCATCAATCAAGCGCGACATCATCGTCAGGTCGATCATTGAGGCTTCATCCACCACCAGCACATCAAGATGCAGCGGATTGCCGGCATGGTAACGCAGGCGCTGGCTACCCGGCTGTGCGCCGAGCAACCGGTGCAGGGTGCTGGCTTCGTTGGGGAACAGGACACGCTGCGCTTCGGTCAGAGGAAGTTGATGCAGTGCGCCGCCTAACGATTCTGTCAGACGCGCTGCCGCCTTCCCGGTCGGCGCGGCCAGGCGAATACGGCACTTTTGCTCGCCCGATAACTGGATCAGCGCGGCGAGCAGTTTTGCCACCGTGGTTGTTTTTCCCGTTCCCGGGCCGCCAGAAATCACCGAAATACGCCGCGTTAACGCCACCGCAGCAGCGACTTTTTGCCAGTCAGTGGCCTCTTGTGCTGTGAATAACGCATCCAGCGTTTGCCGAAGGCGCGCTTCTTCAAAGGGAAGCGGAGCGTTAGTTTCGCTAAAGAAGCGAGCAACCGTGAGTTCGTTACGCCACAAACGGTTAAGGTATAAACGCTCGCCGATGAGGATAATCGGCGTCCGGGTCTCTGCGCAACTCACGGCGGAGGAACGCTGTAGTACCGTCTGCCAGTCCACGGACTCTCCGAGCAGAGCGAAGCAGGCCTGCAGGGGGGCGGACATTTTCTCGTCTCTCACCAGACGCGCAAGCGGCAGGCAAACGTGTCCTTCACCTGCGTCTTTGCTCAGTATAGCGGCAGCAAGCATCACGGCGGGCTCATCCGCGACCATCATCGCGAACTGGACGTCCAGTTGACGTAACACGCGTTGCTCTACCGCGTCCAGCAAGCGTTCCTGCATCGTCATATCACCTCCTCCGTAGTTGCGGCAAACAGGTTATCCATTTTTTCAATCAATAGCGCATCCGGGCGCGTAGTGAAAATACCGGTTGTCGGGTCAGCCGCATCTACCCCCCGTAAGAACAGATAAATCACGCCACCAAAGTGCTCCTGATAGCGGTAATCGGCAATGCGATGACGTAAATAACGATGCAGCGCCAGGGAGTACAGTTGATACTGCAGATCGTAGCGGTGCATTTGCATGGCTGAGATCATCGCCTGCCGGGTATAGGCTTCGCTGTTTTCGCCAAGCCAGTTTGATTTGTAATCTAACAAGTAGTATCGCCCTTCATGACGAAAAACGAGGTCGATAAACCCTTTTAACATCCCCTGAACCTGGCGGAAATTGAGCGGCGAGCAACCGGCTGATAGCGGATCGTGCTCGCGTATCAGCGCATCAAGCGCATCGGCCTTCAGAGGACTGGAAATGGGGAGATAAAACTCCATCTCCACTTGCTTATCTTTGGCGGTCAGTTGGCTGAGAGAAATCCCCTGCTCTGTCAGCGGGGCGTGCAAAACAGTGCGGATCCACTCGGTGAGTACCGGCTGCCAATGCGCCTCGTAGCCACCACTCTGCAACATCTGCAGCACCCACGCCTCAGAGACAGGCTGGGTGAAGTCCAGCTCTTCAAACAGGCTATGCAAAAACGTGCCCGGTGACGCACCGCGCGGAAATTGATGCGGCGTCAGTAGCGGTTCTGGCGATACGCTACCAGCCCCGGCGGCATCCACGTCAAGTTTTGGCATGAGATCCAGAGCGATGCTTTGTCCGTGCTGCTGTAAACCGGAGTAGCTGGTCACGCGCCAGTCATCGGCAATGGTTCGTGCTATCTGACGCGCATTCAGCTCAGGCTCGGGCTGCTCTGGCATCTGCCAGCGGGTAGTATCGGGCGATGCCGGGATAAGCAGTGCAATATGATCGCCACACAGCGATTCAATGCACTGACGCAGCCCTGCCGCATCTTTCGGCTCGCCAAGCTGGATGAGCCGTCCGAGGGCGCTCAGATGAAAATCGCTCTCCCCTGCCTTTTCGCCACGACGGCGAAAGAGTGGTGCCACCCCCAGACTGCAGTGCCAGACCGAACGGGTCAACGCCACATACAGCAGGCGTAAATCTTCCGCCAGACGCTCGGCTTCGGCCAGCTCGACGCTGGTTTCGGCATTGCTGAGGTCGAGCACGGCTTCAAACGAGTCGCGATCGTGATAAAACGCCTGATCCTGTACGCGATAATTGGCGATAAACGGCAGCCAGACAAGCGGATATTCCAGCCCTTTCGACTTGTGGATGGTGACGATTTGCACCAGATGTTTATCACTTTCCAGGCGCATCTGCTGAGCAGAGGCATTACAGTTTGGATCGGCAATGTGCTGCGACAGCCAGCGCACCAGGGCGTGCTCGCTCTCCAGTTGCGTGCCCGCTTCCTGTAGCAGCTCACTGATGTGCAGAATATCGGTCAGGCGACGCTCACCGCCCGCCGTGGCGAGCATATTCTCCGCAATGTGACGCTGCGCGATCAGTTCGCGCAGCATCGCCATCACGCCACGTTTCTGCCAGCGCTCCCGGTAGTGAACAAACTCTTCGACTACCGCATCCCAGGCGGTTTCATCATTGTTGAGCGTATCGATATCCCGGGCGTTTAGCCCCAGCATAGAGCTTGCCAGCGCGCTGCGAAGCGTGCTTTCTCGCTCTGGGGCCTGAACGGCCTGCAGCAGCCATAGCATCTCCTGCGCTTCCAGAGTTTCAAAAACGCTGTCGCGGTTGGAGAGATAAACCGACGGAATATTCAGTAACGTCAGGGCATCTCGCATCAGCGAGGCCTCATGGCGGCTACGCACCAGCACGGTAATATCGGATGCCTTAACAGGGGATGCTTCACTCCCCTTCCATAGCACCGCCTCACCGCGCGTGCCCGCGCTAAGCCAGTCCCGAATTTGTGCCGCGCAGTGCTGCGCCATCGCATTCTGATAGTCCGCGATGCCGCAGCCTTCACCGTCCAACAGCCAGAAGTGCATGGCTGGCTGAACCGCCCCCTTAAACTCGAAGCGCAGGGAGGCATTTTTCCCGGCAAATTTTACCGGCGTAAAGGGGATTTCCTTGAACATGAAAGCGGCGTCCATACGTTTGAAAAGCGCGTTGACGCTTTCAACCATACCGGGAGATGAACGCCAGTTGGTGTCCAGGGTGTAATGGGCGGCAACTTCGCTTCGGGCTTTCATGTAGGTGAAAATATCGGCGCCACGGAAAGCATAGATAGCCTGCTTAGGATCGCCAATCAGCAACAGGGCGGTGTCCGGTTGTTCTCGCCAGATACGCCGGAAAATACGGTATTGCTGCGGGTCGGTATCCTGAAATTCATCAATCATCGCGACCGGAAAACGGGTACGGATAGCATTCGCAAGCGCTTCGCCATTTTCGCTGCACAGCGCGGCATCCAGACGGCTCAGCATATCGTCAAACCCGAGCTCGCCCCGGCGGCGTTTTTCACGCGAGACCGCCTCACGGATCTCGGTCATGGCGCGAGTGATAATGAGATCGTTAAGGGTTAACGGCTCAGCCAGAAGGGCCTCAATGGCAACAAACAACGGATGCTCAGGGACAATGCCATCGACTTTGGTGCGCTCAACCAAAAAACGCTGGGCGAATTTTTCCAGCGCCTCAGGAAGCTGGTAACCGCGCGTCTCCTCCTGGGCCCAGGCACTGATCTTGTCTATCCATTTCCCCTGATTACCCCGGTTAAACTTGCGTCTGTCGATGCCGGAGTTTTCGATTACTCCCGCAATCTCACCGACTGATGCATTCCACTTTTGCTTTAACGAAGCAATTTGCGCGACAATTTTTTCATGGCGCGAGGCGAGAGATTCATCTGCTGGCGGCGGGGATTTAATAACCGGAGCTTCCCCCTGCAGATAACGCTCAATGGCGCGCAGAAGCGCTTCAGGGCCTTTCCATAACGCGTGTACAGCCTCGGCAATATCGCGCGGTAACGGATAACAGTAACGACGCCAGAAATCTGCGCAGGCCTGATAGCGAATCTCGGACTCATCCTCAATGAGCTGCTGTTCAAACAGCATACCGGACTCAAACGCATTCAGGCTCAGCATGCGCTGACAAAAGCCGTGAATAGTGAAGACGGACGCCTCATCCATTTGCCGCTCGGCTAACAAAAGCCATTGGGCAGCCTGCTGTTTATCGGTAATCTCTTCCAGCAGGGCCGTATAAAGTGGGTTATCCGTGCTCTGGCGCAGGCAGGCGATGCGCAGCTCGTGGATATTGGCACGAATACGGCCGCGCAGCTCGGCGGTGGCGGCCTCGGTGAAAGTGACAACCAGCAGTTCTTCCACGCTAAGCGGACGCGGGAAAGCGGTGTTGCCGCCAAGTCCTAACAGCAGACGCAGATAGAGCGCGGCAATGGTGAAGGTCTTTCCCGTTCCCGCTGAGGCTTCAATCAATCGTTCACCCCGCAGCGGTAAACGTAAGGGATCAAGGGACTCAGCAGTATCGGTCATTCTTTCTTACTCCAGGGCATTGATTGCTGCAGTGCACTGACGCTTTTCCAGACTTTCCAGCCTTGCGAGTTAACGTATTCCGCTTTCCCGTTTTGGCTGCCGGAAACTTCAGAAATAATGGCCATTCCCTGCGGTTTAACCACCGCCTGATGGAAGAAGTCGGCAACCTTCTGAGGCGTCAGCTGTTTTATCTCGGCCACTATTTTATCACGCGAATCAAATTTAAGATTACCGCGATCGAAATCTTTGCTGAGTTGGGAGGCTTCATCACTTAACGTCTGCGGGGGCTGCATTACCTGCGCGATCACGGCTTGCTGGATCTGCGCAAACTCCTCCGGCTTCATGGCACGCAGTTTTTGCTCAGCCAGGGGGAAAAAGGCCTGATAACGCTGCCAGAGGTAGGCAGGCTGTTTATCACTGCTTTGCAGCAGGAAGCCGAGCCCCCACTGACGGCCGACGTTCATTGAAAAGGCAAAGACCGCATAGCCCAGTTGCTCTTCCGTGCGCAGTTGATTATAGAACCACGGCTGAATGATTTGCCCCAGCACCGCACTCTGCGCCGAGCTGGAAAACTCATCATAGCCCGTAGGTACAAATACCGCCGCCAGTGCGGAATCTGTGCTGCTGCCCGCTTTTTCAAATATCACATTTTGTTTTTTCTCAACCAGCACATCCTGGTTGCGACACCACGCTTCGCCCTTCGAGCCAAGCTGCGTGCGAACATTTTCTGCCAGAGTTTTCGCCTGATCCTCACGCATATTTCCGACAATCAGAAATTCCGGACGGGTATTAGTTTTCAGCGCATCACGGTAGGTCAGCACCTCTTTTAATGAAATGGACGGCAGCAACGCACGGCGGTCTTCACGCTGGAAGTACGGAATTTGCGACACCATCTGCGCAGGCATAATGGCCTGATCGTAAGCCTTACCTTTCTCAGCAGAATCCATCATCTGGGCATACCAGGATTTGGCCTGCTCAAGCTGCTCTTCGGTTGGTGTGTAGCTAAAATAGCCTTCCAGCAATGCCTGGAACAGCTGCGGCAAGCGCTGGGTATAGCCGTTGGCATTCACCATCAGCCCGTTATTGGCGTTGGTTGAAAAGCCTATCCCCCCAACGGCGGCCTGGTTGCTGAGCTGATCGAGAGCGATACCGGCCAGATAATCGTTAAGCGCAAACAGCACCTGATTTCTGGCGCTATCCATTGCTTTCGGATTGCGCAGCACGACGCTGATATCGGCTTTTGGCTCACTGACGAAATAGCGGCTAGGGGTATAAACCACGCGCAACGTCGGCTCATCAACAATGAGTTTCGGATGCGGCCAGGCTTTTGCTGTGTTGACCAGCGTGAAATCATCCGGGATATACGGGTTCACTTCCGGCAACGACAGGGCGATCCCAGCGGCCTTTTTCTGCCAGGCAGCCAAGGTTTGGGCGCTGATTTTATCGACCTGATATGGAGCATCGACAAAATAGGCCGTTTGATTATGTGGCTCGTTCGGGCTGATGTACCAGATACGTGCGTTCTGTGGCGTCATCATCGCCAGCCGCGCTTTCAGTGCCTCGGGGTCATATTGATCAGCGATATTGACCGCATCCAGCGTGTGTTCCACTGGCACGCGGATCATGGTGTCCGCCAGCCATTCGACGTAGTCCATGTCACGTGTGATTGACGGGTAACGAAAATCGAGATCCAGCACGTGTGCCAGCTCGTCGAAATAGCGTTTATCGATCCCCCTATCACGCAGCAAAGAGAGATAGCTAAAGATGGCTGCCACGACATCGTCGCGGTGCGCCAGACCTTTGTCCGTCAGGGTCGCGGAAATCGCCAGTACGCCGCCATTGCCGTTCACGACAGGGTCAGAATCGGCACGAATTCCTTCCACCAGCCCCTGCTTTTGCAGCCAGTCAGAAAGTGTGCCCGGACTACGGTTTCCCAGCAGATAGGTCACCAGCTCGTCCGTTTTACTGCGGAACTGCGCCGTGTTGTTATCAATACGGAACTCCACGCGTAACACTTTGCGCGGCATCGCAGGCACATAGTGAATGAGAATCCCTTTTTGCGCATCCGTCACCACCGGGATAGTGATCTGCGGCAGGTCGATGTTTTTATTGGGCACTCTGCCAAAGGTTTGTGCTGCCATGTTTGCCAGCGCTGGCAACGGTTGGTTGCTGTAAATGACGGCTTTCATGAGGTTAGCGGAGTAGTATTTATCGCGAAACGCATGCAACGCATCCAGTACCGGACTGTGCGGTTTATCGCTCAGCGTCTGCAGATTGCCACCGGAAAAGCGTGAACCGGGGTGCGCCGGGTTGATGGTCTCAGCGCTGACCTGAGCCATGCGCATACCGTCTCGCGTGCGGGCCATAGTCAGCTCAGCATTCACGGCATTACGTTCGCGGTCTGCGTATTTTTTATCCAGCAGGGGGGCGGCGATAGCGTCCGCCAGACGGTCTACGGCTCCGTTCAGCGCATCGTTTTCAACTTCGAGATAAAATGCGGTACGGTACGGTGCAGTGCTGGCGTTATGGTTGCCGCCATGCATTTTCAGAAATTCGGCCAGGCTATCTGGCTGTGGGTATTTTTTGGACCCCATCAGCGTCATATGTTCCAGATAGTGCGCAAGCCCCGGGTGCGCGTCAGGGTCTTCCAGCGACCCAACCGGCACCACCAGCGCCGAAAGCGATTTAACTGCCTGCGGATCGGATACCAGCAGCACGGTCATGCCGTTGTCCAGGCGAATGGCCTGATACTGACGAGGATCTTTTTCGCTCTTACGGATAGTTTCCTGGATGGGTTGCCAACCGGAGTTTGCCTGAGTGACGGGAGCCCAAAGGGCGACAAACAAAACTAACGCTTTGAACAAGGTGCTGCCTGGCATTCACGACCTCTTTATCACGGCTACATCATTAACAAACTGCCTGCTGGACAGGCCAGCAACTCTTTTCTGCGTGCATCACTCCGTGATAAAAGGTGCATATTAAATGAACACCCCATGCTGCGCAATTTTCATACAGCTCCTAGGACTGATTAAATTTGAACAACGGTAACAGATAGCGCTGTGCCTCTTGTGTGATAACCTCATAATATTCAGGTTCAAGCGTTCGCCATAAACGTTGATACCAGACATCTTCGCCCTCGCCCCGCACCATCATATTGCCTTCATAGGCCTGAACAAATTTGCTCCGCGCCTTCTGTCGCGAAACGTCATCCGTTAACATGGCATCATTCTGCACGTCATAACAGGCTTTTATCCACGCCCCTCCACTTTCTGGCAGTAAAAGCAGAGGCTTATTCATTCCCCGGCGGTAACCTTCAATATAGAGCGATAAATAATCTAACGCCCGATCCGCCGCCATTGGCGGGAAACGCCATCCACCTTCATTACGCACGAAGATTCTGCTTTCACCTTCATGACCACCCGCACTGAAAACAAGATGTTCAAGCCAGAGTTGCAAACCTTGTGAAACGCTCAACATAGCTGGCCGCCAGCGCAAAAGCCCATCCGGCTGAACCTGGGTTAGCCAGCCAGTAAGCTGTATACCGTTACAGTCGAGATCGATTTCCACGCTTTTAGCAGGCTGCCGACACTCAAGAACGCGATCGGCCAGCGCCTTCATCTCCTGACACTGCGCATCCCAGGCAATTTCTCCGAATGCCCCATAAGGCAATTGCCCGGCGGCACGGTAGCGACGGAAAAGCCTGTCGGCATCTTCCTGCTCAACCAGGGCATTCAGAAGCTGCAGATTTAACTGATAACGTTCCAGCCCTTCAAGAGTGAAAGGTTCTGCGTCAGGAATTTCGCTCTCTTCAGAACGGAAGCTAACCTGCAGGCGCTGCTGGAAGAATGCGCGTACCGGATGTGCCCAAAAGCGCTGAAGCTGTTCAAAGGTCAGGGTTTCAATTGGCCGTGTATCAAGCTCCTGAATAAAGTCCCCGGTCGCCATCCCCGCATTCTTCGCTGCCGGGAGCCACTCGTGGGCATAGCTCTGGCGTTCGTTGGCAATGTAGTTCACCGGGTCAAACGGCATACGACTGTGGTAACAGGTAATGTGCGCCTTCACCCGTTGTTCGCTTTCATCACAGTTACACGCTTCGTCGCCAGGCAAAAAGTGGCTCTGGCCGATATAGTCCACCAGTTCCTGGACCAGCACTGACGGAAAACGCTCGCTATTGTCCTGAATCGAACGACCGATATAGCTGATATAGAGCTTACTCTGGGCGGAAATAAGCGCCTCGAGGAAGAGATAGCGGTCGTCATCACGACGGCTACGATCGCCCCGTTTCGGGGCCGGACTCATTAAATCAAAGCCCAGCGGCGCCAGCGCGCGTGGATAAATACCATCGTTCATACCAAGCAGGCACACCACCCTGAACGGGATAGAACGCATTGGCATCAGGGTGCAAATATTCACAGGCCCCGCCAGGAAACGCTGGCTGATGCGTTCCTGATCGAGACGCTGGGTCAGTTCATCACGCAGAAGAGACAAAGGGACGGCTTCGGTATAGTGCGAAGTGACACCCTCATCAACGATCGCCTGCCACTGCTTCTCAATGAGTGCCATCGCGGCCTCGGTTTCACTGTCTGGCAGGAAGAAATCATTGAGCATTTCACGGCAAACCGGGAGCCACTCTGCCAGCGGGCGCGGCTGCATAAGGTCACGTCGCCAGCGGTTAAGCTGCATCAGCAGCGAGGCTAAATAGCCCACCAGTTCAGCAATTAACCCGGTGGACTCATCGTAGGGCAGTACTTCATTCCACTCGCCCTGGTTACTTTCCATGGCATAGCCCAGCAGCATACGGGTCAAACCAAAACGCCAGGTGTGTTGGCCCGTTGGCGGGAGTTCAAACTCCAGAACGTTATCGTCATCTATTCCCCAGCGCACCCCAGACTCGTTAACCCACTGACGAAGGTAACGGAGGCCTTCTTCATTGATATTGAAACGTGCGGCCAGGACTGGCACATCAAGCAATGCCAGCACATCCTCAGAAATAAACCGGCTGTCAGGCAGTGAAAGAAGGGAGACAAATGCCTGTAATGCCGGGTGAGACTGGCGCGCACGGCGGTCAGAGATAGCATAGGGCAGGTAACGCTCCCCCGTTGCACTACCAAATACGGCCTGAATAAAGGGACTGTAGCTGTCGATATCCGCCACCATCACCACGATATCACGCGGCGTTAGCGTGGGATCGTCCTGCAGCATCGCCAGCAGTCGGTCGTGAAGGATTTCGACTTCACGTTGTGGGCTGTGGCAAACATGAAGGGTGATACTACGATCGTCCGGATCCAGCACGCGTTTACCGTCACTGCGTTCATATTCTTGCGCCGTAACGCCCATTACAGAACGGTTTTCCAGATCCAGAATATCTAACTGGATGTTGTGCAGCAGGCTGTCCGGCGGGATCTCAACAAACGCATCCACATCGCCTTCACCTGAAGCGGTGATGTCAGAGAGCATATGGACATAATCACGCCCCAGCTTGCCCCAGGAGGCGAGCAGCGGGTTTGGCAGATCCTGAATTCCCTCGTCATTGAAAAGCTGGGCGGCGGTTTCGCTGTCTTTAAACAACGGCACGCTACGTTCTTCGAAAAGGCGCTTTCTTTGGCGGGTCACCAGCCGTGAAAGCCAGCGTTCGTCGAGGATGTCTCCCCAATACTGTCGGCAAGGGTTGGTAAACAGAATATGAATATCAATATGCTTGCCCAGGGCACTCAACGCTTGCAGATACACCGGCGGTAAGGCGGATATTCCGCAGATAAAAACGCGTGACGGCAGCCGGGCCGGGCGCTCCAATGCATTTTCAAGTATTGAGATAAACCGGTCATAAAGATTGGCACGGTGCCATTTAGGCTGGCCGAGCTGTTCGGTATGCTCAACCAACGCTTTCCACAGCGGCGCCTGCCAAATTTGCGCCTCCTGTAATCCTTCCACCAGTTCACCCTCTTCCCAGTGAGTCAGCCACTCGGGGCGGTATACTAAATACTGGTCATAGAGATCGGCAGTGCGCGATGCCAGCTGGAACAGCTTGCGTTTGTCGGTGTCGTCATTCAGATAATGACGCAGCATGGTAAACTCATCGCGCATAAGCATATCCGGTAACAGCGACATCAGCTTCCAGCTCATACTTTGCTTGTTGAACGCGCTCTGTTCAGGAATGTCCGGCAATACGCGAACAAACATTTCCCAGATAAAGCTCGCAGGCAGCGGAAATTCGATGTTCGCCGCAATGCCAAATTTCCGCGACAACGACATTTGCAGCCACTGTGCCATACCGGTGCTCTGCACCAGCACCATTTCAGGCTCAAAAGGATCGTCAAGCCGCTCGCGCTCAACAATAAACTCCATCAGCGCTTCCAGCACATCCAGACGATTTGAGTGGTAGACCCTTAACATAGACGCTCCCGACTACTGGCTAACCGGGCAATGCAGACGCGTCATCGCGCCGTGCCGCCCCAGAGGAGAAATAACTGTAACCGTGATGCTGACACATCCGGACTGCATTGTCTGCACTCGGTTTACCTGCCAGCCTTCCGGCAGGGGATGCGCGCTCAGTTGTGACTGATTCCAGACGTTGTGCCATAGCTGCCGATACTGATTAAACATCAAGAAGCGTGACGCCAGCGCCCGGTGATAGCCAGACAGCGCCGTTACGATAACCACCAGCAGCATCATTGCCAGCAATACTTCTACCATGCTGAAACCGTGTTCTCTGCTCAGGGTAGCTGGCATAGCGCACTCTCCTTTAAGGGGCAAAAGTCGCTCCAGCCGTGAAGCGAAAACTGTATCTGACCGTTCGTAATCTCCCCGCGTTGCCACAACAGGAGGTTGCGGCTTCCGGCGATCAGCAACACCCTCGCCCCGCTCAGTAACCGCACGCAAACTCGCCCGGTCGGCCCCGCTTTGCATTGAACTTGAGGCGCTGTCGCCCAGCGTTGTACCCGTCCCCACGACAGCGCTGACTGTACCGATGCCTGCTCCTGGACCGAACGGCTCTCACCGCCCACCAGCGCGCTAAACGAACTGAGTTGCTGGTTGAGTCCGCCGAGCATAAGCGTGCCGAGCACCAGTAAAAGCAGTACCAATGCCAGTGATGACATTCCGCGCTGAGGGTTCAAAGGTTGTACCCCGTGACGCTATAGTGGGCCTGATAAGCGTCACCCTGTGCACCTTTGCGGATGGCAGCCAGTGCTATATTAAGCTCTGGCGCAAACCCTGGATGTTCCGTTTTACTGACCACAAACTGCTGGATCATTACCCTGTCCGGATCGGTGAGTTTTTCCCACCCCTTCCCCTCGCAATGGCTCGCCCCATGCAGGCTTTCAAGTACCCCCGCTTGCAGACGAAAGCCCGTACGCTCATTTTCTGACGCCGACATGTCCCATTTGCCGTTGCTGTTCGCATCCCATTGGACAATGGCACAACGCCCTTGTTCTGCGATGATCAACGCCTGCCCCTGACACTTTCCAGCGCAATATCCTGCTCGCTGGAACTCTTTGCCGATGGCAAAAAGACGTTGCCATACCTCCTCTTCAAGCTCCCGCTGGCCTGACTGGCGTAAAACAGCCTGTTGTAAACCGGGCAAGAAACGCGAGGTACTTAATAGCAACAGGCTGCCGATCGCCATCGCTATCAGGACTTCAGTCAGTGAAAAACCGCGCTGCTTCATCAACAAACACCGCCTTTGGCCGTGCTGCACATCCTGATTCGCCCGCCATTTGAGACAATAATCAGCCATTCCCCTGCGCGGCTTTGCACACGTATCCTTCCTGCCCATGCGGTATCCCTTAATCCATAGAACCCTAATGAAGGGGTTATCTCGCTTATCGTCACTTCTGACCACAGCGGGTGCAATACAAAGGGACTGCCCTTCTCACAGCCTTGCACCCTTGAGCTCTCAAGACAAAGGTGTTCCCCCTGCCGCCGGAGCGTTATCAGGTGGTCGTGGTTATAACGATTTGCGTCGTTGCGCAGAAACACCAGGTAGTCCCGGACTTGTTCGGCGGTTTGCCACAAGCGCTGCTGGCGTTGCCAGCTGTCCCAGCCATACAAACCCGTCGCGCTGAGAATCACCACCAGCGTGATGGCAACCAGGGTTTCGATTAGCGTAAAACCGTTTTCTTTGTTCATGCCGGGAGTGTGGCGAAATACGGGAAGTTAAGCGAGCCTCAAATCAGTACGTTACGAGCCGTTATCCAGAGATATGTTGCCCGTTGCAGGACGTTGCATTTTTCTGGATGCCTGCACGGGAAATAAACCCGTGGCGAAAAAAAACCGGCGCTAAAAAGCACCGGTTGTGTAAGTATCTGGCGTATCAGATGGCGACGGGCGCTTTGATCCCAGGATGCGGGTCATACCCCTCAATCTCGAAATCGTCAAAACGGTAATTAAAGATCGAGTCCGGCTTACGTTTAATGACCAGTTTCGGCAGCGCACGTGGTTCACGGGTTAACTGCAGATGCGTCTGCTCCATATGGTTGCTGTACAGATGAGTATCCCCGCCGGTCCAGACAAAATCACCCACGTCCAGATCGCACTGCTGCGCCATCATATGAACTAACAGCGCGTAGCTGGCAATGTTAAACGGCAGGCCGAGGAACACGTCGCAAGAGCGCTGGTAAAGCTGGCAGGAGAGCTTGCCGTCAGCCACGTAAAACTGGAAGAATGCATGACACGGCGCCAGCGCCATTTTGTCCAGTTCACCCACGTTCCAGGCAGAAACAATGATCCGCCGCGAGTCCGGGTCATTTTTTAACTGGTTCATCACGGTGGTGATCTGATCAATATGACGGCCATCCGGCGTTGGCCACGCGCGCCACTGTTTACCGTACACCGGGCCGAGGTTGCCGTTTTCATCTGCCCATTCGTCCCAGATGGAGACATTGTTTTCATGCAGATAAGCAACATTGGTATCGCCTTGCAGGAACCAGAGCAGTTCATGAATGATCGAGCGCAGGTGGCAGCGCTTTGTCGTCACCAGTGGGAAGCCTTCTTGCAAACTGAAGCGCATCTGGTGGCCAAAAATAGAGAGCGTGCCGGTTCCGGTACGGTCATTTTTCGGCGTGCCCTCATCAAGCACTCTTTTCATCAATTCAAGATACTGTTTCATGGTTCCTCAGGAAAGTTGTTGCTGTGGGCGACGACGATACGCCCAAATCATCATTATGACACCCGCCACAATCATCGGAATGGAGAGGATTTGCCCCATGCTGATGTACTGCACCCATTCACCGGTGAACTGTTGATCCGGCTGGCGGAAAAACTCGACAATGATACGGAATGCCCCGTAGCCAATCAGGAACAGGCCGGAGACGGCCCCCATTGGACGCGGTTTGCGGATAAACAGATTCAGAATGATAAACAGTACCACGCCTTCCAGCGCTAGTTCATAGAGCTGGGACATATGGCGAGGCAGAGCACCGTAGGTATCGAAAATGGATTGCCATTCAGAATGGGACGGCAGCAAGGCCATGTCTTCGGCGCGCGAGCCCGGGAACAGCATCGTATAGGATACGCCTGGATCCACTCTTCCCCACAGCTCGCCGTTGATGAAGTTGCCAAGACGTCCGGCTCCCAGACCAAACGGGATCAGCGGCGCAATAAAATCAGCCACCTGGAAGAAGTTACGTTTGGTGCGTTTGGCAAAGATAACCATCACCAGGATCACGCCAATCAGGCCGCCATGGAAGGACATGCCGCCATCCCAGACGCGGAACAGGTAGAGCGGATCGCTCAGGAACACCGGGAAGTTATAGAACAGCACGTAGCCGATACGGCCACCGAGGAATACGCCGAGGAAACCGGCATAAAGCAGGTTCTCGACTTCGTTTTTCGTCCAGCCGCTGCCAGGACGACTGGCGCGACGACCCGCCAGCCACATGGCGAAAATAAAGCCCACCAGGTACATCAGACCGTACCAGTGAAGCGCGACGGGTCCTACTGAGAAAATGACCGGATCAAACTCCGGAAAATGCAGATAACCACTGTTCATCAGTCACCACAAGGTCTTGTTATTCCGCTGAAAGTGGACAGCGGTAAAAATGCGCGTCTGCAGGTGGCAGAGGCTCCAAAGTTGCGAATCATAGCATAAGGCAGGCGCGGAGGATGCGCCTGCGATGTAAAAGATGTGTATACCGTCTTGTGCATGCTGGCGCCCGGACCCCGCCTTCTCCCACCGCGAAAGTGCGAAAGCGGCTTAACGCCCGCCGCGGATCAGGCCGC
Organism: unidentified bacterial endosymbiont; assembly: GCF_918797525.1. Classification (NCBI taxonomy): domain Bacteria; species unidentified bacterial endosymbiont. The sequence continues at coordinate 1,117,063 of NZ_OU963893.1, read as the reverse complement.
CCATGCCGCGTCGTTCCATGAAGGCGGCAACCTGATGGCGCACCTCCGTCGCCAGCTGCGCTTCAAGGCTGCGCTTAGCCAGATCGCGGGCATCGTCAATATCGATATGACGCAACAGATATTTCACACGCGCCACCGAGCGGCCGTTCATTGATAAGTGGCGGTACCCAAGGCCAATCAGGATCGCAACACACATTGAATCCCCCGCCATTTCACCGCACAGGCGCAGGTCGAGACCATACTGCTCCGATTCTCGGGCGATCATCGCCAGTGCCCGGAGCACCCCAGGATGGAGGTTGTCGTAGATACTGGCAACGCGCGTATTGTTACGGTCGACGGCCAGAATATATTGCGTCAGATCGTTGGTCCCGACTGAGACAAAATCGATCCGGTTTGCCAGTTGCGGCAGCATAAAGATCATTGACGGCACTTCGAGCATGATCCCGATGCGCGGTTTGGGGATCGCATAGCCAATCATCTCTTCGACTTCACGCCCTGCACGTTCGATTAAGCGTCGCGCCTCGTCAATTTCGTCAATACTGGTCACCATCGGCAGTAGGATGCTCAGGTTCCCGGTTGCCGCATTGGCACGCAGCATGGCGCGCACCTGGATCAGGAAGATCTCCGGCTGATCGAGGGTGATGCGGATCCCACGCCAGCCAAGGCACGGGTTTTCTTCACTGATCGGCATGTACGGCAGTTGTTTATCCGCCCCGACGTCCAGGGTACGCAGCGTAACGGGTTTGTCATTAAACATCTGCAACATGCCCTGATACTGCGCGACCTGCTCCTCTTCAGACGGGAAGCCGCTTTGTAACATGAAAGGGATTTCAGTGCGGTACAGTCCAATACCGTCAATACGGCTGCCGAGCTTCTCTTCATGTTCGGGGCTTAATCCGGCGTTGAGCATGATCTTGATCCGCTCGCCGCTTTTGAGCTGCGCGGGCAGGTTAACGTCATCTTCCACCAGCTTGCTTAATTCATTTTCTTCACTGATGAGACGCTGGTACTCCTGGAGCAGGACTGGCTCTGGATCGACCAACAGTTCTCCGCGATATCCGTCCACCACCAGCGTGCGTCGGTGCAGTACCGACGGCTGAATATCAGCGCCCATAACGGTAGGAATACCGAGGGCACGCACCATAATAGCGGCATGGGAGTTGGCGGCACCATCGCGGACCACGACGCCTGCCAGCCTGTCCTGCGGCAGCTCAGCGAGTGTCGTTGCCGAAAGTTCATCCGCGACCAGTACAAACCGTTTTGGCCAGGCATTCGAACCCTGAATGGTATCATCAAGGTGGAACAGCAAACGCTGACCCAAAGAACGCAAATCTCCCGCCCGCTCCTTCAGATAACCCTCCGTCAGCGCGGCAAATTGCTCGGCAAATTTTTCAATGACCTTTTTAACCGCCCATTCGGCTACCGAGCCTTTATCCACTTCGGCAAAAAGTTCACGGCGCAGGCGCGCATCGGAAAGCAGGTGTGAATAGAGGTCAAAGATGGCCGCCGTCTCTTTTTGCGCTCCCGCAGAAAAGCGTTTGCTGTAGCGACGGAATTCGTTGGCGGCCTCTTCCAGTGCAGCGGTCAGGCGCTCACGCTCGAGGGCCTCATCCAGGGTAGAGGCTTCATACACCTGCTCCATTAAAGGCAATGTCGCATCCATCCAGCCTTCGGCAATCGCCACGCCCGGCGAGGCCGGGAGCGCACGAATGCGCGTATGACGATATTGTCCAAACAGGGCAGTAAGCTGAGACTGGGAGAGAATTGCAGCCATCTGGGTCGCCAGCGTGACCAGGAAAGACTCTTCGCTTTCGTCATACTGGCGCAGTTCACGCTGCTGAACCACCAGCACGCCAAGCAGTTGGCGACGCTGAATGATCGGCACACCCAGGAAAGCGCGAAAACGTTCCTCTTTTACGGAAGGGATAAATTTAAAACTGGGGTGTTTTTGCGCATCGGCGAGGTTGATAGGTTCAGCCAGCCGTCCAACCAGGCCAACAATACCTTCATCAAAAGCCAGCGTTACCGTGCGGCCACGGGGTTTTTTTAATCCGCGCGTCGCCATCAGGTAATAGCAGCGCCGATCGTGGTCAGCCAAATACACCGAACAAACTTCGGTTTCCATCGCAAGACAGATGTCAGTGACCAGAATATTCAGCGCCTCGTTCAGACGAGGCGCACTGGCCACCTTCTCGACTATTTCTCGCAAGCGGGTGAGCATGATTTGCGTAGCTTAACCTCTTTTACGTCGCCAGGCAGGTGCGCTTTGCGGCTTAGGCGGGATCTCCTGAAGCTGCATGACGACACTTGCGAACTCTTTCATCACCCTGCGGTAAACGTCGCGCTTGAAGGACACGACCTGACGAACAGGATACCAGTAGCTTACCCAGCGCCAGCCATCAAATTCCGGCGTACTGCTGGTTTGCATATTGATATCTGAATCGTTGCCCACTAACTGCAATAGAAACCATTTTTGTTTCTGGCCGATACAAACCGGCTTTGTGTCCCAACGCACCAAACGTTTCGGTAACTTGTAACGCAACCAGTTGCGGGTCGAAGCCAGGATGCGAACATCTTTTCGGCTTAGACCGACTTCTTCAAACAGCTCCCGGTACATCGCTTGTTCTGGGGACTCTCCTGAATTGATCCCACCTTGTGGGAACTGCCAGGAGTGCTGACCATATCGCCGGGCCCACATTACCTGCCCCTGACGATTACAAATTACTATTCCTACGTTTGGGCGGTAGCCATCGTCATCAATCACCGGACTACCCCATACTAAACCTGATATGCGAATGATTGTTTCACACTACTGGGAGGCGGTAAACCACTCTCTTTCAGGCTTGTAACCTAATAACATTGGAATAACTCACAAATATCAGCCGAGTTATAAACAGATAAGCGCCAGCAAGGGCAATTTTATTCACCTTTTCTGTGGATATACTTGTGAAGAAGCGTGGAATTACCGATGGACAACCTCAAATGCTCCCCTTACTGCCGGCTGAGGGTTAAAATAATAAACGTTTATTTTCAGAAGATTACCTATATCCCCCCGGATTATCCGCCCGATAACGTGATGATCATCACATCAGCGATGGTAGTACTGATGAAAGATCGAGCAGCATCGGTTTTATCCACAGATTGTGCCACTAAGTTAGACACCAATTGCCTGAAAATTCGATTTTCATCGCACGTCAAGGCTGTAAATGGAAACAGTAGTGAGGGTTATGCCCAGTTATCCCATTTTTCTGTGGATAACATGGTGTAAGATCCTGTTTATTGTCAGTGACCAGATTTGAACAACCTGTTTTCAGACACCGGGACAATAGTCCAAAACACGTTAAAAAAACATTTAAATCATAGACATGGAACATAAGTACAGAAAAAGTTAAACTCTATCCACAAGGGATAAATTATTAGCTCATTTTTTAATCAAAAGGTCACTATTATGCATTTGCTTACCCCCTTGCTTTCACCGCCCTCCAGCGAAACCGAGTTGCTACAGCAGGCACAACGTCTGGCGGGCTTCTCACTTGGCAAGCTGGCGGCGATGGCAAGGTTGCCGATCCCGCAAGATCTTAAACGGGATAAGGGCTGGATCGGCATGTTGCTTGAACTGTGGCTTGGCGCAAGCGCGGGAAGTAAGCCCGAGCAAGACTTTGCCGCTCTGGGCGTTGAGCTGAAGACCATCCCTGTCGATCGGCTGGGGAACCCCCTGGAAACTACCTTTGTTTGCGTTGCGCCATTAACCGGTAATACCGGGGTGACGTGGGAAACCAGTCACGTTCGCCATAAACTTAAGCGCGTGTTGTGGGTTCCGGTTGAGGGTGAACGTCAGATCCCTCTCGCGGAACGCCGTGTTGGCGCGCCGCTGCTCTGGAGCCCTGACGAGGATGAAGAAAGGCAACTGAGTCAGGATTGGGAAGAACTGATGGATATGATCGTGCTTGGGCAGGTGGAGCGCATTACTGCCCGCCATGGCGAAGTGTTACAGCTTCGTCCCAAAGCCGCAAACAGCAAGGCCCTCACCGAGGCGATAGGCACACGTGGCGAACCGATACTGACTTTGCCCCGCGGCTTCTATCTCAAGAAGAATTTTACCGGCACTCTGCTCGCTCGCCATTTTTTACTAAAAAGTTAGTTTTTTACGAATTTTGCGAGCTATTAAACACAATTGCCTGGTTTTTAAGATTTAACTACTTCCTCCTGTCGCAATATCAGGTTATTACTAGACTATGATTTGATACGAGCCAGATGAGGATGATAACGATGAAAAAATGGGCAGTGTTAATTTCAGCCGTCGGTTTAGCGTTTGCGGTATCGGGTTGTAGCAGCGATTACGTCATGTCTACAAAAGATGGACGAATGATCCTGACCGATGGCAAACCCGAAGTCGACGATGATACCGGACTGGTGAGCTACCGTGACCAGCAGGGTAACAATATGCAAATTAACCGCGACGACGTTTCCCAGATTATTGAACGATAACGGTTAAAGGTCAGTGGCTTGCTGGCCTTTTTGATTTTTTTCTTCCCCTTTTGCTTCCCCTCTGCCATGTTTATATTCCTTTGTCGGGAAGTTCCTGACGCGGTTCGTATGTCTAATAAAGGAAGCCGGCTATGCATTATCACCGTATCCCCCATAGCGCTCTGGAGATAAGCCAACTGGGGTTGGGCACGATGACATTTGGTGAACAAAACAGCGAAGCCGATGCCCATGCGCAACTCGATTATGCCGTCAGCCAGGGCATTAACCTGATTGATGTCGCAGAAATGTACCCCGTCCCTCCACGTCCGGAAACACAAGGGCTCACCGAAACCTACGTTGGCAACTGGCTGGCAAAACGCGGCAACCGCGAAAAGCTGGTGATCGCCTCGAAGGTCAGTGGACCTTCGCGTAACAGTGATGCCGGGATCCGCCCGAACCAGATCCTCGATCGCAAAAATATCCGCGCCGCGCTGGATGACAGCCTGAAACGCCTGCAGACTGACTATCTTGATCTCTACCAGGTTCACTGGCCGCAGCGTCCAACCAACTGCTTTGGCAAGCTCGGCTATAGCTGGAACGACAGCGCGCCTGCTGTTAGCCTGCTGGAAACGCTTGAAGCGCTAACGGAATGTCAGCGCGCGGGGAAAATCCGCTACATTGGCGTCTCTAACGAAACCGCGTTTGGCGTAATGCGTTACCTGCATCTGGCAGATAAGCACGATCTACCGCGCATCGTCACCATCCAGAACCCGTACAGTTTGCTGAACCGCAGCTATGAAGTGGGTCTGGCGGAGGTAACTCAGTATGAGGAGGTGGAATTGCTCGCTTACTCATGCCTGGGCTTTGGTACGCTGACGGGTAAATACCTGAACGGCGCGAAGCCTGCCGGAGCGCGTAATACCCTCTTCAGCCGCTTTACCCGTTATAGCGGTGAGCAGACACAAAAAGCCGTTGCGGCCTATGTGGATATCGCGAAGCGTCACGGTCTCGACCCGGCACAGATGGCGCTGGCCTTCGTGCGTCGTCAGCCGTTTGTCGCCAGTACCCTGCTGGGTGCGACAACACTGGACCAGTTGAAAACTAACATTGACAGTTTCCATCTGAACCTGAGCGATGAGGTGTTAGCCGGGATTGAAGCCGTGCACCAAATCTATACCTATCCGGCACCGTAACAAATGCAAAACGGCAACCTGCGTTGTAATGCCAGTCAGTTAAGACACTGGCTGGCCCTTTTTCGGGGCTGTGAGGTATCTTCAGGGCCTTTCCTTTACCACTCTCGGGAAGGCCCTTTCCCTTCTTGTCGGTAATTTTACCAGCTGCCCCATACTTTCAAGATCACGCATCAGCTCCGGGATTCGCCCCGGTGAAGCGCCCTGCAGAGTCATCAGCATTCTCATTACCATTCCGCATGATTCTGAGAAGCTCAGCTGATTCGGCCAGTATCCTTTCAGATGTCCCGCCATCTTAATCATCTGATATCTCACCAGATTATAAGCCAGCAAGACGCCCCACAGTTCCTGCTCCACAAGCTCCGGCTTTTTACTTCTCAGCGTCAGCCTGCTCAGTTGCATCGTCTGTTTTATCTCCCTGTATCCCAGTTCGATCTCCCATCGATGGCTGTACAGGTCTGCCATTTCTCCCCCCGGGTAACGCATGGCATCCGTCATTGACGTCAGCAGGTGACAGACCTTTCCTTTGCGCGTCACGGTCAGCAGGCGGGCTGTCATCTCATTTCCCAGACCCGGCCACTTTTTTCGTGCCTGTGGGCTGGTTTTCAGCGTGACCAGATGATCGCCTTTGCCCAGTTTTCTGACCTCTTCGTACTGCGCTCCCTTTCTGAGGGGGATCATCCAGTGCCGGTGCTCTCCCGCCTGGCTCCAGGCGTTTAACAGCCCCAGTGAGTAATATCCTTTATCCATTAACGTCAGGGTGTTATCGCCGGTTTGTTCTATAAGTTGCCCGGCAAGCTCATTTTCACTGTTTTTCATCGTGCCGAAGGCCGCTGCCGTCAGCAGATGGCTGGTCAGCTCCATCTGGCAGACCATTTTGACCTGCGGGTAGAGTGCCGGGTTTCCGCCATGCGTCTGGAGGGGGAAGGCGGCATCGTTCTCTGGTGTGTCCGGTGTGCGCCAGAACACACCATCGATAGCCAGCAGGGTCAGGCCACACCAGTTCGGGTGCGGCGTGGCGTTATGCCAGCGCTGCGCTGTTTGCGTGAACACGCGGCGGACGGCTTCGCTTCCCGGACGCTGTCGTGCCTGGATCACGGCGCTGGGCGCCACGAAGGGACGGCTGCCCGGCAGCATGATGTCCAGACGATTGACGATCTGATGGAGGGGTTCTTTACATTCGAGTGCCATGCCGACAATGCACCAGACCATCATTTCCAGCGGCAGGCGGCGCTTGCGCAGGGTGACGGTGCCGGATTCCTCAAGACAGCGGGAAATAAGTTCCGGGTCCAGATAGTCGCCCAGAGAAGTCAGAGGGTTACGCAGGGGATCGTAACGGGATACCAGATCAAGAGCCTGTCCAATGTGCATAAAAAAATCCGGAAACGGGTGAGCATTTCCGGATTCTTACACAGCCACTGGATCGGTCAACCGATCCTTAACTGATCGGCATTACAACCGAAGTTGCCGTTTTTAAGGTTTGTGCCCTCTGCCGTGGAAGCCGGTCGGGTGTCAACGACGACGCAGCCAGACCCACAGTCCCGTAATCGCCAACGCAAACAACGCGCCAAACCCAACGCCAACGCCCACCACTGGCACACCCACTTTTACCGCCAGCGAGTAAAGCCCCAGCATTAACAGCATTGCCATGTTTTCGCCGAGGTTTTGCACGGCAATGGCATTTCCCGCTCCAACGGTATGCTTGCCGCGCGCCTGCAGGAGTGCATTCAGCGGGACCACAAAGAAACCACCCAGAAGGCCTATCAGGATCAGCAGCGCATAGGCGGGTAATAACGCGTGCTGCAGCGAAAAGAACAGGACGCCAACGCCAATCAAAATACCCGCAGGCATACAGCGCGCGACGGTCTCTAGCGTCACCAGTTTTGCCGCCGCGCCAGCCCCAACAACAATCCCGATGGCCACCATCGCATTGAGGTAGGTTGGCGTGGCATTGTCCGTGATCCCCAGCGCCACCGGCACCCACAGCACCAGCAGGAATCGCAGCGTGACGCCTGCGCCCCAGAACAGGCTGGTGCCCATCAGTGAAAAGCGCGTTTCCCCGTTACGCCACAGCACACGGCAGGCGTTAAAGAAGCTGCTGGTCATCGGGGTAAAGCGCCAGGATTGCCCCGGACGCGCCACCGGTAGTTTGGGGATGAACAGGTTAGCAACAACCGCGCCACCGTACACCACCGCACAAACGCCCAGAGCCGCCAGCACGTTCCAGTCGGCCAATACGCCACCGGCAACGGACCCAAGCAAAATGGCCGCAATGGTGGATGACTCCATCAAACCATTGGCTTTCACCAGTTTATCGCCCGTGGTCAGCTCGCCAAGGATGCCGTACTTGGCAGGCGAGTAGGCCGCCGCGCCAACGCCCACCAGCGTGTAGCCGATAAACGGATTGATCCCGAAGCAGATACTGGCCGCCCCTAAAAGCTTCAGACCGTTAGCAAACATCATCACCCGGCCTTTTGGGAAACTGTCCGCCACCTGTCCGACGAAAGGCGCAAAAATAATGTAAGCCCCCACAAACACCATCTGCAGGATCGGCTGGCTCCAGTCCGGATAAAACTCGGCTTTTAGCAGTGCCAGGGTAGCGAACAGCAGCGCATTATCACCAAAGGCAGAGAGGAACTGGGCGGCAATGACCGCCAGCATGCCCTTCGAGCAGAGCGAAGTGTTAGTGTGTACTGACTCACGCATTATGCTGCTCTGCCTCTTCAACCATGCCTTTCAGGGTCACGAAATCGGGCTTACCGCTCCCCAACACCGGAAGCTGTTTGAGATAGCGAATATCGCGCGGTACCGCAAGCTCAGGAATGCCGTGTTCACGCGCATATTTCAGCAACGCGTCGCGCTTAAGTTCGCCGTCGGTGGTGAAGAGCACCAGCGCCTCACCTTTACTGGCATCGCACTTGACTACCGTCGCATGAAGTTTGTCGGCAGAGACCGCCGTCGCCAGCAGTTCCACCCTCTCCAGAGAGACCATCTCGCCTGCAATTTTGGCGAAGCGTTTTGCACGTCCCTGGATTTTCACGAACCCCTGCTCGTCGAAGCGGACAATGTCACCGGTATCGTACCAGCCGGTTTCAAGCTCGCCATTGACGTTTTCCGCCGTTGGCACTTCAAGCACGCCCGGGTTTTCGACGCGCAGATAACCGTTCATCACGTTTGGTCCTTTCAGCTGCAGGCGGCCGCCGTCCTCAATGCCGGGCACGGCCAGCAAACGCGCATCCATCCCCGGTAAAATTCGCCCAACCGTTCCCGGTTTCGCCGCCATCGGCACGTTGATAGAGACCACCGGCGCACATTCGGTGACGCCATACCCTTCCAGAATGCGCAGGCCGAACTTGTCCTGCCAAATCTGGCGCGTGCTGTCCTGCAGTTTTTCCGCCCCTGCCACCACATAGCGCAGGCGGAAGAAATCATACGGATGGGCAAAGCGGGCATAGTTGCCGAGGAAGGTTGACGTACCGAACAGCACGGTGCAGTTACGGTCATAGACCAGCTCCGGCACAATGCGATAGTGCAGCGGGCTTGGATACAAGAACACTTCAGCCCCGGTCAACAGCGGCGTGAAAAGCCCGACGGTCAGCCCGAAAGAGTGGAACAGCGGTAGCGCCGACATAAAACGATCGTTCGCCGTAAAGTCGGCTATGGTTTTGATCTGCTCAACGTTCGCCAGGATGCTCTTGTGGCTGTGGACAACCCCTTTCGGATTACCTTCGGAACCCGAAGTAAAGAGGATAATGGCATCATCTTCCGGCTGCTGTTTCACCTGCGCCAGATGTGGGACCAGCAGGTGAGCGAAAATCCATAGCTTGTCGGGCGTCGTCACGTCCGCTTTTAGATCTTCCAGGAACACCCAGCGCACCTGGGTTAGTTGCTCCGGCAGATGCCAGAGTTTGCCTTTATCAAGGAACTGACGAGAGGTAAAGACGGTATTAATTTGCGCCGCGGTGATGGCGCTGGACAGCCCTTTGACGCCTGCCGTGTAGTTCATCATCGCCGGTATACGGCCACGAGAAACGGCACCGAATATTACCGCCGCGCTAATACCGGCGTTTGGCAGCATCAGGCCGATTTTTTCACCCTGCTTACTGTATTTCTCAAGGATACGGCCGACAAACAGCGTTTTAGTCAGCAGCTTGCGGTAGGTATCGGGCGTAAAGTTGATGTCTTCAATGCAGTGTTTCTTCGCGCCATAACGGTATTGCGCCGACAGCAGAGACTCATACAGCGTTTCACGCGGGCGCACGGCCATGCGCGCTTCCATCATAATCTGATGCAGCATTTCCCCGGCCATTTTACGCCGATCACGCGCCCGGGGTGCTTCCGGCATCGGTATCGATGTCGGCGGCAGAATATGTAGAGTAATTTTCGGGAACAGGCGCTGCTTCACCAGCCCTTTCAGTCGGCTGAAATGGGTCAGTTCTGCCCCATCAATACGTAGCGGCACCACGGTGGCTTTTGACTTCGCCGCCACAAATCCGGCCCCGTCGTAGATTTTCATCAACGAACCGCTTACCGAAATACGTCCTTCAGGGAAAATAACCACCGGACGACCCTGCTCAATCAGGCGCACCAGATGTTTAATCATCATCGGCTTTGTGGGGTCAAGCGGCACAAAATCAATCAGCGGTGCCAGCCAGCGCATGTACCATTTTTGACTGATGGAGCTGTAGACCGCGAACACGGGTCGCACGGGCAAGAACAGCGCCAGCAAAATGCCGTCAATAAAGGAAACATGATTAGGCGTGATGAGCACGCGTTCGCCGTAAAGCGCCCGGGCATCACCCGTTATGCGGATACGAAAGAGGATACGAAACAGTGTGCGGAAGAACCCAAAAAGCATTTCAACTCCCTTTGCCAGCCGGTGTGAAGGGTCACGGGTATTAAGGGTGGCAGATTACACGAGAAGTGGTTAGGGGGCGACAGCAAATTAGGGACGAAAAAAAACCTGCGCATCCGCGCAGGCTGGTGCAAGAGATGAGTACGAATCCGTACTAAGAATTCTCACCAATCAATACCTCTGGGATCTTGATTGTGGCTATTTACTCCAGTCTGCGCCAGCGGTAAAACGCAAGGGAATGAGCCTAAGTGCAACCAGGTATGAATATTCTCTCGCACTGTTACAGGTCGAATGGAGAGGCAAAAAAAAAACCTGCGAATAAACGCAGGCTGGTGTAAATCGTGTTAATCAACCGGAGCTGATTCCACCTATCAATACCTCTGGGATCTCGACTCTAACAATCCCTCTTATCTTCTCGCTATCAGACAATCGCAACAGCCTGAGGCAAAGTGTAACTAAAGGTTCAAAATGGCTTTCGTTTGACATCACTGCCCGTGTAACGATTACACTGACAGGGTTGTTCTGCGTCACGTTTGTCGATTGAGCGGCCCGGCGCCCCTTGAATGCACGCGGCTTTTCCGCAACACTAGTTAGTGTGTAACCGCTTACCCCCACTAAGAAGGTATTTAATGGCGACAATAAAGGATGTGGCTCGTCTGGCAGGTGTTTCCGTTGCGACCGTCTCGCGCGTCATTAACGACTCCCCAAAAGCCAGTGATGCCTCACGTCAGTCAGTACAAAGCGCCATGGAAACCCTGAACTATCACCCCAATGCCAACGCGCGTGCGCTTGCCCAGCAGTCGACAGACACTATCGGGCTGGTGGTGGGCGATGTCTCGGATCCGTTTTTTGGCGCCATGGTAAAAGCGGTTGAACAGGTTTCTTATCAGACCGGCAATTTTTTGCTGATCGGCAATGGCTATCATAATGAACAAAAAGAGCGCCAGGCCATTGAACAGCTGATCCGCCACCGCTGCGCCGCCCTGGTAGTCCACGCCAAAATGATCCCCGATGAAGACCTGATTCATCTGATGAAGCAGATCCCCGGGATGGTCATCATCAACCGAATTATTGCCGGTTTTGAAAAACGCTGCGTGGCGCTTGACGACCGCTACGGCGCCTGGCTTGCAACTCGCCATTTGATCCAGCAGGGCCATACCCGCATTGGCTATCTCTGCTCAAACCACCCCATTTCCGACGCCGAGGATCGCCTGCAGGGTTATTACGATGCCCTGCGTGAAAACGGCCTGCCCTGTAACGACCGGCTGGTGGCTTACGGCGAGCCGGACGAAAGCGGCGGCGAACAGGCGATGACCGAACTGTTAGGACGTGGGCGCAATTTTACGGCGGTGGCCAGCTACAACGACTCGATGGCGGCAGGCGCGCTGGGGGTATTAAACGACAACGGCGTTGAGGTTCCGGGCGAGATTTCGCTGATTGGCTTCGATGATGTGCTGATCTCCCGCTATGTGCGCCCTCGCCTGACCACCGTGCGTTACCCGATTATTACCATGGCCGCACAGGCCGCGGAACTGGCGTTAGCGCTGGCTGATAAACGCCAGCCGCCGGATATCACGCACCTGTTCAGTCCAACCCTGGTGCGCCGTCACTCCGTCTCACCGCTGTCTGAAACAGCGGGCAAGTAGCGCAAGCGTCTTTACATCAGCTTGCCCTGGAAAATCGGTACCGACTCAAAGAGATAACCGTCAAAGTCTGGCGCATCTTCATCGGATAACTCAAGCAGACTCTTTTTCACATTTTCCAGATGCTGGAACATCGCCTGCCAGGCTCCCATGACGTCGCGACGACGCAGTGCGGCAAGGATGGTTTGCCGGTCGCCAAGCCATTTCAGGCGATACGCGCGGCTGGCAATGTGCACGTTGAACTGCTGCCACAGTGGGCTGCTGTCCATGTGATGCCAGATACTTTCGACGTTCGCCAGCAGCATCTGGTTTTGCGTTGCGCCCGCAAGCACCAGGTGGAACATCTTGCTGTTGTCCTGGCTGTTATCATCGGCGGCAATCGCCCGCTGCTCCTGCTCAATGATGCGGCGCAGGTTGTCGATATCGGCGCGCGTCGCCATTTTGGCGGCAAAGGCGGCAATGTTGCTTTCAAGCAACTGGCGCGCCTGCAAAATTTCGAACGGACCCACGTCGCTATTGAGAAAACGCTCTTCTTCGTTTTCATGCTCTTGCGGGATGCGCATGACATAAACGCCGGAACCCTGGCGGATATCTACCGTGCCCTGCAGTTCAAGCATCAGCAACGCCTCGCGCACGATGGTACGGCTCACGCCGTAGGTCTCGGCAATGTTGCGCTCAGGAGGCAGGCGCGACCCAACGGGATAATGTCCCTGGATAATTTGCGCCCGTAAATCCTCGCCAATTTCCTGATACTGTTTTTTTTTCCGGCAGGATGACAGCCTTATCCACGTGACCACCTGTTTTTTCAGTGAATGCGCAGGCCGGGCGTCCTCCCGGCCAGTTTGTGCGCTATTTTACCAGAAGGCTCATTTCCATTCATCGTCAACGCTGAGGGTAAGCACACGCTCATCGCGCAGTTGCCTGAACCAGGATGCCGATTTTTTAGGTCGCCGGGCGCGATTGTCGGCCAGATCGATCTCGATCAGCCCGTAGCGATTTTTAAAGGCGTTCATTGGCGAAACGTTGTCGGTAAAGGCCCACAGCATGTAGCCGTGGCAGTTGGCCCCGTCCTCGCGCGCCAGCAGCGCGTAATAGAGATGCTCACTAATAAAATCAATACGATACGTGTCTTCAATGATACCGTCACGATTACGAAACTGCGCTTCGTTCTCGACCCCCATTCCGCTTTCTGCCACGAACCAGTCGATGTTGCGGTAGTCGTTTTTTATCCGCATCGCCATGTCGTAGATTATGCGCGGGTAGATTTCCCATCCGCGGGAGGTGTTCATCCGTCGTCCCGGCAGCTCGAACGGCTCGTAGTAGTACGCCGGGTGGAAAGGCGTCTGCGGGTGCCAGGCGCGCGAAGGCGCTTTGACCCGGTGCGGGTAATAGAGGTTAATGCCCAGTTCGTCAACGGTGTTTTCGGCAATCAGAGCCAGCTCTTGCGCCGTGTAGTCCCATTCGACCTGGTGCTGCTCCAGCAGGGTAAAGAGCGCCTGGGGATAGTGGCCGTGAACCAGCGGATCGAGAAAGACGCGGTTAAAGAACAGATCGTAGATCTCATGCGCCTTCACGTCGTGCGGCGCACGCGAGCGCGGGTAGGTCACCTCCGGGTTCAGGATGCAGCCCACCGTGCCCTGATACCCTTTCTCATGAAACAATTTTACCACCTTTGCCGTCGCCAGCACCTTATGATGGTTCCACTGCATCCATTTATGGGTATCCTGCTCATACGGCCAGCGCAGCGCATCAAGGTAGACGCGGGTCTGCACCACAATCGGCTCGTTGAAGGTAAACCAGCGTGTGACGGCGCCGTGGTAGCGTTCAAATACTTTTTCCGCATAGTGCACGAACAGCTCGACAACATGCTTAGACGCCCAGCCGCCATACGTTTCCAGCAGCACGCCCGGCAGCTCATAATGCTCCAGACAGATCATCGGTTCGATGCCCTGGCGGTGCATTTCATCAAACAGGGCGTCATAAAAGGCCGCGTACTCTTCGTCCACCGTCGCGTTTTCATAGTTGGTCAAAAAGCGCGACCAGTTGATTGAGGTGCGGTAGTGCGTTAGCCCGGCCTGCTTCATCAGGGCGACATCCTCACGGAAGCGGTTGATAAAATCGGTCGCCACCGCCGGGCCATAGCCGTTATGCCAGACGTGGCGATCGTTTTTGTACCAGAGATCGATCCATGAATCCTGCCCTGTTTTCTTGCCGCTCCAGCCCTCGGTCTGCCAGGCCGATGCGGCCGCGCCCAGAATGAAATCCTGCGGTATCGTAATCTGTTTTATGCTCATCAGATCCTCATGCGTTGTCGGTGGCGTGTTGCAGCGCAGCCTGCTCTGCACGGCGTGACGCGATCTTCACAAACGGCAGGTAAATAAGTACCGCCGTCACGATGCAGATTAGCTGGGTGATAACCGCCCCCATTGAACCCGCCGTCGAGAGCCAGGCGTTAATCAGCGGCGGCGTGGTCCATGGCACCATGACAACGGCTTTACCGGCAAACCCCGTTACCGTGGCAAAGTAACCAATCGAGCCGGTGACCAGCGGCGTGATAATGAAAGGAATGGCGAGGATCGGGTTGAGCATGATTGGCATACCGAAAATCACCGGCTCGTTGATGTTAAACAGCCCCGGGCCGATGGAAAGCTTGGCTATCTCTCTCATCTCTTTGCGTTTGGTCGCAATCATCACCGCGATCAGCAGGCCGATAGTCAGACCGGAGCCGCCGATGCTCATATACACATCCCAGAACGTAGCGCCCTTACAGGGCGAGCGTCATCGCTTCGCGATTCCGATGGTTTGCATGTCCTGAGTCCGGCTTTATACTCTGCGGCATGTTAATTTTCTCAGGAAGTCATTGGTATGGCCCGCAGCAAAGCCCCCCGAAAGCGTAAACCCACGCCCTCGTCCCGACTCTCACGCCCTGATTATCCGAAGCGTTTCCTCGTCTCCCTGCCCCCGGAAAGCGACCATGATGACCCCGACGAGTTTTTTTACGACACACCGCAGGATGCCATTCGTCACTGTGTCCACCTGGGGCCGCAGTTTTTCCTCGATACACACTTCGACCCGCCTCTCGTCTGTATCATCCGCGGCTTTGAGCCGCCTGACTCACCCGACGGCGATGTCGTCATTGAGTCCATGCCAGCCGATGTGTTTATTCTCGCCACAGAATCCGGCATGCTACCGGTGACCTTCGCACCGTGGGATAAACACACCGACAACTGGGCCGATGACTGTGACGACTGGCACTATCATACCGGTGCCACTGCAGAGCGATAATCCGCCGCATGTATATCCCGCGCCCCGCAAAGCTGCTGTTCACCACTGATGACGGCTGGAACAGGTATATGGATAAACACGGTGACACCCTCAGCCCGTGGACCGTTCTCTGTGTCGAGCGCATGCTCGCCTGCGGCACTGCTGCCATGGGGGTGAAGCGATACTGCTGCGCCTCCCCGGACTGTACACATTCCCGCTTCTTCTGCCAGACCTGTAAATCAAAAGGCTGCAGCTCGTGTGGACATAAAGCCACGGAACAGTGGATTACAGAGCAACAGCATATTCTGCCCGACTGTGACTGGCAGCACATCACCTTCACCATGCCCCACCTGCTGTGGCCCTTCTTCAACAGCAACTGGCCCCTTCTCAATGCACTGTTCCGGGCAGCCACCCGGGCCATACTCCGGTGGACCCGCAAACAGGGCGTGGAGGTCGGTATCTTCTGCGCCCTGCATACGTACGGCAGACAACTTAACCAGCATCCGCACATCCACCTCTCCGTTACCCGCGGCGGGCTTGATATTAAACACGGCGTATGGCGCGACCTCTTCTTTAAGAAGCATGCCGTGGAGGAAATCTGGCGCGGAGCCGTCATCCGGCTGCTGCGCCACAGTTATGACCTGATTAATCCCGGCAGCCTGCCGGGGCTGGGCCATATCCGCGATAAAACTCAGTGGCAGCGGTATCTGCAGGCGCAGTACGGACGCCGATGGAAGGTTCACTTTGCGAAGAAAACAAAAGGCGCATGGCGAAGCGTCAAATACCTCGGGCGCTACCTGAAGCGCCCGCCGGTATCGGCGGCGAAGCTCAGGCACTACAGCGCCGGCGCGGTGGTGCACCACTATTACGACCATCGTACGCAGCAGTACCGGCAGCAGACGCTGACCCAGGAGGAGATGATCGGACGCTATATCAGTCATATCCCGGAGAAGCATTTTAAGATGGTGCGTTACTACGGCTTCCTGTCTAACCGTAAACGGGGCACCTTGCTGCCGAAGGTGTATGCAGCCCTGGGGATGGAAGCGCGGAAAAAACCGGAACAGCCCGGCTTCGCCGCGCTGATGAAAGAATTTCTGCGCACGGATCCGTACAAATGCCTTCTGTGCGGGACCCGGCTGCGCTTTGTCAGCGCTCAGGCCGGGAGGCACGCCACGGAGTTAGTGGCAGAAAGGCAGCATAAAATCGACCGGAAACGATGGCTTCAGGAACAGACTGCGGGATAAGTGCATCTGAAAAACGGCTTTCAGGTTAAAAACGCGCCGAAAGAGCCATTTTATGGCCATAACATTCCCGATGGCACATCATTACTGCATTGCAGACACTGCTGTTCATGGTCAGGAAATTTTTTAAAACGATGATTCATTTTCCTAACCATGAACGGCATGGTGATAATATTCGGCACCTCTTTGCCCTGCTCAAACGCGCTCATGTTAACGGTGATGGCCCCCAGCAGCAGCGGCTCGCGGATCGGTTTGATCATCTGGTTGCCGTGGATCCCAATGACCCAGAACAGCTGGGCAACAAACATCAGCAGCAGGATCCCCGGCAGGCTTTGCACCACACGTTCCAGCGGCTGTTGCACCACCTGGTAAACGGCGTCGTAGAGGTACATGCCGGTAAGTTGATGGAACACAAAACCAAAGGTCGCAATGGCGGTGGTGGTGATAATGGCCGGGATCAGCGCAGAAAACGAGGCCGCCACGTTAGGCGGTACGGTATCCGGCATCCTGATTTTTAACCCTTTGCGGTTTTCCAGCCAGCAATAGACTTCAACGGAAAGGATGGCGATAAACATGCCAAGGAACAGGCTGCGGGTATCGGAGAACTGACGCAGCAGCACGTCTTTCACTACGTGCATCTCACCGTCCACCAGCATTTCCACGGTAGTGGGGGTGACGCAGATAAAGCAAATCACCGCCAGCAGGCCCGGGAACAGCGATTTAATGCCGTTGATGCGCCCCAGCTCAACGCCAATCAAAAATACCGCACCGATGTTGAGGAAGTTAAGGGTGGCGTAGTTTAAGGCGCTGGTAATCGGTTTTAGCGCGGCGAGAAACGACAGCGACTGAAAGCTCGCCAGGCCGTTTTTCGGATCCAGCACCATGTTGGAGATCAGTACTGAAAATGCCCCAACGATGATGACCGGCATTAAAGTAATGAAGGCAGACTTTATCGCCATGATGTAGCGATAGCTGTTGAATTTAGTGGCGAAACTGCCCAGAGCGTCGATCAGTTTTTCCTGTAATGCCATAGGGTAATACCTCAGTAAAAGGGCTTTTATTAAATAAGGTGTACAGCCGGATACTATTGGCATACCAAAAATAGCGTTATGCAGGCTATGGTTCTGTGATTAAGCTCTCAACGCCGCCAGAGGTATTCCAGATTGTGATTTTTAACCATTTTGGCATACCACTTCCGGTCGTTTATTTCAGGTCTGAGGATCCTTACCAAAAAGCGTGATCGTGAAGGGAGTTTTGCTCTCCCCGCATCGCTTATGCGCCCTATGGTCTGTGTTAAACTGCAGAGATTACGTGGAATCAGGAATGTCTAATGGCAACAATGCTGGATGTCTCATTGCGTGCGGGCGTGTCGAAGGCCACGGTATCGCGCGTGCTGAACGGTACGGGTCAGGTTAAAGAGAGCACGCGCCAGCAGGTATTCGCTGCGATGGAAGAGCTGGGCTATCGGCCTAACTTTCTTGCGCGTTCGCTTGCCAACCAGACCAGCAACAGCATTGGTCTGGTGGTTTCTACCTTTGACGGGTTTTATTTTGGTCGCCTTCTGCAGCAGGCCTCGCGGCAGACCGAAACGCACGGCAAGCAATTGATTGTGACCGATGGTCACGACGCGCCGGAGCAGGAAGAGCAGGCGGTGCAAATGTTGGCCGATCGCAAATGCGATGCCATCGTGCTGTACACCCGCTACATGAGTGAAAAAGCGATCATCAAGTTGATGAACGCCGTGCAAACCCCGCTGGTGGTGATCAACCGTGAAGTCAGCCTGGCGGCCGATCGCTGCGTTTTTTTCGAACAACAGGATGCCGCTTTTAAAGCCGTGAATTATCTGATAACTCAGGGCCACCGGGAGATTGCCTGCATCACTGTGCCAATTCATACGCCAACCGGAAAAGCGCGCCTGATGGGCTACCGGAAAGCGCTGGAAAAACACGGCATTCGCCTGGACGAGCGTTGGGTAAAATATGGCGATGCGGGTATGACGCGCGGCTATGAGCTGTGCAAAGAGTTGATTACCGAGGGGGTCACTTTTAGCGCGCTGTTTGCCTGTAACGACGATATGGCGCTGGGCGCGTCCAAAGCATTACACCAGGCCGGGCTTAAGATCCCGCAGGATATCTCGCTGTTTGGCTTTGACGATGCCCCCAGCGCAAAATGGCTGGAGCCTGCGTTATCGTCGGTTTATCTGCCGATCGACAATATGATCGTTACGGCCATCGATCAGGCGATCCGGCTGGCCAACAACCAGCCAGTGAAAGCGATCCCGCCCTTTACCGGCACGCTGGTGTTACGCGACTCGGTGACCACGGGGCCGTACTTTACTCAAAAGCATTCCAGAGCCAGCAGTT
The DNA here is from genome assembly GCF_918797525.1 of unidentified bacterial endosymbiont. Taxonomy (NCBI): domain Bacteria; species unidentified bacterial endosymbiont. Next base: position 1,098,040 of record NZ_OU963893.1, on the reverse strand, counting down.
CCTGAATGGTTTGGCGACGGCGGATAAGCCGCGCCACGCCACCATCAAACAGTACTTCCGGCAGCAGCGGACGGCTATTGTAGTTAGAGGACATAGACGCGCCGTACGCGCCGGTATCGTGTAGCACCAGGTAATCTCCCGGTTTTACTTCAGGCAGCGGGCGGGTTTCTACCTTGCCCCCTTCCTGCTGGGTAAACACGTCGCCGGATTCACACAGCGGCCCCGCGACGACCGTCTCCACGCGCGGCGCCTGAGTTAAATCGCGGCCATCGGCAGCCAGGGCGGTAATGTGGTGATAGCTGCCATACATGGACGGACGCATCAGGTCATTGAAACCGGCGTCAATCAGGACAAAATGGCGCGATCCCATTGCCTTCACGCTGCGCACCTGCGATACCAGCACGCCGGATTCCGCTACCAGGAAACGGCCCGGTTCAATCTCCAGTTTTACGGGATGCCCAAGATGAGCGGCGATTTTGTCGCGCGCGGCGTTCCACAGCCCGTAATAGTGATCGGTGTCGATCGCCTCCTCACCTTCGCGATAGGGAATGGAAAGTCCCCCCCCGGCGGAGATCGCCTGCAGATCCTGGCCAAACTCAACAACCTGGCGCACCATCGCGCCGCAAACCTGCTCAAGGTGACCGTAGTCGACGCCGGAGCCGATATGCATATGAATGCCCACCAGCTCGAGGTTATAACGCTGAAGCACGTCCAGCGCCGCAGGCAGATCGCTGTACCAGATCCCGTGCTTGCTGTTCTCTCCGCCGGTATTGGTTTTTTGGCTATGCCCGTGTCCAAACCCGGGGTTCACGCGCAGCCAGACGCGGTGACCCGGTGAAACCTGCCCCAGTTGTTCGACCATATCAATAGAACCGGCATTGACCGGGATCCGCAGCTCATGAACGCGGGCGAGGGTTGCCTCGTCGATCAGATCGGCGGTGAACACAATCGCGTCGCTGTCGGTAGTTGGATCAAATCCCGCCGCCAGCGCACGCTCGATTTCGCCCAGCGAAACGGAGTCAACCTTTACGCCCTGGTCACGCATCAGGCGCAGGATATGAATATTGGAGCACGCCTTCTGGGCAAAACGTACCACGTCGAACTGATGCAGCGCGGCAATCTTCTCGCAAATAATCTGGGCGTCGTAGACCCATACCGGACAGCCAAATTCGGCAGGCAGGCGCAGCAGGTTGTCGGCATTTAAATCCGTCTCGGTCTGGTTCAGCGGGCGCGGCATCGTTTTCTCCGGGTAAAGGCGTTTTCATGATTACGCCACAGTGCGAAGAGAATAAAAAATATCGTTTTATCGTAAGTCTATGCAAAAATGATATGAACAACGTTTCTTTCCCTGGTGCCCTATGCCCGCCGTTAACCTCCGCCATATCGAGATTTTTCACGCCGTGATGACTACCGGCAATCTCACCGAAGCCGCGCAAATGCTGCATACGTCACAGCCGACGGTAAGCCGCGAACTGGCACGCTTTGAAAAGGTGCTGGGGCTGAAGCTGTTTGAACGCGCGCGCGGACGGCTGCACCCAACGGTACAAGGGTTGCGCCTGTTTGAAGAAGTGCAGCGTTCCTGGTATGGGCTGGAGAGAATTGTCAGCGCGGCGGAGAGTCTGCGGGAGTTTCGTCAGGGTGAGCTGTCCATTGTCTGCCTGCCGGTGTTTTCACAGTCGTTCCTGCCGATGCTACTGCAGCCTTTTCTGGCCCGTTACCCGCAAGTCAACCTCACCATCGTCCCGCAGGAGTCACCGCTGCTCGAAGAGTGGCTTTCGGCGCAGCGCCACGATCTGGGATTGACTGAAACCCTCGCCACCCCGGCGGGAACGTTACGTACGGAGTTGCTTTCACTGGATGAAGTGTGCGTGTTACCCACCGGGCATCCGCTTGCCTGCAAAGAGGTGCTCACCCCTGCGGATTTCCATGCTGAAAACTATATTAGCCTGTCGCAAACCGACAGCTACAGGCAACTGCTGGATACACTTTTTGCCGAGCATCAGGTGAAAAGGCGCATGGTGGTTGAAACGCACAGCGCCGCGTCAATTTGTGCGATGGTACGCGCCGGGGTGGGGGTGGCGATTGTCAACCCGCTCACCGCGCTGGATTATGCCGGAAGGGATATTGTGATCCGCCCGTTTAGCGTATCCATCCCCTTCACCGTGAGCCTGATCCGCCCGCTGCACCGCCCGGCATCAGCGCTGGTGGAGGCTTTCACCGAACACTTACTTGCCCACGCGCACCGGGTCGCGCTTCGTTTATCAAACCTTCAGAGCGCCTCATGACAGCATAAACGCTACGGCATCGGCGGCGTGGATGGCTGCGGTATCGAATACCGGTATCGGGCTGCGCTCGACGGGGACCAGCAAGCCGATCTCCGTACAGCCGAAGATCACCCCTTGTGCTCCCTGCTGCGCGAGTTTCTCAATCACGCTGACGTAGTACGCCCGGGAAGATTCACTGAAGGTTCCCAGACAGAGCTCATCGAAAATGATCTGATTGATGCGCGTCCGGTCAGCCTCGTCCGGGATCAGGCTTTCGATACCAAACTCACGGCTTAACCGTCCGCGATAAAAGTCCTGCTCCATGGTGTAGCGCGTGCCCAGCAATGCCACGTGCGTCATTGCCGATGCAAAGATGGCACGCCCGGTCGCATCGGCAATATGCAGAAACGGCAGCGCGCAGCGCGCCTCGATATGGGAAGCGACGTTATGCATGGTATTGGTACACAGCAGAATGCCTTGCGCCCCCGCACGTTCCAGCCCAAGCGCCGCCTGGGCGAGGATCTCTCCGGCTTTATCCCACTCTCCGCTCGACTGACAGGCTTCGATTTTATGGAAATCCACGCTGTGCAGGAGCAGGCTGGCGGAGTGCAGGCCACCGAGACGCTGTTTTACCCCTTCATTAATCAGGCGATAGTAGGGAATTGTCGATTCCCAGCTCATTCCGCCTAACAGCCCAATCGTTTTCATCATCTCTCCTTACGTGTTTATCCCAGTGAAGCAAACTTGTGATCGTGTTTCCAGTTCTTTGTCTCGTCGTTTCTTTTTTACCCTGAGTGATATAAATTAAATGAAACAACGTTTCACTTAATTACAGGAAGACAATATGTTTATTTTTCATAAAGAGACCACGCTTGACGATCTGGGCAATGGCGTGACCCGCCGTATTCTGGCGCACGACGGTAAGATGATGGCGGTTGAAGTGAATTTTGAGCAAGGTGCCATTGGCCCAATGCATAACCACCCGCATGAACAATTAACCTACATCCTGTCCGGCGAGTTTGAATTTACCATTGGTGATGAAAAGCATGTCGTCACCGCCGGGGACACGCTCTACAAAGCGCCGCACGTGATACACGGCTGCGTGTGTCTTAAACCCGGCACCCTGCTGGACACCTTTACGCCAGTGCGGGAAGACTTCCTCAAATAAAACCAGGGCGCTGTTTTCAGCGCCCTTTGAGTCTCAACCCGCTTATTCTGTCACCGGTTCAGGCAGGGGAAGACGGGCAAGCATCGCTTCACGCAGCAGGACACCTGTGCAGGCAAACAGGCCGCCAAGAATAGCCGCCAGCAGAACAATCAGCGCTTTGCCAGGGCCGTCTTTTTTCACCGGCATCGATGGTGAAAGCTGGTATTTAAAGGGCTCAACTTTAACGTCGCCCACGGACAGTTTTTTTAGCTGTGCCAGAGAGTATTCGCGGTTCTGGAAATCGGCGTTTAGCTCAGAAACGTCCTTAAGATTCTTTTCTATCTCCAGCTTCTGCGCAATGCCGTCAGCACCGAGCGAGACGGAGTAATCCGGATCATCTTTTACGGCCTGCCCGTTACTGTAGACCGGCTTCTTAATGCCCGCCGCGTTGGCCACTTCCAGCGAATAGTTAAGACGCTGCAGATTAGTGTTGTGCGCGTTAATGAGCCGCACACGATCCAGCGCCAACTGCTGCTCTACCACCTTGGTTTTCAGGATAATCTGGTTACGAATATTCTCCATCGTCTCCTTCTCAACGAGACCGGAGATATAGTCGACATAACCCTCAAGCACGTTTTGCGCATCCTCTGCCGTTGGCGCGGTGAAGCTCAATGTCCAGGAGGTATAAGGCGATTTATCCGCGTCTTTCGCCTGAGTGTTGTCCGTGGCTTTCATTTTTTCTGAGATATTGACCACGGCGCGGTGCAACTCAAGGGGGTCTACCTCGGCGTTTTCAAGCTGCAACATCACGTAAGGAGAGCGTTGTATATACTCTTCCAGCAGCGACTGCGACTGAAATTTTTTAATAAACAGGTTAAATACCTCAGGACGCGTGACCTTTGCATCCACATCAAGTACCTGCAACGTGACCATCATCTGGCGCAACGGGTTCCATTGCGTTTGTTCAGCCGCGGTGATCACCGCTTTACTGGTCCATTTCTGCGGCAACAGGAAAGCGATGGTCAGGCCAACCAGTGCGAAGACAAACGCAATGGTGAAGATGCGTTTTTTCGCCGCCAGCAGGACGCCCAGTAATCCCAGAAGGTCGATCTCTTTCGTGCTTACAGCGGCTGAGGTGTAACGGGGAAAATCGAGGTTCCTGTTGTTTTTAAAATCCATTGCTGACATAACCATTCTTCTTAAGAGGGAGCAGTAACGTGCTGCCTGATGGGTTCTGGTGGTGTGATGATACAAGAAAGTAAGAATTATCTGAACGTGAGATTGGTCCAACCTGGTACAACTATCAGAATTAGTAGTGAGTATAGTGACAATTACATTATTAATAATCTTCTACTTAACCTTCCATCCCGTCATTTTCCCGCTGAAAAAAACCTCCCGGCAACGTCAAAAATGCCACACCCTTCACTTTATTGAAACAGCGTTTCGACAGCGATCACATTTCCATCATTAAGCGAATGACGCAGAAATAAATAGCAATAAAATAAAATAAAACGATGTTTTAGTATTGAAGAGTAGTGGTTCGCCTTTTCTGAAAATCTATCAGCTCGCAACAGGAACATCTCTGAAAAAGCGTTATAAAACAAAGTGAAATGGAGAAACACTGACACGCTTTACACCGAACACGCTTTCTCACGCCGCGGTAGTTGGCCTGAGAAATCGTTACAAAAGCAGATTCCGTTTTAAACCATTGATTGCCAGGTAGGTATGTATGAATGAAAACAAGCTGCTGGGGTTAGCGTGGATATCACCCTACATTATTGGGTTGATACTCTTTACGGCTTTCCCCTTCGTCTCCTCGTTTTTCCTCAGCTTCACGGATTACGATTTGATGAGCCCGCCGGTGTTTAACGGCATCGAAAACTATCGCTACATGTTTACCGAGGACACGCTCTTCTGGAAATCAATGGGCGTGACCTTTGCCTACGTATTTTTAACTATTCCCTTAAAGCTCGCATTTGCTTTAGGGATTGCGTTTGTACTGAACTTTAAATTACGCGGCATCGGATTTTTCCGAACTGCCTACTATATTCCCTCAATCCTCGGTAGCTCTGTCGCGATTGCCGTTTTATGGCGCGCGCTGTTTGCTATTGATGGCCTGCTTAATAGCTTTATTGGGGTGCTGGGTTTTGATCCGGTGAACTGGCTGGGTGAGCCATCACTGGCGCTGATGTCGGTGACCCTGCTGCGCGTCTGGCAGTTCGGTTCCGCGATGGTTATCTTCCTGGCGGCGCTGCAGAACGTTCCGCAATCGCAGTATGAAGCGGCGATGATCGATGGCGCATCCAAATGGCAAATGTTCACCAAAGTTACCGTGCCGCTGATTACGCCAGTGATCTTCTTCAACTTCATTATGCAAACCACCCAGGCGTTCCAGGAGTTTACCGGACCCTACGTGATAACCGGCGGCGGGCCAACCTACTCCACCTACCTGTTCTCGCTCTATATCTACGACACCGCGTTTAAATACTTCGACATGGGTTATGGCGCAGCGCTTGCCTGGATCTTGTTCCTGGTGGTCGCGGTCTTTGCCGGTATCGCCTTTAAGTCTTCGAAATACTGGGTGTTCTACTCCGCCGATAAAGGAGGCAAAAATGGCTGATATCCAACAACTTTCCACGGCGAGAAGCATCGCCGAGCGTGAAGTGGCGCGTACCCTGCGCAAAGAGAAAATTAACGCCACCGTTCGTTATGTGATCCTGCTGTTTGTCGGCCTGCTGATGCTCTACCCGCTGGTGTGGATGTTTTCGGCGTCGTTCAAACCGAACCATGAGATCTTCACCACCCTGAGCCTGTGGCCTGCACATGCGACGTGGGATGGCTTTGTAAACGGCTGGAAAACGGGAACCGAGTATAACTTTGGCCATTACATGCTGAACACCTTTAAGTATGTGATTCCGAAAGTGATTCTGACCATTATCTCCTCCACCATCGTGGCGTACGGCTTTGCCCGCTTCGAGATCCCGTGGAAGAAGTTCTGGTTCGCCACGCTCATCACCACCATGCTGCTGCCGAGCACCGTACTGCTGATTCCTCAGTACCTGATGTTCCGTGAAATGGGCATGCTGAACAGCTATATGCCGCTGTACCTGCCGCTGGCCTTTGCCACCCAGGGGTTCTTCGTCTTCATGTTGATTCAGTTCCTGCGCGGCGTACCGCGTGACATGGAAGAGGCGGCGCAAATTGACGGCTGTAACTCCTTCCAGGTGCTGTGGTACGTGGTGGTGCCGATTCTGAAGCCGGCCATCATCTCCGTCGCCCTGTTTCAGTTCATGTGGTCGATGAACGACTTTATCGGGCCGCTGATCTACGTCTACAGCGTTGATAAGTACCCGATTGCACTGGCGCTGAAAATGTCCATCGACGTCACCGAAGGGGCGCCGTGGAACGAAATTCTGGCAATGGCGAGTATCTCTATTCTGCCATCTATCATTGTCTTCTTCCTGGCGCAGCGCTACTTCGTGCAGGGCGTCACCAGCAGCGGAATTAAAGGTTAAGAGGGAATCATCATGGCTGAAGTTATCTTTAACAAACTGGAAAAAGTGTACTCCAACGGCTTCAAAGCGGTACATGCTATTGACCTTAAGATTGCGGAAGGGGAATTTATGGTGATCGTCGGACCATCCGGCTGCGCCAAATCAACCACCCTGCGCATGCTGGCCGGTCTGGAAACCATTAGTGGCGGCGAAGTGCGTATCGGCGAAAAGATCGTGAACAACCTCGCGCCGAAAGAGCGCGGGATTGCGATGGTGTTCCAGAACTATGCGCTTTATCCCCACATGACCGTGCGCGAGAACCTGGCGTTCGGCCTGAAGCTGAGCAAGCTGCCGAAGGCTCAAATCGATGCGCAGGTAAACGAAGCGGCCAAAATACTGGAGCTGGACGAGCTGCTCGATCGTTTGCCACGCCAGCTTTCCGGCGGTCAGGCGCAGCGTGTGGCCGTTGGCCGCGCTATTGTGAAAAAACCGGACGTGTTCCTGTTCGATGAACCCTTATCGAACCTCGACGCCAAGCTGCGCGCCTCGATGCGGATCCGTATTTCTGACCTGCACAAGCAGCTTAAAAAATCCGGCAAACCGGCCACGACCGTGTACGTGACCCATGACCAGACCGAAGCGATGACCATGGGTGATCGTATCTGCGTGATGAAGCTGGGCCACATTATGCAGGTGGATACCCCGGACAACCTTTACCACAAGCCAAAGAATATGTTTGTGGCAGGCTTTATCGGGGCGCCGGAGATGAATATTCGTCGATGCCGACTGGTGGAAAACGCGGGACAACTGCATATCGCCATCGGCTCTGAAAGCATGCCGCTAAACGCAGAGAAGCAGGAGAAAGTCTCTGCTTACGCGGGCCAGGAGGTCTTCTATGGCATACGCCCGGAGTTCGTCTCGCTCTCCGACGAGCCATTCCAGGACGGCGGTTGCAGCGGCGAGATGGTACGCGTTGAGAACATGGGCCACGAATTCTTTGTGTACCTGAAAGTGGCGGACTACGAACTGACTGCCCGAATCCCTTCTGATGAAGCTAAACCCATGATTGATAAAGGTCTTCACCGTAAGGTGTATTTTAAGTTTGAAATGAACAAGTGTCATATTTTTGACGCTAAAACCGAACAGAACCTCTCTCTTTGATGGAGTTATAAAAATGAAAAAAGTGCTCTTAAGCGCAGCAATCTCCGCGACCCTTAGCCTCACCGCTTTGCCATCGATGGCGCAAAATGTTGATTTACGTATGTCCTGGTGGGGCGGTAACGGTCGTCACCAGGTGACGCTGAAAGCATTGGAAGAGTTCCATAAGCAGAATCCTGATATCAACGTGAAGGCGGAATATACCGGCTGGGATGGTCATCTCTCTCGCCTGACCACCCAGATTGCGGGCGGTACTGAGCCAGACGTGATGCAGACCAACTGGAACTGGCTGCCCATCTTCTCGAAAACCGGTGATGGCTTCTACGATTTGAATAAAATGAAGGACGTGATCGACCTGACTCAGTTCGATGCAAAAGAGCTGCAATCCACTACCGTTAACGGCAAGCTGAACGGCATTCCGATCTCCGTGACCGCGCGCGTCTTCTACTTCAACGACGAGACCTGGATAAAAGCGGGCATCGAATACCCGAAAACCTGGGACGAGCTAATGGCTGCGGGCAAGACGTTCGAAAGCAAGCTCGGCAAACAGTATTATCCGGTGGTTCTGGAACACCAGGATACGCTGGCGCTGCTGAACTCGTACATGATTCAGAAGTACAACATCCCTGCCGTAGACGAAAAGAGCAAAAAATTCGCCTACAGTAAAGCGCAGTGGGTGGAGTTCTTCCAGACTTACAAAAAGCTGGTGGATAGCCACGTTATGCCTGACACCAAATACTATGCATCATTTGGCAAAAGCAACATGTATGAGATGAAGCCGTGGATCCAGGGCGAATGGGGCGGCACTTACATGTGGAATTCCACCATCAATAAATATTCTGACAACCTTAAGCCACCGGCGAAACTGGAACTGGGTAACTACCCGATGTTGCCAGGCGCTACCGATGCGGGTCTGTTCTTCAAGCCTGCACAAATGCTGTCGATTGGTAAATCGACCAAAAACCCGGAAGCCGCCGCCAGGCTGATTAACTTTCTGCTGAACAGCAAAGAGGGTGTCGATTCACTGGGTCTGGAGCGCGGCGTACCGCTGAGCAAAGCGGCGGTACAGTTCCTGACGCAAGACGGTACGATTAAAGAGAACGATCCGTCGGTAGCGGGCCTGCGTCTGGCGCAGTCTTTGCCAGCAAAACTCTCCGTCTCGCCATATTTCGACGATCCGCAGATTGTGGCTCAGTTCGGCACCTCTTTGCAGTACATCGACTATGGTCAGAAAACCGTGGAAGAGGCTGCGGTTGACTTCCAGCGCCAGGCTGAGCGTATATTGAAGCGCGCCATGCGCTAACCCTCCCCTGGAAGGGAGAGGATTCGGGTCAGGGGTGATGTGAAACTACACACCAATGTCCCTTAACTTCTCCCCTGCCATCAGCTTGCGTTCAATATGTTCCAGCGTCACGCCTTTAGTTTCTGGAATAAGCCAGAATGTCACGCCGATGAACGCCACGTTTAGCACCGTGTAGAGCCAGAATGTTCCGGCTGCGCCAATCGAATCCAGCAGCGTCAGGAAGGTCGCGCCAATTATCATGTTTGACACCCAGTTAGTGGTGGTGGAACAGGTAATGCCGAAGTCACGGCATTTCAGCGGCTGAATTTCAGAGCACAAGATCCATACCACCGGCGCTGCGCTCATTGCATAGCCAGCGATACACATCATAGTCATGCCGACAGAGAGCCATGACAGCCCGCTTGATGCCGTACCGTTATCAAACTGCATCAGGCAGTAGCCGAGGATCAGCGTACCGATTGCCATCACGCTAAAGCCAATCTTCAATGCGGGTTTGCGTCCGGCTTTATCCACGGTAAACACGGCAATAAAGGTGGCGAACATAAAGGTTAGCCCAACCACCAGCGTGGCGATCATCTGCTGTTCGGTGGTGGTAAATCCGGCCATTTTGAAGATGCGCGGGGCGTAATACATGATGATGTTCATGCCGGTAAACTGCTGCATCGCCTGTAGCAACATGCCGAGGAATACCGCACGACGCACATTGCGGTTGATCTTAAACAGCGTCCAGCCGCCCTGCTTCAGCTTAAGGCTTTCACGGATTTCGTTCAGTTCTTCACGCGCTTTTTCCGAAGTATCGCGCAGCATACGCAGCACCTCTTCCGCTTCAACGTGACGGCCCTTTTGCGCCAGCCAACGCGGGCTGTTCGGCAGAAAAATCACCAGCACAATCAGCAACAGCGCGGGCAGCGCCAGCACGCCAAGCATCGCCCGCCAGTTGCCGCTGTAGCTAAAATAGGTATCGGATAAAAACGCCAGCACGATGCCGAGCGTCACCATCAGTTGATACATACTGATCATCTTGCCACGCACATTCTCGCTCGCCATTTCGGAGAGATATAACGGTGCGGTATAGGAGGCTATCCCCACCGCCACACCGAGCAGCACGCGGGAAAGCAATAATACTTCAACGTTGCTGGCACACGCAGAACCAACCGAGCCTGCGACAAAAAGGATAGCGCCCACCATCAGGCTGTATTTGCGCCCGAGGCGGAACGAGAGCCAGCCGTTGAACAGCGCACCAATGGCCGCCCCGAGCATCATGCTGCTCACCACCCACTCCTGCAGGCGGTTACTCAACGTAAAGTGATCGGTAATGAACGGTAGCGCCCCGGCAATGACGCCGATATCCAGACCGAACAATAAACCGGCGACGGCGGCCGAGATAGAGACAAACTGGTTCATACGGCGGGTATCGCGCAATGCGCGGGGCATGAGGGTAGAATCATTTATAGATGTCATGGTTTTCTGCCTGAACAGCAACATTCGTTAACTGAAATTACGAGATAGCGAGGAAAAGTGACAGGCCGGAACGGGTGAAGATATGGATTATTTCACTGCGAGATAGCGTTATGTGATGGACATTACAATTTCAACTTATAGTTAATAATCACCTCTTTTGATTAATACATTGCTTTTAAAGCAATTAAACTGTGATGGCCGTCATTTATGATTTTTAGGTATGGATTTTCCATCTTTATGAATATGGACTTTGACATTTTTTGAGCAAAAAACCCCCGCCCGCAGGCAGAGGTGATGTCATGAGGACGGACTAGCGCGCCAGCCAGCCGCCGTCAACCGCCACGGTGTAGCCGTTGACGTAGTCAGATGCAGGCGATGCCAGGAACACAATCGGCCCCATCAGGTCGCTCGGCAGACCCCAACGCCCCGCCGGGATACGCTCAAGAATGGCGGCGCTGCGTTCTTCATCAGCACGCAATTGCTGAGTATTGTTGGTCGCCATGTACCCCGGCGCAATCGCGTTGACGTTGATGTTGTGCTGCGCCCATTCGTTCGCCAGCAGACGGGTTACGCCCATCACCGCGCTTTTTGATGCGGTGTAAGACGGAACGCGGATGCCGCCCTGGAAGGAGAGCATAGACGCGATGTTAATGATCTTGCCGCCTTTACCCTGAGCGATGAAGTGCTTCGCCGCGGCCTGGGACATAAAGAACACGCTCTTGATGTTCAGGTTCATAACGTCGTCCCAGTCACGCTCGCTGAAGTTAATAGCGTCTTCACGGCGGATCAAACCGGCGTTGTTAACCAGAATATCGATATGGCCGAACTCCGCCACCGCGCGATCCAGCAGCTCTGGGATAGCATCGATTTTACGCAGGTCAGCGGTCAGGCTCAGGAAACGGCGGCCCAGTGCGGTTACGCGCTCAATGGTTTCAGTAGGTTCAACAATGTTAATGCCGACGATATCGCAGCCCGCTTCCGCCAGACCCAACGCCATGCCCTGGCCCAGACCGGTATCACAACCGGAAACGACAGCCACTTTGCCTTGCAGAGAAAATGTATCCAGAATCATGTTTAATCCTTAATCTTTCAGCGCCTGTCGCTAACAGGCAGGTTTATGCTTAACTGCCCGCGACTAGCGCAGATCTTTAACCGCGACGTGGTCCATGTCATCAAAGACCTGGTTTTCACCGACCATACCCCAGATAAAGGTATAGGCTTTGGTACCGACGCCTGAATGGATAGACCAGCTCGGAGAAATTACCGCCTGCTCGTTGTGCATCACGATATGGCGGGTTTCCTGCGGCTGCCCCATCATGTGGAACACGCAGGCGTCCTCATCCATGTTGAAGTAGAAATAGACTTCCATGCGGCGCTCGTGGGTGTGGCACGGCATGGTGTTCCACAGGTTGCCCGGGGCCAGCTCGGTCAGCCCCATGCTGAGCTGGCACGTCTCCAGCACATCCGGAACAAAATATTTATTGATGGTACGACGATTGCTGGTGAGGTTGTCACCTAACGTCACGGGGGAAACGTCTGCTGGCGTCACTTTTTTGGTGGGATAGGTGGTGTGTGCTGGCGCGCAGTTATAGTAGAACTTCGCCGGTTGGCTGGCGTCGATGCTGGCAAAAACCACCTCTTTAGCGCCTTTTCCCACATATAACGCATCGCGATGGCCGATTTCGTAGCACTGCCCGTCCACGGTAACAGTGCCAGGACCGCCTATGTTGATGACACCCAGCTCGCGTCGTTCCAGGAAATAGCTCACGCCCAGTTGTTTACCCACTTCACCGCCTACACAGACGGTTTTTGCCACCGGCATAATTCCGCCCACAATGATGCGGTCAATGTGGCTGTAAACCATGGTGTATTTGTCGGCGTCGAACACCTGCTCGACTAAAAACTCATTACGCAGCCCCTGAGTATCCAGCATTTTGGCGTGCGCACTGTGGATGCTTTGTCTGACCTCCACGGTAACCTCCAGAATTGATCGTGCCTAAGGCAAAGATAATTAACGAAACGACGTTCCGTTTTCTTGATGAGTACATAATATCCGCTGATATTGCGTATTTCAATTACATTTAAAACAACGTTTCACTTTTTCTGCATATTAATGCCGGAAATGGTGTTCCGATCACGATAATGCGAGGACGACATAATCCTCATCAATGATTCTCAGAAATTGCGCCTTCAGTCACACAAACTGAAACGATGTTTTGATAATTTGTAACCCGGTTTTTAACTCATCTTTACTACAAAGGAGGGCACTATGGCTAAAGGTATGCGGGTTAAGCTGAACTATGAGGTCAGCCGCGATCCGGATACAGGCGTGGAAGTCACCCGCCTGACCCCGCCGGAAGTCACCTGCCATCGCAACTACTTCTACCAGAAATGCTTTTTTAACGATGGCAGCCACCTGCTGTTCGCGGGAGAGTTCGACGGTCACTGGAACTATTACCTGCTGGATCTAAAGAACGCACAAGCCGTGCAGTTAACCGAAGGCGCTGGCGATAATACCTTTGGCGGATTCCTCTCTCCGGATGATAAATCCTTCTACTATGTGAAAAACGATCGCACGCTGCTGGAGGTGGATTTACAGACTCTGGTCGAACGCGAAGTCTATCGCGTCTCTGATGAGTGGGTGGGTTACGGGACCTGGGTTGCCAATAGCGACTGCACCAAGCTGGTCGGCATCGAAATTGCGAAAAGTGACTGGACGCCGCTAAACGACTGGAAAATTTTCCACGACTTTTTCCACAAAGGGCCGCACTGCCGTCTGCTGCGTGTCGATCTCAAAACGGGTGCCAGCTCAACTATCCACGAAGAGAAAAACTGGCTGGGTCATCCTATCTATCGTCCATTTGACGACCAGACCGTGGCGTTCTGCCATGAAGGACCACACGATCTTGTCGATGCCCGCATGTGGCTGGTCAACGAAGACGGCAGTAACGTGCGCAAAGTGAAGGACCATGCGGAAGGTGAAAGCTGCACGCACGAGTTCTGGGTGCCGAATGGCTCTGCGCTGGTGTATGTCTCCTACCTGAAAGGTCAGCAGGGTCGCACCATTTCCCGCTTTAATCCGGATACCGGTCTTAACGAGACGTTGATGCAAATGCCGGCCTGTTCGCATCTGATGAGTAACTTTGACGGCACGCTGCTGGTGGGCGACGGCTCCGGGACGCCGGTTGATGTAAAAGATACCCGCGGTTACACCATCGATAACGATCCGTATCTGTATGCCTTTGACGTGGCGAAAAAATCCTGGTTTTGCATCGCGCGTCATGATACCTCCTGGGCGACGGTCGCCAACAGCCGCCAGGTTACGCATCCTCATCCCTCCTTTACTCCGGATGAGAAAGCGGTTCTGTACAGTTCCGATAAAGACGGCAAACCGGCCCTCTATATCGCGAAACTCCCCGAGCAACCCGACATGTTTCATGCATGATGTAAGTGTTTCTGTAACTGGCCTTGCCCTCCCACCCGGAGGGCTTTTTTTTAGGACCTTTTCTGGGCACAAAAAAACCGGCTCACACGAAGCCGATCTTTTGTCCGTAAATACGGCGTAGTAGTCATCAGAAGGAGTATGCAACGCCTAACCGGAAACGGGTCTGGCGTTCATCGGTTTCTTTCACGCCGACGTTACCCACTTCAACATACGGCGCCCAGTTTTTATCCCATTTATAGGCCAGTTTGGCGTTATATTCGTTAGAATAATCTTTGTTGTTATTACGGATCGTTCCTTCTGAACTTTTCGCGTATACGTAGTTTAACTCGGTACGCCAGTCACCTAATACCCAACCTACCCACGCGTCACCGCGGTTGACTTTATCATCTTCTTTATTCGAGCTTGACGGGTAGCGGGTATATTCATAACGGTAACGCGCTGCTACGTAGAAACCATTATTAAAGCTATATTGCGCGTGCAGGTTCGGTTTATAAATGGTGCGACTGTCATTACTTTCAAGCGTTAATGCTGGCATCAATGCAATATTGTCCGTGGCCTTCCAGCGCCAGCTAATCTGGTCTTCGTGGCCATTACCCACCACATCTGCAAACGGCTGATCGGCTTTATCGCCGCCTGATTTCCATTTCGCTTCCACAGAAAAACCCAGGCCGTTAGCAAAGCGGTGCGAGACCGAGACGCGGTCTGCGTTCGAGCCGTTATCGATGTATTCATGACGCAGGTCGATAGTGACAGCATGGGCTGCGAAAGATGCGCCAATAAGAGATACCAGAGCCAGAGATGTCTTAAACATAAAAAACCTCAATTAAAATAACGTTTCTTTTTTATGGAACTGTAGTTTATTTTTTATGTAACATTATTTTAGTGACAAAGATCGTAATTATTTGTTTCATTTTTTTTGGCAAAGATCGACGTGAAGCCCATCAACAAAAAAGGGCTTTTAAGGTGAATTTACAGGGAGTGGATCACATTAAGAAGGTTAGCAATAGTATTATTTGAAGCGTAATAATTATTGAAGACTTGAGGTTGAACTGATAATCGTAAGAATATAATTCAAGCTGTCAAAAAAAACCTCCCGTGTGGAAGGTTTGTTCATTGCTCAGGAGACCCTACTTAGCGTTCAATCGCCAGCGCCACGCCTTGACCGCCGCCGATACAGAGTGTGGCAATCCCCTTTCGAACGTTACGTTTTTTCATTTCGTGGACCAGCGACACCAGAATTCGGCAGCCGGAAGCGCCGATAGGATGGCCGAGCGCAATCGCACCGCCGTTCACATTGACCCGCTGCGGATCCCACTCCAGCATTTTGCCGACCGAGATCGCCTGCGCGGCAAAGGCTTCGTTGACTTCAATCAGATCGACATCAGACAGTTGCCAGCCCGCCCGCTCCAGACAGCGGCGGGTCGCATAGACCGGAGCAATTCCCATCAGCGCGGGATCAACCCCCACGCTGGCAAAGGCCTTAATACGTGCCAGCACGGGAAGGCCCAGCTCAAGGGCTTTACTTTCACTCATCATCATCACGGCGGCTGCGCCGTCATTAATCGAAGAGGCATTCCCCGCCGTGACCGACCCCAGCGCTTCAAACGCCGGGTCGAGTTTAGCCAGACCTTCTGCGCTGGCATCGGTGCGCGGCTGTTCATCGGTGTCTACAGTGACAGCCTCACCGTTCTGACGCAAAGCGCAGACCGGCACAATTTCGTCGCGAAAACGCCCGGAGTCAATCGCGGCGCGCGCTTTTTGCTGTGAGCTGAGCGCCCAGGCGTCCTGCAATTCACGGCTGATGCCGTACTCACGCGCCAGGTTTTCCGCCGTTACGCCCATATGGTAGTCATTGAAGGCATCCCACAGGCCATCGTGAACCAGGCTGTCGAGCAGTTGGCTATTTCCCAGCTGCGCGCCGGTACGGCTGTCGGTCAGCACATGCGGCGCACGGCTCATGTTCTCTTGCCCGCCAGCAATCACGACATCTGCCTCGCCACACTGAATGGCCTGAGTAGCAAGATGCAGCGCCTTTAAACCCGATCCACAGACGTCGTTGATGGTAATAGCCGATACAGTGTTAGGCAGACCGCCTTTTAACGCCGCCTGGCGGGCAGGGTTTTGTCCGGCGCCTGCCGTCAGCACCTGGCCCAGGATCACCTCGTCGATTTCATGTGCTGCGATCCCGCTACGTTCCACCAGCGCTTTAACCACCACGCTACCCAGATCAACAGCCGAGTGGCGCGCCAGCGCGCCCTGAAAACAGCCGATAGCTGTACGCAACGCACCCACTATAACGACATCTTTCATCACGACCTCTTCGTTAAATGACATGTCGATAGTAGAGGATTGTTATCAACAATTAATGTAATTGTTTACAAAAAGTGAGTTTAGTCACAGGATTAGCGCGCATCCTGAAGATACTGCCGCAGCCAGCTTCCGGCGACGCCGGGGGGCGATCGTTTATTCCACAGCAGATCGATGCCGATCGCGCGCGGCCAGCCTGGAACTTTCAGTTGCACCAGCGATTTCGCCGCGGCGAATTCGTCCACCAGCGCGCAGGGTAATACGCACCAGCCAAATCCCTGCACGGCCATACTCAGGAGTAACAGGTAATTAGGCGCTGACCAGACCGGCCCCCGCGCAAGCGTGGCCTCACGTTCAAGATACGTGCTCAGCCTCAGCTCACGCCAGCCGTGCAGCTCATCCGCCTGGGTTTCGTGTTGCCCGGTCAGAGGGTGATCCGCACTGACATAAATTGCCATACGGGTTTGTACTGGCAGCCGGGTGGCGCCAATATCGGTCGGATAACCGCCGCGAGCCTCCGTCAGCCCAATCTGCGCCCGCTCCTTCTGCAGCAGATCGATAACGTCCTCCTCTTCGCCTATCAAACATTCAAATTCGGTATGAGGGAAACGCTGGTCGAACTGCTTTAACAACTCTTCCAGCACGTCCGGGTTAAGCGTATCAGAAAGTACAAACGTCAGACGCGCTTCGGTTTGCGCCGTTAATGACACGGCAAGTTCATCGAGCCGGGCGCTGGCGGCGAGGATCGACTGCACGTATCCCAGCACCTGCTCCCCCTGCACGGTAAGTACCGGCTGGCGCGCAGAACGATCAAAAAGCTCAAACCCCAGATCGGCTTCGAGATTTGCAATCGCGGTACTGATGGTCGACTGGCTTTTACGCAGGCGGCGTGCGGCAGCGGAAAAGGAACCGGCCGCAACGGTCTCGACAAACGCGGTGAGGGCTTCGGGTGAATAGCGCATGAACTATCTACTTTATCGATGGATACCATCTTTAATATATCAGCTTTAGCGATAAAATCAGGCCGCATCAACGCCCATATCGGCGAATTAACGAGGTCACTATGCAACATCAGGATGCACTCCAACGTAAACTGCCGGAGCGGATCTTCCATGCTGTCTGCTTTGAAGGGATAGCCACGGCGATCCTCGCCCCAACGGCGGCGGTATTAATGCAGCGCTCGGTGGTTGAGATGGGCGGATTAACGATAATTCTGGCCACCACGGCCATGCTGTGGAACATCATCTATAACTTCGGCTTTGACCGTTTCTGGCCCGTCCAGCGAGTAAAACGCACCGCCAAAGTACGCGCCCTGCACGCGCTGGGGTTCGAATGCGGGTTTATTGCGATCGGCGTGACGATTGTCGCCGCCATACTGGGCGTCACCCTGCTTCAGGCATTTACGCTGGAAATTGGGTTTTTCCTCTTCTTTCTGCCGTACACCATGTTCTACAACTGGGCATACGACACCCTGCGCGAAAAAATTATTAAGCGCCGCCAGCAACGACGCGCCCTGGCAAGGTAATCCCCCCCTGGCCGGACGCCCGTTCCGGCCATTTTCCTGCGAAGCACCCGCGTCTTCATCTGATAATTATGGTAAATTGCACTCCTTTTTGTTGGTTTTATAGTTGATACGTTGCTCTAATGTCGAAAATTTGGACTAAAGAAGAGACTCTCTGGAGTTTCGCCCTCTATGGCACCGCCGTGGGCGCAGGAACGCTGTTCTTGCCCATACAACTTGGCTCTGCAGGCGCGATTGTCCTGCTAATTACCGCCCTTGTGGCCTACCCTTTAACCTATTGGCCGCACAGGGCCCTGGCGCACTTTATTCTGTCGTCGAAAACCAAAGGTAACGATGGGATCACTGGCGCGGTCACTCACTACTACGGTAAGAAGATCGGTAATCTGATCACCACGCTCTATTTCGTCGCCTTTTTTGTGGTGGTGTTGATCTACGCGGTGGCGATCACCAACTCATTTACCGAACAGCTGGCGAAGCGCATGACGGTGGATACCAGCGTACGCATGCTGGTCAGTTTCGCCGTGGTGCTGGTGCTGAATCTGATCTTCCTGACGGGACGTCATATCACCATTAAGGTGATGGGATTTTTGGTATTTCCGCTGATCGCCTATTTCCTGTTTGTCTCGCTGTATCTGACCGGAAGCTGGCAGCCGTCGCTGCTCACCAGCCAGATGGCCTTCGACCAGCATACGTTACACCAGGTGTGGATTTCGATTCCGGTGATGGTTTTTGCTTTTAGCCATACCCCAATTATCTCGACGTTTGCCGTCGATCGTCGCGAGAAATACGGTGACGCTGCCATGGGTAAATGCAAAAAAATCATGAAGGTGGCGTACCTGATCATCTGCCTGAGCGTTCTGTTCTTTGTGTTCAGTTGTCTGCTCTCTATTCCGCCGTCGTACATTGTGGCCGCGAAAGAGGAAGGGGTAACTATCCTGTCAGCGCTGTCGATGATGCCCTCGTCCCCGGCATGGCTGGGCATTTCAGGGATTATCGTGGCGATTATTGCGATGTCGAAATCGTTTCTCGGCACCTACTTTGGCGTAATAGAGGGGGCAACGGAGATTGTAAAGACGTTGCTTAACCAGGCAGGCGTGAAGAAGAGCCGCGCATTTAACCGCGCAATTTCGATTCTGGGCGTGTCGCTGATCACCTTTATCGTCTGCTGCATTAATCCGAATGCGATTTCGATGATTTACGCCATCAGCGGGCCACTTATCGCTATGATTCTGTTCATCATGCCGACGCTGTCAACGTACCTGATCCCATCCCTAAAACCGTACCGTTCTATCGGCAATCTTTTGACGTTAATCGTCGGGGTGCTGTGCGTGTCGGTAATGTTTGTAGGATAAGTGTTGTGTGCCCGGTGTAATGCCGGGCACCACCGTTACGCACGAATATCGTCATATTCCCGCGTATTATCAAACTCGTGCTTCGCAAACGGGCACAGCGGGATAATTTTACGCTTTTCAGCACGCATTTTTTCTACTACTTTCGCCACCAGCTGCTTGCCGACACCCTGCCCTTTCAGGCTCTCGTCGACATCGGTGTGTTCAATAATGCTCAGATGTTCGCCGGTCGGCACGAAGACAATCTCCGCGACCTGCTTTCCGTCTGCATCGTTGACATAAAACGCGTTATGGCCTTCAAGAATATCCATGGTTCCTCGCTTATTTTTGGCGATACTTCAGCGCACCGCTTGGGCAGGTATCAATCACACGTACAACCGTTTCAACATCCACTTCATCCGCAACTATCCAGGGTTTGCGTTTCAGGTTGAACAGCTTTGCGCTGCCGCGTACACAGTTTCCTGAATGCTTGCAGATCCCCGTGTTGAAGTAGACGTCTATTTTTTCCCCGGTGTAGGCCCGGTAACCCGCGTCCAGTAGCTCTTTATCCACGACCTTGCCTCTGTTGTTATTATGTTGCTAAACGGTTATAGCACAGGTCGCCTTCAGTTATTCAGTTCCTTAGTGAGTTCTGCTTCACCAGTAGTAGCATCAAAGCGCAGGTAAAAGAGAGCACTATTCATCTGCTCATAATGGCAATTTGGCGTTTTGCCACCACTGGAGCATTCACCCAAAACGGTGGAAAGATTGAGAACGCCAGCGCCAACGACTCATTTACTCTTGAAGACGGGAGCGAGGCTAATCGGGCAAGAGTTGGGGATTACGTTGTTTATCCTGACGGAACAGGCGCAAAAATCATCAACGGGCAGGGTAAGACTGTAATTTAAATTGTGTATCTGCCTGTTTTTGATATGTTCACTCCAACAACGGAGACAGGCAAATTATGGACGAAAAGAAACTCAAAGCGCTGGCGGCTGAACTGGCTAAAGGTCTTAAAACCGAAGCTGATCTTAACCAGTTTTCTCGTATGCTGACGAAGTTGACCGTCGAAACAGCGCTCAATGCTGAGCTGACTGACCATCTGGGGCATGAAAAAAATGCACCCAAAAAAGGCTCCAGGCTGTGTCCCTTAATCGTTTGAGCTATAGTAACTGTCTGTTTCCACAACATATTGAACTATGGCTCGCTACGACCTTCCTGATGAAGCATGGATTATCATCCAGCCTTTATTGCCTGCTGAACCCGTATCTCCACGGGCCGGACGCCCATGGGCTGAGCATCGAAAAATTATCAACGGTATGTTCTGGGTGTTGTGTTCCGGGGCTCCGTGGCTCCGTGGGTCCGTGGCTCCGTGGCTCCGTGGCGTGATTTACCTGAACGATATGGACCATGGAAAACGGTTTATAACCGCTTTAACCGGTGGTCAAAATCAGGTGTTATTAACATTATTTTCAACAGGTTGCTTTCGCTACTTGATGCCAGCAATCTTGTTGACTGGTCTGCTACGGCGCTGGATGGCAGCAATATCCGGGCGTTGAAATGTGCTGCCGGGGCTCAAAAAAACATCCCGATATCGCCGGAGATAATGGGCTGGGTCGCTCTCGCGGTGGTTTTGGCACCAAAATCCATCTGGCGACAGACGGAAACGGTCTCCCGTTAAACATAGTGCTGAGTCCCGGACAGGCTCACGAAAGCCAGTTCGCGCAACGTCTTCTCGACGGTATTGGTGTTCAGCGCCAGAACGGCAGCGTGAAACGCCGTGGTCATGCGGTACTGGCCGACAAAGCGTACTCCGGGCATGCGTTACGCAACGAACTGAAAAGCAAAGGTATAAAAGCAGTCATTCCCCGAAAATCAAATGAGAAAATGGCATTGGATGGGCGTTCACAGCTCTATCGTAATGCGTACCGCAATCGCAACGTTGTTGAACGATGTTTTGGTCGCCTGAAAGAATACCGTCGCATAGCGACGCGTTACGACAAAACGGCGAGAAATTATCTGGCGATGGTGAAGCTGGGCTGCATCCGGCTCTTTTATCAACGACTATATAATTAAGGGACACAGCCTAGATCTTCCTTGTTCCGGCCTTCTTCCCGGCCCCAGAGCTGCTGCTTACCCCGCCAGACAATCGTGCCGTCTTCCGTCAGCAACTCCTGAATACGCCCGACCATATCCGTGATGGTATAATGCAGCTGTCCTTTCTTATAGCGCGCCAGCGGCGTGAAGCTGCCCGGTTCATATATCCAGCGAGTGGCATTTTCTTCATCCGGCGTGCCATCGGTGTTAACCGGGATTTCTTCTGTCAACTGGTCGCCGTTCCAGTGAAAGTCCGTTCCAGGCTTATCCCGGCTGGTGCAGCGCTTGCTGATTCGCCTGCCGAACGGGTCATATTTATACTCCCGGCGTTCGCCTTCCGGTGTTTCCAGTCCGGTTAGCTGGCTTCTGGCATCCCAGCGGTAGCGCCACGTGAGCGGACGGTAACCGCCTTTATCGACCAGCTTCTCCACCAGACGGGTTAACATCGTATTTCCAGGTGATGCCGTGTGCATTCACCACCTTCACAAACTTCCCTTCCTCCGGTTTGCCGGTCTCCGGGTTGATTCGGAGTGTCTGATGCCGCCAGCCTTTATGCTCCCGCGACACCACCCGGCCATGCTGTTGCTGCTGATGTGTCTCGCTCTCCGGCACCTCGTTCACCCAGGTCTGGCGTCGGGTGATATTCAGGTTTTTGTCGTAGAGGAAGCGTTCCTCACTCATCGGCATATTACTGCTGCCCGTCCAGGTGGCATGGCTTATCTGGTCGTTTGCCGTCACGCTGTTGACCATTGTCCCCCGCAGCGAGTCCGATATCATCGACAGATTGTATGCTTTGTCGTACAGCCACTGGCGTTGAATGTTTTTGTGTTTCGCCTCCGGTTCTGCCTGGCTGCCAGCCCGCTGTGTGGTCAGCATCCCCGTCTGCGTATAGCCCTGCGTCTGGTAAAACCCGGTTTCGCTTTTTCTCGCTATTTCCTGACCACGCAGGTCATATTCAAAAATGAGCGGCGCATGGTCAGCTATCTGCCACGAAGTGAGTTCGCCCATAAGACCACGGGTAAAGCGTTCGGTAATCCCTGCGGTGGTACGCTGCGCCACCGTGTCCAGTTCAGCGTCGTGACTGTATTCCGTCCGTCTGCCATTAATGGTTTCGGCTGTTATCCGGCTGGCGTCATCGTATTCATAGGTGACAGTGGCGTCATCGTTTTTCGCCTCTATCAGACGACACAGCGTATCGTACCGGAAGGTGGTGGCACTGAGGATGCGGTCACTATTACCCTGCGTGACCTCTTCATCCGTCACCTGGTCGGTCACGTTATAGCGGCGGTTCAGGTGTGTACCGTCCGGGAAGGTGGTGCGGGTGCAGCGCCCGGCAGCATCATAGTTGTAGGTCAGCGTGCGCCCGGTAAAATTGGTTTCGGCGACAAGCTGCCCGGCTTTGTCATACGTCAGCCGGTAACTTTCGCCTTCAGCGTTGATGATGTCGGTCAGGCGGGTGAGTTTATCGTAACGACACTCCAGCCGTTCGCCATCGGGGCGCACAACAGCGGTCAGCAGGTCAAATGCGCCGTACTCATAGCGGGTGGTTTTACTTTCGCCATCGGTAACACTTTCCGGCAGTTTCTCGCTGTTCTGGAGCATCAGCTCGCGCACGCCGTCCGGGCGGCTGATTTCTTCCATGCTGCCCGGCGGCCCGGCATGGGCTTTACTGTGGCGGAACTGTGTGGTGAAGCCCGGCGGGTCTTTGACACTCAGCAGACGCCCCAGAATATCCTGTTCCATCTGTGTTACGCCGCCATCCGGCGCAACAGCTTCGCTGACCTGGTGCTGTACGCGGGCGTGACAGACGCTGCAGCCCCGGTGTTTCGCATACATGTCAAAACACTTTCGACCGGCAGTGCTTACGTATCACTGCCAGTTCCTTCTGCACGACCTGTCAGATCACGTAGGCCGTGGTGACGTTTTCAACCCACAGAGGCGGATTAACGGGTTCATGTTCTTCAGCCTTTCAGCACTCAACCCTGGGGATCATCTCGGCTTAGTGATTCTCGCCTCAATCCCCGTTGTCAGCGGGTTACATCACCCTGCGGGCATGCCGAAGGTCACTGCCGCTCAGGTTCTCCACCGTCACACCCGGTGGAATTGACGGGTCGCTCGTCATGAGTTACCGGTTCAATATTCCAGACAGACTCGTGGTTCATTTTGGCATCCATGCCAGCCCTGAACGCCGGGCACACAGTACGTAATGTCACCGGACCACTTCCGATTCGGGCCGCTGGTGTAAAAGTTCTGCTTCAGCAGATTCTCAGACGCCGGCAGGCCATGTTCGCGGTAACTGACCGGGCTGAACCTCCGTGAAGCTTTCGCCCGCAACCCCTGACGCCGGTTTATCTGATGACGACGCTGATGCCAGACGTACCAGCCGCTAAGGGCAACCTGAAGTACACGGCACATGGCTTTGATGCTGAACTCAGCCTGATGTTTCCAATAAAGACATACTTCATTTCAGGCGCTTCGCAAAGTATGTCGCGGCCTTTTGGAGGATAGCCAGCTCCTCAGCTTGTTCCGCCAGCTGGCGTTTGAGACGGGCATTTTCAGCGGCGAGTCATTTTCGCGGTCAGAGGATGAGAGCTGTTGCTACTGTTTACAGCGCCAGTTATAGAGAGGCTGAGCTCGCGGGCTGCCGCGGCGATACCGATACGCTCAGCCAGTTTAAGGGCTTCCTGACGGAATTCAGGCGAGTGCTGCTTGCGTGGCTTTTTGGTGGTTGATGCTGGTTTTGTCATGTGAGTCACCTCTGGTTGAGAGTTTACTCACTTAGTCGCGTGTCCACTATTGCTGGGTAAGAGCACCTTACGGAGCGTGAGCGAAGCGCTGGCAGAGCCTGCATATCGTATGCAGGTACGTTTGCCACTTTTCACCTGTTTACGCAGCCACAAGACCGCACATCGGGCTTAAATGCGTGTAATCAGTCTGGTGTAAGAGACAATGCCCGGATTAGGGCTTTTCCTTCACGTTGTGCTATCGCGGTGTGAGGGCTACAACTGCCGCCGCCGAATAGTTATACTCTTACTTCCATAGTAACTATCCGTGACAACTAACAGTGTACCTCTTGTTGGTAAATTGTCGTTCAATGGTAGAACGATCACAGGCAACTTATGTTAAGTAAGTTGTTGATAGCGAAACACATTAAGCAAATTTTTGGCGGTGTTTTGCAACAAGGGGAGAGATCTGGAGCGGGCGAAGGGAATCGAACCCTCGTATAGAGCTTGGGAAGCTCTCGTTCTACCATTGAACTACGCCCGCTTTGAGGTGCGTAAGGCATTATAGACCTTACGCCTCTTCATACAAGCCTCTTCGCAACTAAATGGCGATTAAATAACCACTTAGCACTTCGGTTTGCTGCCGTGGGCGGGAAGATAACGCTGCGGATCGATAGCCGTCGCCTTGTAGCGAATCTGAAAATGCAGTTTCACCGAGTCCGTGCCGGTGCTGCCCATAGTCGCAATCTTCTGCCCGGCCTTCACATTCTGCCCGTTGTTGACCAACATCGTATCGTTGTGGGCATAGGCAGTGATGTAGTCTTCCCCATGTTTTATCATGATCAAATTACCGTACCCGCGTAGCTGGTTGCCAACGTAAACCACTTTACCGGCACCGGATGCATAAACTGGCGTACCGCGAGCCGCCGCGATATCAATACCTTTATTGCCGCCTTCTGACAGGGAATATGGCACCACCACTTTACCACTGGCGGGCCAGATCCAGCAGCGCTGCCCAACCGGTGGCCATGAAGACTGCGGCACCGTATAAGAAGGGGTCACTTTGGCGGTCTTGCCTTTTGAGGCAGATTTTTTACTGGAAGAAGCACTGCCGTTCACCTTTAACTTCTGCCCCACCTCAATGGTGTAAGGCGGCGAAATATTATTAAGACGCGCCAGATCCTTCACGCTGGTGCCCGTCGCGCGCGAAATACGGTATAGCGTATCGCCACGCTTAACGGTATATACCGCACCGGAATAGCTGCCCATATCCGAAGATTTGCTTCCCGAGCATCCCGCCAGAAGCAGCGTGAGTATCAGGAAAAAAATGGCAACAACAGGGTTTCTCGTCAGGCTTCCTGCAAACAAAACAGATCCTCGGTCAGCGTGAATGGCGCACTATGATAGCAGCCAGAGCTGTTACTGGTCAGCCTTTTCCGCTCTGCAGGCCAAACCGTTCGTATAAGAATGCTGTATAATAATCCTGGTGGTGCTTAACCCTCCGCATTGTTGTTACTGGAGCAAGAATGAGTATTCAAGAACACGTTATTTTGGTAAATGACCAGGGAATGGTGATTGGCACTCAGGAAAAATACGCCGCACATACCTCGCATACCCCGTTGCATCTGGCATTCTCTTCCTGGCTGTTTAATGCCAAAGGCGAATGTCTGATTACCCGCCGCGCATTGAACAAAAAAGCCTGGCCCGGCGTATGGACAAACTCCGTCTGCGGCCATCCACAATCGGGTGAAGAGATAGAACAGGCGATTATCCGCCGCTGCCGTTTCGAAGTGGGGGCTGAAATTTCGGCTATCACCAACATTGCGCCGGAGTTTCGTTATCGTAAAACCGATCCTTCCGGCATTGTCGAAAACGAGATCTGCCCGGTATTTGCAGCTCGCGTTACGAACAACATCATAATAAATGACGACGAAGTGATGGAGCATCAGTGGGTTGAACTGGAAGCATTATTTCTTGCGCTGGATGCCACCCCCTGGGCCTTTAGTCCGTGGATGGTGATGGAAGCCACTACCGCACGCGAAAAGCTCAGAGCTTATGCAGGGCAATAAAAAAGCCCAGGCGATAATAAGCGCACGGGGCTTTTTTAGAACTTTACGGCTTATTTCACCGGACGCATCGCCGGGAAGAGGATCACATCACGGATGGTATGGCTGTTAGTGAACAGCATAACCATACGATCGATACCAATACCCAGTCCCGCAGTTGGCGGCAGACCGTGTTCCAGCGCAGTGACATAGTCTTCGTCGAAGAACATGGCTTCGTCGTCGCCTGCTGCTTTAGCGTTAACCTGATCCTGGAAGCGCTGCGCCTGATCTTCTGCATCGTTTAACTCGCTAAAGCCGTTTCCGATTTCACGCCCGCCAATGAAGAACTCAAAGCGATCGGTGATTTCCGGGTTCTCGTCATTACGACGCGCCAGTGGAGACACTTCTGCCGGATATTCGGTGATGAAGGTAGGCTGAATCAGGTGTGCTTCTGCCACTTCTTCGAAAATCTCGGTCACGATGCGGCCCAGACCCCAGCTCTTCTCAACCTTGATACCGATGCTTTCAGCGAGCGCTTTCGCAGAGTCGAATTTTTCCAGATCGGCCATCTCGGTTTGCGGACGGTATTTCTTGATCGCTTCGCGCATGGTCAGCTTAACGAACGGTTTACCGAAGTCGAACACCTCTTCACCGTAAGGCACTTCGGTGGAGCCCAGAATGTCCTGCGCCAGGGTACGGAACAGAGATTCGGTCAGCTCGATCAGATCGTGATAATCTGCATACGCCATATAGAGTTCCATCATGGTGAACTCTGGGTTATGACGCACGGAGATGCCTTCATTACGGAAGTTACGGTTGATCTCAAACACACGATCAAAACCACCGACCACCAGACGCTTCAGGTACAGTTCCGGCGCGATGCGCAGGTACATATCCAGATCCAGAGCATTATGATGGGTGATAAACGGACGCGCAGACGCGCCGCCAGGGATCACCTGCATCATTGGGGTTTCCACTTCCATAAAGTCGCGGTTAACCATGAACTGGCGGATGCCGGCCATGATCTGAGAACGAATCTTGAAAGTCTTACGAGAATCATCGTTAGAGATAAGATCCAGGTAGCGCTGGCGATAGCGCGCTTCCTGATCCTGCAGGCCGTGGAATTTATCCGGCAGCGGGCGCAGGGCCTTAGTCAGCAGACGCAGCTCGGTGCAGTGGATAGACAGTTCACCCGTTTTGGTTTTGAACAGTTTACCTTTTGCTCCCAGGATATCGCCCAGGTCCCACTTCTTGAACTGCTCGTTGTAGATGCCTTCCGGCAGATCGTCACGGGAGACGTACAGTTGAATACGGCCACCAACATCCTGCAGCGTGACGAAGGACGCTTTACCCATAATACGACGGGTCATCATGCGGCCAGCCACAGAGACGACAATGTTCAGCGCTTCCAGCTCTTCGTTATCTTTAGCGTCGAAGTCTGCGTGCAGTTGGTCTGAGGTGCGATCGCGACGAAAATCGTTCGGGAACGGCACGCCCTGCTCGCGCAGCGCAGCCAGCTTCTCACGGCGGGTTTTCAGTTCGTTATTAAGATCGACGACCGCGTCAGCGCCCTGTGCTTGTTGTTCAGACATGTTGGTTCCTCATAACCCTGCTTTCAAACTTGCTTCGATAAATTGGTCCAGGCTGCCGTCCAGCACCGCCTGCGTGTTACGGGTTTCAACCCCGGTACGCAAGTCTTTAATGCGGGAGTCATCAAGGACGTAAGAACGGATCTGGCTGCCCCAACCGATGTCGGACTTGTTGTCCTCCATCGCCTGTTTCTCAGCATTTTTCTTCTGCATTTCCAGTTCATAAAGCTTGGCTTTCATCTGCTTCATGGCCTGGTCTTTGTTCTTATGCTGGGAACGGTCGTTCTGGCACTGCGTGACTGTATTCGTAGGAAGGTGAGTAATACGCACCGCTGATTCCGTACGGTTAACGTGCTGACCACCCGCACCGGAGGCGCGATAAACGTCAATACGCAGATCTGCCGGGTTGATTTCGATATCAATATCGTCTTTCACTTCCGGGTAGACAAACGCGGAGCTGAAGGAGGTGTGGCGGCGGCCGCCGGAATCAAATGGACTCTTACGCACCAGACGGTGAACGCCAGTTTCGGTACGCAGCCAGCCGTAAGCGTAATCACCGATAATCTTAATGGTGATCGACTTAATACCCGCCACTTCACCTTCAGACTCTTCGATGATCTCGGTTTTGAAGCCGCGCGCTTCTGCCCAGCGCAAATACATACGCGCCAGCATGCTCGCCCAGTCCTGCGCTTCTGTACCGCCAGAACCGGCCTGTATATCGAGATAGCAGTCGGCGCTATCATATTCACCGGAGAACATGCGACGGAACTCGAGCTGCGCCAGCTTCTCTTCAAGAACGTCGAGTTCTGCCACGGCTTCGTTAAAGGTTTCTTCGTCGTTAGCTTCGACAGCCAGCTCTAACAGACCAGAGACATCTTCCAGCCCCTGTGACATTTGGTCGAGGGTATCTACAATGGCTTCGAGAGAGGAACGCTCTTTACCCAGCGCCTGCGCGCGTTCAGGCTCGTTCCAGACGTCCGGCTGTTCCAGCTCGGCGTTTACTTCTTCAAGACGCTCTTTCTTGGCATCGTAGTCAAAGATACCCCCTAAGAACGTCAGAGCGCTCCGTGAGGTCCTGAATGCGGTTTTTTACCGGATTAATTTCAAACATGGCCTGTTTTCTTTTATGAGCTTGTCAAAATGCGGTGATAAGAGCGGGATTGTACCCAATCCACACCCTTTTTTGTAGCTTTACTGACGCTAAATTGGCCAGATATTGTCGATGATGATCTGAAGAGAGCGGTTGCCGCGAAACTCGTTAATATCGAGCTTATACGCCAGCTCAACTTCGTGCACGCCGTGGTCTGGCCAGACAGAGGTGTCAACGTTAAAGGCGATACCGTCCAGTAGCGGGCCGCCACCGACAGGCTCGACCATCACTTTGAGATGACGTTCACCCACGATGCGCTGCTGCAGCAAGCGGAAGCGGCCATCGAATAATGGCTCGGGGAACATCTGTCCCCAGGGGCCTGCATCACGCAGAATCTGGGCTACCTCCATCGACATCTCTGCCGCTGTAAGCGCGCCGTCGGAAACCACTTCGCCCTGCAGCAGGGCCGGATCGATCCAGTCGGTCACCAGCTCACCGAACAGGCGCTGGAACTCGGCGAACTTTGCCTCTTCCAGTGATAACCCTGCCGCCATCGCGTGACCGCCAAATTTGATCATCAGCCCGGGGTGAAGCGTATCCAGACGCTCCAGCGCATCGCGCATGTGGAGCCCTTGTATCGATCGCCCGGAGCCTTTTAGCGTACCGTCGCCTGCGGGTGCAAAGGCAATCACCGGACGGTGGAAACGCTCCTTAATACGCGACGCCAGAATGCCAACCACGCCCTGATGCCACTCGGGGTGGTACATCGCCAGACCGCCAGGCAGCGTATCACCGTTGCGTTCCAGCTTTTCACACAGGGTCAGCGCTTCGGCCTGCATTCCTTGTTCGATCTCTTTACGGGTCTGGTTCAGGGCATCCAGTTCATTTGCCAGCACCCGCGCTTCACCCGTGTTGTCGCACAGCAGTAGCGCCACGCCAACGGACATATCATCCAGCCTGCCGGCTGCATTCAGACGCGGCCCCAGGGCAAACCCCAAATCGCTTGCCGCCAGCTTGAGCGGATCGCGGTTGGATATTTCCAGCAGTGCTTTAATGCCCGGACGGCACTTGCCCGCCCGAATACGGCTTAAACCCTGCCAGGTGAGAATACGGTTGTTAGCATCCAGCGGCACAACATCCGCCACGGTGCCAAGCGCCACAAGGTCGAGATACTCGGCCAGATTTGGCACGGCTTTACCGCGTGATTCAAACCAGCCCTTGTCACGCAGTAGCGTGCGTAGCGCCAGCATCAAATAAAATGCCACACCGACGCCCGCCAGGGATTTCGACGGAAAAGTACAATCGCGCAGGTTGGGGTTGACGATCGCTTCGGCGGCGGGCAGCGTTTCACCCGGCAGGTGGTGATCGGTAACCAGTACGGGGATGCCCAGGGCATGAGCATGATCAACCCCAGAATGAGAAGAGATCCCGTTATCGACGGTCAGGATCAATTGCGCACCGCGCGCATGGGCTTGATCGACCACTTCCGGACTGAGCCCGTAACCGTCTTCGAAACGGTTAGGCACCAGATAAGTGACATTCTCGCAGCCCATCGCACGCAGGCTAAGCACGCTCAGTGCGGTGCTGGTCGCACCGTCGGCATCGAAATCCCCCACTACCACAATGCGCGTGCTGTCGCGAAATGCGTTGTAGAGTATTTCCGCTGCGGTTTCGACACCGTTCAGCTGCTGCCAGGGCAGCAGTCCTTTAACGCTGCGCTCAAGATCGTCCGCCGAACGCACGCCACGGCTGGCATAGAGCCGCTTTAAAAGCGGAGAAAGCTCGGCAGGTAAATCAGCGGTTTCAACCGCTTCGCGGCGGCGCAGTTTTATCGGGGCTTTCACGCGAATTATTTACCACCAAACTGTTTCTGGTGCGCGTCGAGGAACGCTTTCATCTCTTTCGGTCCCTGATAGCCCGGTACAACATAGCCGTTGCTCAGCACAATAGCGGGCGTACCGGTCACGCCAAACTGTACGCCAAGCGCATAATGGTTAGCGATATCAATATCACAGGAAGCCGGCTGCACGGCTTTACCGTTCATGGCGTCATCAAAGGCCTTGTTGCGATCTTTAGCACACCAGATGGCCTTCATATTCTGCTCAGGCTGGCTCTGCACACCCGCACGCGGGAAGGCCAGATAGCGCACGGTAATCCCCAGCGCGTTGTAGTCTTTCATCTCTTCATGCAGCTTGTGGCAGTAGCCACAGGTGATGTCGGTAAAGACGGTAATCACATGTTTTTCCTGCGCCGCTTTATAGACAATCATCTCTTTTTCCAGCGCGTTCAGGTTTTTCATCAGCAGCTGATTGGTCACGTTTAACGGCTGTGCGCCGCTCACGTCGTACATCGGCCCCTGAATAATGTGTTTTCCGTCCTCGGTAACATACAGCACGCCGCTGTTGGTCAGCACGGTTTTCAAACCCGCGATCGGTGCAGGCTGAATATCGCTGCTGGTAACGCCAAGTTTGGTCAGAGACTGTTTGATTGCGGCATCATCCGCATGGGCAAAACCGGTAAATGAGGCTGCCAGTATGGTGAACAGCGCAAAAGTCTTTTTCATATTTGTTCCTGTAACGATTCGTCGGCACTCACGCTCGAGGGTGGTGCTGTTGGTGTAGCTGCCGCAGGCGTTCCGTCGCGACATGGGTATAAATTTGCGTCGTTGAAAGATCGCTGTGTCCAAGTAGCATCTGCACCACACGTAAATCAGCGCCATGGTTTAACAGATGCGTCGCGAAGGCATGACGCAAAACGTGCGGCGACAGCTTTTCACTGTCAATACCCGCCAGTGTGGCGTAATGCTTAATGCGATGCCAGAACGTTTGTCGCGTCATCTGCTGCGCGCGCTGGCTGGGAAACAAGACATCAATCGAAACGCCATTCAGTAGCCACGGGCGACCGTGCTCCAGATACGTCTCCAGCCAGTAGACCGCCTCTTCACCCAGCGGAACCAGACGTTCTTTGTCTCCTTTACCCATCACGCGAACCACGCCCTGACGCAGGCTGATGTCGCTCATCGTCAGGCCGACCAGTTCGGAAACGCGTAAACCGGTAGCATACAGTAGCTCTAACATGGCTTTATCGCGTAACTCTAGCGGCAGGTCAACGGCGGGCGATTGTAATAATCTCTCAACCTGAGCTTCGCTAAGATCTTTTGGCAGCCTCTGGGGAAGTTTAGGCGACGCCAGCAGCGCGCTGGGATCGTCGGCACGGAATTTCTCACGGAAAAGGTGCTGAAACAACCGACGCATTGCGCTGAGCAAACGCGCGGAACTGGTGGCTTTGTAGCCCCCATCCATACGTTCGCCCAGCAGTGCCTGCAGGTCGTCGCGTTGCGCCTTCTCAAGCGACAGTCCCCGGTGCGCAAGCCACTCCACCAGCAGGGTAAGATCGCGTCGATAGGCACTGAGCGTATTCTCAGCCAGGTTTTTCTCGAGCCATAGCGCATCGAGAAACTGTTCGATGAGTGCGAGATCCTTTTCCACATCAGCCCCTTTCATTCTGCAATCCGTCCATTATGCCTGAATGCAACCACTTTCTGGTACACTACGCATAAACTCATAGCAAGAATTGAGATTGTTACGCGATGAATATTGGTCTGTTCTACGGTTCCAGCACCTGCTACACCGAAATGGCGGCAGAAAAAATTCGCGACATCATCGGCCCGGAACTGGTGACGTTGCATAACCTGAAAGATGACGCCATTACCTTGATGGAGCAGTATGACATGCTGATCCTCGGCATCCCGACCTGGGATT
Source organism: unidentified bacterial endosymbiont (assembly GCF_918797525.1). Classification (NCBI taxonomy): domain Bacteria; species unidentified bacterial endosymbiont. The sequence continues at coordinate 1,065,306 of NZ_OU963893.1, read as the reverse complement.
TTGGCGAGATTCAGGAAGACTGGGAAGCCCTCTGGGATCAACTTGATACGCTTAACCTCGACGGTAAAATTATCGCCATGTACGGCATGGGCGATCAGTTGGGTTACGGTGAATGGTTCCTGGATGCGCTCGGCATGTTACACAACAAGCTGGCACCAAAAGGCGTTACGTTTATTGGTTATTGGCCCACTGAAGGCTACGAATTCACCAGCAAAAAGCCGATTATCGCCGATGGTCAGCTGTTCGTCGGGCTCGCGCTGGATGAAACCAACCAGTACGATCTCAGCGATGAACGTCTGCAAAACTGGTGCGAACAAATTCTGGGTGAAATGGCAGAGAAATTTAGCTGACGCCCTCATTCCTGCGTCGGCTGCTGCAAAAAGGTGCGACGCAGATCTCGCCACTCGGCGATATCCATGCTGTCTGAGGCCAGCCAAAGATGCTGGCGACGCCCACCGCCCGCGTTACGTAACCGTAGCATCATGCCTGAGCGGAGCATCCAGGGCATTCCAACGATCTCCCACTCCTTGCCCTGCCAGCGCAGACGAGAATCCACCAGTAATTTGATTTCACCCTGACGAGCGTTGATTCGACGCTGGCTACGCACGCTGTCAAAAACCACAAACGATAGCATAAGCAACCATACAGGGGTGTAGCTAAGCGGCCACGGCATCAGTAAAACTAAGGCCGCAACCACGCCGTGGAGCATTAATGACATCCACTGCGAGCGCCACGAGACGCGAAGATCAGATTGCCACAGGACCACGTTCCCGATTCCGTGTTTGAATTAATTGCACCATCCGTTGCAACTCGGTGTCGGCGGGTTTGCCGTGATTCATCAGCCAGTTAAATAAATCAGGATCGTCTGACTCAAGCAGGCGAACAAACAGACGCTTATCATCATCGCTTAAGCTGTCATACTCATGCTCGAAAAAAGGCATGATGGAAATATCAAGCTCACGCATACCGCGGCGGCATGCCCAGTGAAGACGGGCCTTGTTGTTAATATCCATGTTCTGTTTCCTGCATTACGTTTGGCACAGTCGGCACCCCGTTCAGTGTTCTATATTTCTCTGCGGGGACACTAGGTAGTGTAACGTGTTTTCGATCGTTTCTTTACTGGAATATTGCAAACCTGAAGCAGGTATCCAGAATAAACCCCACAAAGACAGAGGATTGCATTTTTTTGCGTGGCGCTACACACGACCGGGCAAGGGCACAAATGGCCTGCTGAAAGCGCTTGCAATGGCTGGAGTCTCTTTTACCATTAGGCATTATTAAAGCGTTAAGCAATCCAGGATACTACTATGGCCTTTACTCCATTTTCTCCTCGCCAGCCCGCCGCCTCTGCGCGACTGCCGCTGACGCTTATTACTCTTGACGACTGGGCGCTGGCGACGCTCAGTGGCGCCGACGCCGAAAAATATCTGCAGGGCCAGGTCACCGCCGACGTCAGCCAGATGACTGAGCATCAGCATCTTCTCGCCGCGCACTGCGATCCTAAAGGCAAGATGTGGAGCAACCTGCGTCTGTTCCGCCGTCAGGACGGATTCGCCTTTATTGAGCGCCGTAGCCTGCGTGATGCTCAACTGACCGAACTGAAAAAGTATGCGGTCTTTTCCAAAGTGACCATCGCCGCGGACGATGAACATGTTCTGCTGGGCGTAGCCGGTTTTCAGGCTCGTGCGGCGCTAAAAAAGCTTTTCGGCGCACTGCCGGACGCAGATAAACCGCTGGTTAGCGAAGGTGCTACGTCCATCCTGTGGTTTGAGCACCCGGCGGAGCGTTTCCTGCTGGTGACCGATGTCGCCACCGCCGAGCGCGTGACCGAAACCCTACGCGGTGAAGCGCAGTTTAATAACAGCCAACAGTGGCTCGCACTGAATATTGAAGCGGGTCTGCCGGTGATTGACGCCGCAAACAGCGCGCAGTTTATTCCGCAAGCCACTAACATCCAGGCGTTGGGTGGCATTAGTTTTAAGAAAGGCTGCTACACCGGCCAGGAGATGGTTGCGCGCGCAAAATTCCGTGGAGCGAACAAACGCGCCCTGTGGACGCTTGCAGGCCATGCCAGCCGCGTTCCACAAGCGGGTGAAGATTTAGAGCTAAAAATGGGCGAGAACTGGCGTCGTACCGGTACCGTGTTAGCCGCCGTGCAGCTTGATGATGGTCGCATGCTGGTTCAGGTCGTCATGAATAATGACATGGAAGCCGACAGCGTGTTCCGCGTGCGTGATGATGTGAATACCCTGAGCATCGAGCCGCTGCCGTATTCGCTGGAGGAGTAATAATGCTGTATCGCCCGGTGGCGCTGTGCTCACCGGGCCTAAAAACTACACCTGTGCCACGTACAGATAAATCGCCAAAAAGTGGCAGACGCTACCGCCCAACACGAAGCCGTGCCATATCGCATGGTTGTATGGAATACGCTTACAGACGTAAAAAATCACGCCCAGCGAATAGACCACGCCCCCTACCGCCAGAAGCGTCACGCCCCCCACCGCCAGCTTTATCGCCAGTTGATAAACCACAATCAGCGACAGCCAGCCCATCGTCAGATAGGTTACCAGCGATAATACCTTGAACTGGTGTGCAATTGTCAGCTTGAACAGGATCCCCACCAGCGCCAGGCCCCAGATAATAATCATCAGGCCACGCGACAGCGGCGAATTTAGCCCCACCAGTAAAAAAGGTGTGTAGGTGCCTGCGATTAGAAGATAGATAGCGCAGTGGTCGAATTTTTTGAGCCAGATCTTAGCCCGCTGATGTGGAATAGCATGATAAAGCGTCGATGCCAGGAACAGCAGGATCATACTCCCGCCATACAGGCTATAGCTGGTAATGGCCATCGCGCTGGCGTTGGAATCTACCGCCTGCACCAACAACAGTACTAAACCGACAATCCCAAAAACCAGGCCAATGCCGTGGCTAATGCTGTTGGCTACTTCCTCAGCCAGTGAATATCCCTGTGCCATTAATGGCTTTCTCACCATAAGTAACTCCGGGAAAACGTAAGATGTATAATCATCGTACGTCTATGCTAACTGAGAATGATTCCAGTGAACACCTGTCAGCTAAAATAAATGCCATTCACAAATTTATCTATAAAAATCACAACTCTATTTTAAAAATTCACCGCACAGGCGTGCGTTATTCATTGAATACTTATTACATCAAGGGCATAAATCCGTCTCCCCCGTTAGTCCACATGGTATGATTCAATCATGACGTTCGAGAGAGAGTTTAGCCACCGTGAGCATGTTCACCCATTCCGCCATTGCCAACCTTAATAACCTGGAGATGATGGTTTACAACTATGTCATTAAGAACCGCGATAAGGTGATGTACATGACAATCCGCGAGCTGGCGGATGCGGCCGGGGTCTCCACCACCACTATCCTGCGCTTTTGCCGCAAGCTCAACTGCCAAGGCTACTCTGAATTCCGCGTGCGTTTTAAGCTCTATTTAGAACAGAACGAACCTCAGCAGGCGAATTTTGCTGCCAGCGAAATTATTAGCTTCTTCAAAAGCGTTAACAATGAAGAATTTGATGCGTTACTGGATGATGCCGTCGATATTATTTTATCGTCTGAACGTATTATATTTGTTGGAGCAGGGACCTCCGGCTCGCTTGCGAAATATGGTGCTCGCTTCTTCTCAAATATTGGCAAGTTCAGCAATCATATTGACGATCCTTATTTTCCGGTCACTAATGATATGGCTAAAAATGCGCTGGCAATCGTGCTCTCCGTATCCGGTGAAACCGAGGAAATTCTGCGTTTTGCCAGTCAGTTCAGCCTGCGCCACTGCAAAGTGCTCTCTATTACCAGCCACGAACACTCTCGTCTGGCAAAACTGGCAGACTTTAATCTCTCCTGGCATGTCCCACAAACGCGTATTGCCGGTGTTTACGATATTACGACCCAAATTCCTGTCATCTATATTCTTGAGTCGCTTGGACGAAAGCTGGCGAAGAAATTGACAGAATAAAACACCCTGTTTTTTTGATGTGACAAATCACATTTCACTCCCTTTGTTATATCGTGACATTTAATTTCGCTTTGCTAGACTCGATAGCAATACGTCATATATTGAGAGTAGCAGCGATGAAAAAATTGACCTTACCAAAAGATTTTTTATGGGGTGGCGCGGTTGCGGCTCACCAGGTTGAAGGCGGCTGGGACAAAGGCGGTAAAGGGCCGAGTATCTGTGACGTGTTGACCGGTGGCGCTCACGGCGTGCCGCGCGAAATCACTCAGGAAGTGGTGGCAGGTAAATACTACCCTAACCATGACGCTATCGACTTCCATGGTCACTACAAAGAAGACATCAAACTGTTTGCCGAGATGGGGTTCAAGTGTTTCCGTACCTCTATCGCCTGGACTCGCATCTTCCCGAAGGGTGACGAAACGCAGCCTAATGAAGAGGGGCTGAAGTTTTACGACGACATGTTTGATGAGCTGCTTAAGTACAATATTGAGCCGGTGATCACCCTTTCCCATTTTGAAATGCCGCTGCATCTCGTACAGGAATACGGTGGCTGGACCAACCGTAACGTGGTCGATTTCTTTGTACGCTTCGCAGAAGTGGTCTTCGAGCGTTACAAGAGTAAGGTCAAATACTGGATGACCTTCAATGAAATCAATAACCAGCGTAACTGGCGTGCGCCACTTTTCGGTTACTGCTGCTCCGGCGTGGTCTATACCGAACATGATAACCCGGAAGAGACCATGTATCAGGTGCTGCACCATCAGTTCGTGGCCAGCGCCCTGGCGGTAAAAGCGGCGCGCCGCATTAACCCCGAAATGAAAGTCGGCTGCATGCTGGCGATGGTGGCGCTCTATCCGTTCTCCTGTAAACCCGAAGACGTGATGTTTGCCCAGGAATCCATGCGTGAACGCTATGTCTTTACCGACGTCCAGCTACGCGGTTACTACCCTTCCTACGTGCTGAACGAGTGGGGGCGTCGGGGCTTCGCCATCAAAATGGAAGCGGGCGATGAGCAGATCCTGCGTGAGGGCATCTGCGACTACTTAGGCTTCAGCTACTACATGACGAACGCCGTTAAAGCGGAAGGAGGTACCGGCGATGCTATCTCCGGTTTCGAAGGCAGTGTGCCAAACCCACACGTGAAAGCATCCGACTGGGGCTGGCAAATTGATCCGGTGGGCTTGCGTTATGCGCTGTGCGAACTGTACGAACGTTACCAGAAGCCGCTGTTCATCGTGGAAAACGGTTTTGGCGCCTACGATAAAGTGGAAGAGGACGGCAGCATCAACGACGACTACCGTATTGACTATCTTCGCGCGCACGTTGAAGAGCTGATTAAAGCCGTTACCTACGACGGAGTGGATTTGATGGGCTATACCCCGTGGGGTTGTATCGACTGTGTCTCTTTCACCACCGGTCAGTACAGCAAACGTTACGGCTTTATCTATGTGAACAAGCACGATGACGGTACGGGCGATATGTCACGTTCCCGAAAGAAAAGCTTCGAATGGTATAAAGGCGTGATTGCCAGCAACGGCGAGACGCTTTAATTTTTCCCGCCCTCTCCCCTATGCGGAGAGGGCCAGGGTGAGCTGTAAGGCTAATTCATTTCCCGCCTGCTAACTCAATAACACTCCCCGTCACGTACGACGCCTTCTCGCTTAGCAGCCAGACAATCGCTTGCGCCACCTCCAGCGCTAACCCGGTCGTCAGCGAATCCACTGCGCGTTTGGACGCCTAATCCACATACTCACCCGGCTCAAAAAGCCGGGTGGCAGCGTACGTTACGAAACCAACACGATTACTGGTATTCGCTCATCGGTATGCAGGAGCAGAACAGATTGCGGTCGCCGTACACATCATCAAGACGCTTCACGGTTGGCCAGTATTTGTTTGCCACGCCGGCCGGGAAGACCGCCAGCTCGCGGCTGTAACCGTGGTTCCACTCTGCTACCAGCTCATTCTGGGTGTGCGGCGCATTAACCAGTGGGTTGTCTGTAAGCGTCCACTCTCCATCCTGCACGCGGTCGATCTCCATGCGGATAGCCAGCATTGCATCGATAAAGCGGTCAAGCTCGGCTTTGCTTTCGGACTCCGTTGGCTCCACCATCAAGGTACCCGCGACCGGGAACGACATAGTTGGCGCATGAAAACCGTAGTCGATCAGACGCTTAGCGATATCCAGTTCACTAATGCCGCTCTGCTCTTTCAGCGGGCGAATATCCAGAATACATTCGTGCGCCACGCGACCATCGCGGCCGGTATAGAGCACCGGGAAGGCCGATTTCAGACGAGTCGCAATATAGTTAGCGTTCAGGATCGCCACCTGGCTTGCCTGCTTCAGGCCCTCTGCACCCATCATGCGAATATACATCCAGCTGATGGGCAGGATCGAGGCGCTACCGAACGGTGCCGCAGAAACCGCCCCCTGACGGGTCAGCATACCTTCAATCTGCACCACGCTGTGGCCCGGCACAAACGGCGCCAGGTGCGCTTTCACCCCGATAGGCCCCATACCCGGGCCGCCGCCGCCGTGCGGAATACAGAAGGTTTTGTGCAGGTTCAGGTGCGAGACGTCGGCGCCGATAAAGCCCGGCGAGGTGATACCGACCTGCGCGTTCATGTTCGCGCCGTCGAGATAAACCTGGCCGCCGAACTGATGCACCATTTCACACACTTCGCGGATTGTCTCTTCGTAAACGCCATGAGTCGACGGGTAGGTCACCATGATGCAGGAGAGTTTATTCCCCGCCTTTTCGGCTTTGGCACGCAGATCGATCAAATCGATATTGCCATTTTTATCGCAGGCAACCACCACCACTTCCATACCGGCCATCTGGGCAGACGCCGGGTTGGTGCCGTGCGCGGAGCTTGGGATCAGGCAAATATCACGGTGGCCTTCGTTACGGCTTTCGTGATAATGGCGGATAGCCAGCAGACCCGCGTATTCTCCCTGCGCGCCGGAGTTCGGCTGCATGCAGAGCGCGTCATAACCGGTCAGCTTCACCAGCCAGTCGGAGAGCTGGTTGATCATCAGGTGGTAACCTTCCGCCTGTTCAGCCGGACAGAACGGGTGCAGTTCGGAGAACTCAGGCCAGGTGATGGGGATCATCTCTGCCGCCGCGTTCAGCTTCATGGTGCAGGAGCCCAGCGGGATCATCGCCTGGTTCAGCGCCAGATCTTTGCGCTCCAGAGAGTGCATATAACGCATCATCTCGGTTTCGCTGTGATAGCGGTTGAATACCGGATGCGTGAGGATCGCGTCGTCACGCAGCATGCTGGCCTGCAGAGAAAGGCTGTCGAACGCCACCTCTTTATCGAGCGCGTCGATGTCCAGACCGTGCGCGTCGCCCAGCAGAACCTTAAACAGATTCAGAACATCTTCACGGGTGGTACTTTCGTCAAGCGTAATACCCACTGCGTTGTGGATATCGCTTCGCAGATTTATGTGTGCCGCATCAGCGCGGGCCAGCACGGCTGCTTTGTCGGCCACCTCAACGCACAGAGTGTCGAAATAGTATTCATGGCGCAGCTTGAGGCCTTTTTGCTGCAGGCCACAGGCCAGAATATCGGCCAGACGGTGAATGCGGCTGGCAATGCGTTTCAGTCCAGCCGGGCCATGGAATACGGCATACAGGCTGGCGATGTTCGCCAGCAGTACCTGCGAAGTACAAATATTGGAGTTCGCTTTCTCGCGGCGGATATGCTGCTCGCGGGTCTGCATTGCCATACGCAGCGCGGTGTTACCGGCAGCATCTTTTGATACTCCGATAATACGCCCAGGCATGGAGCGTTTGAATTCATCTTTCGCAGCAAAGAAAGCTGCGTGTGGGCCACCGTAGCCCATCGGTACGCCGAAGCGTTGCGCAGAGCCGAATACGATATCCGCGCCCTGTTTGCCTGGTGCGGTTAGTAGCACCAGCGCCATAAAATCAGCCGCTACGCTAACGATCACCTTACGGGATTTCAGTTCGGCCATCAGCGCACGGTAATCGTGTACTTCACCGGTTGTGCCCACCTGCTGTAGCAACACGCCAAAGACGTCCTGGTGATCCAGCACGTTGGCCGCATCGTCCACCAGCACCTCAAAACCAAAGGTTGCCGCGCGGGTGCGCACCACGTCCAGTGTTTGGGGATGGACGTCCGCCGCCACGAAGAAACGGTTCGCATTTTTCAGCTTACTCACGCGCTTAGCCATCGCCATCGCTTCGGCTGCCGCGGTAGCTTCGTCCAGCAGGGAAGCGGAAGCGATGTCCAGACCGGTCAGATCCAGCGTCACCTGCTGAAAGTTCAGCAGCGCTTCCAGACGGCCCTGAGACACTTCCGGCTGATACGGGGTGTAAGCGGTGTACCAGCCCGGATTTTCCAGCATATTGCGCAAAATAACCGGCGGTAACTGCACGTGGGTGTAACCCATGCCAATGTAAGACTTATAGCGCTTGTTGAGACCGGCGATCGCCTTCAGCTCCGCCAGGGCCGCGAATTCCGTGGTGGCTTTAGCTACCTGAGGCGGTGTGGCAAGCTGGATATCGTGTGGCACGATCTGGCCTGTCAGTGCGTTTAATGAATCCGCGCCAACTGTCTTCAGCATCTCCAGCTGTTGCTGAGCGTCCGGCCCAATATGACGTTCAATGAAGGCGCCACGGTTTTCAAGCTGGCTTAAAGTCTGTGTCATGAGCGATGGTTCCTGAAACGTGCAGTGAATGTGTTTTTTCTCCCTCTCACCTTTGGTGAGAGGGAGAAGGTTTACTCGTCTTCTAACAGCGCTGCGTATGCGGTCGCATCCAGCAGCGCGGCAACCTGTGCTTCGTCGCTGGCTTTGATCTTAAAGATCCAGCCGCCTTCATACGGCTCACTGTTCACCAGTTCCGGCGAATCGCTCAGCGCATCGTTTACGGCAACAATTTCACCGCTGACGGGTGCATAGATGTCTGAAGCCGCTTTGACGGACTCAGCCACGGCGCAGTCATCACCCGCGCTAACGGTCGTGCCCACGTCGGGCAGGTCAACAAACACCATGTCGCCCAGCAGCTCTTGCGCATGCTCGGTGATCCCGACGGTGTAAGTGCCGTCCATCTCTTTGCGCAGCCACTCGTGTTCTTTGCTGTATTTCAGTTCTGCTGGCACATTGCTCATTGAAGTTCTCCTGATAAAAATGATTAAGCGACCGGCTTACCGGCGCGAACAAAAATCGGTTTAGTCACGTTGACCGGCATTTCTCGGTTGCGGATCTGCACCACCGCCTTTTCGCCAATGCCCGTCGGAACACGCGCCAGGGCAATACTGTAGCCCAGCGTCGGAGAGAAGGTTCCGCTGGTGATCACGCCTTCGCGAGGGTTGCCGTGCGCATCGGTAAAACGCACCGGCAGCTCGCCGCGCAGGACGCCTTTTTCTTTCATCACCAGGCCAACCAGCTGTTCAGTGCCTTTTTCACGCTGCATTTCCAGCGCTTCACGGCCAATAAACTCGCGGTCTGCAGGTTCCCATGCGATGGTCCAGCCCATATTCGCGGCCAACGGAGAAACGCCTTCGTCCATCTCCTGACCGTAAAGGTTCATGCCCGCTTCCAGACGCAGCGTATCGCGCGCGCCCAGGCCGGCTGGCTTGACGCCCTCCGCCGCCAGGGCACGCCAGAAATCAGCCGCTTTTTCATTCGACATGGCAATTTCGTAACCCGCTTCACCGGTATAGCCAGTGGTCGCGATAAACAGGTCGCCCGCCTGCACGCCGAAGAATGGCTTCATGCCTTCGGTGGCTTTACGCTGCTCGTCGCTGAAAAGCGAGGCTGCTTTTGCCTGCGCGTTTGGCCCCTGCACGGCGATCAGCGCCAGGTCATCACGCACGGTGATGTCGATGGCGTAGGGTTCAGCGTGTTGGGTTATCCAGGAGAGGTCTTTTTCACGGGTGGCGGAATTGACAACGAGGCGGAAAAAATCTTCGGTGAAGTAGTAGGTGATAAGGTCATCAATCACCCCGCCGGAGGCATTTAGCATGCCGGTATAGAGCGCTTTACCCGGCGTTTTCAGTTTTGCGACATCATTGGCCAGCAGATAACGCAAAAACTCCCGAGTGCGGCTACCGCGCAGATCGACAATTGTCATGTGGGAGACGTCGAACATGCCGGCATCGGTGCGCACCGCGTGGTGCTCATCGATTTGCGAGCCATAGTGCAGCGGCATCATCCAGCCGTGGAAGTCCACCATGCGGGCGCCGCATAACACGTGTTGTTCATACAAAGGAGTCTGTTGAGCCATCTTTTCCTCGTTGAATAAGCGGGGCTAACGTGCGTTTCGCACACAGAAATGGGCACGAAACCCGGCGGCGGCGTAACCTTAGGACGTCGACGCAAACGTTCTCTTTAACCTGAACTTACCATCGAAACTGGCGATTAACCATAAGGTAAAACAGGTCATCACATTAGCTTATGACCAAAAAACCCTATGGAGCCTACAGAGTTATTCACTGGCAAACTGCGATTAAGCCCGCATAAAATTAACATGAGTACAACATTATCAGCATGCAATGATATTTCATGTGGGAAAACGGGCGTAATTTCTGCACCCTGAATATGACAGGATTAGATTATCTAATGCGAAAATAGAGGTGGGATTAGAATATTTCAAACGAGCGCAGTTTCCCGGCGCAAAGGCCGGGAAAATAAAATGTGATGGAGATCGATATTAGCGCAGCCAGTCCGGGAGATCGTTAAGACCCATCGCCTGACGAAGGAGCTGAGGTTTCACTCCGGGGAGGGTATCGGCGAGTTTGAGACCAATATCGCGCAGCAGTTTTTTCGCCGGATTATCCCCGGCAAACAGCTCGCGAAATCCCTGCATACCCGCCAGCATCATCACCGCACTGTGTTTGCGGCTACGCTCGTAGCGACGTAGATAGAGTTGTTGGCCAATGTCTTTGCCTTCACGGTGCAAACGACGCAGCTCAGCAACCAGTTCAGCCGCATCCATAAAACCGAGATTAACGCCCTGCCCGGCCAGCGGGTGGATGGTATGTGCCGCATCGCCCACCAGCGCGAGGCGGTGCGCCGCAAACTGACGTGCGTAACGCCCGGTTAACGGGAACACCAGACGCTCGCTTTCAAGCGTGCACAGCCCCAGGCGGTTATCAAAGGCGAGGCACAGCGCCTGGCTAAACGCCCCCGGCGTAACGTCCTGCATCAGTTGCGCTTTTTCAGGCACCAGAGACCAGACAATTGAGCACAGGTGCGGATCGCTTAACGGCAGGAACGCCAGAATGCCGTCGTTGTGGAATATCTGCCGCGCAACGCCGCCGTGGGGTTCTTCAGTACGGATCGTCGCCACTATCGCGTGATGCTGATAATCCCAGAAGGTCAGCGCAATATCCGCCTTGTTACGCAGCCAGGAGTTCGCACCATCGGCGCCCACCACCAGACGGGCGGTCATCATGTCGCCGCTTTGCAGGGTAATAAACGCTTCGTTTTCACCCCACGCGACCTGCTGGACCTGCGCGGGCGCTATCAGCGTAACATCGCTACAGGACTGGGCTTTTTGCCACAGCGCAGAGTGAATCACCGCGTTTTCAACGATGTGTCCCAGATGGCTGTAACCCATGCTTTCATCATCAAAAGCAATGTGACCAAAGCTGTCTTTATCCCACACCTCCATCCCGTGATAGCAGCTGGCACGTTGCGCCAGGATATCTGACCAGACGCCTATACGCGTCAGCAGCTTTTCACTGGCCGCATTGATCGCCGAAACCCGCAGTTCCGGTGGCGCGTCATGCGCTACGGGCTGAGGCTGTTTCTGCTCCAGAACGGCCACGCGCAGGCCGCTGCTCTGTAATCCACAGGCCAGCGCCAGTCCAACCATTCCGCCGCCAACAATGGCGACATCAACATTTTGCACGATGATAACTCCTTAACGCGCGACCCAGCCGAGGGTCCGCTGCGCCAGCACATCACGTGCCGGAATGAATAACTCCATCGCCATTAGCCCGAGGTTGCGGCCCGCAACCAACGGTGCCCAGCGATTGGCAAACAGATGCACCAGCCCATCCGTTACCCCAATGGTCGCCTCTTTATCGGCCTGGCGTCGCTTCTGATACTGGCTTAGCATTGAATACGCGCCACACTCTTTTTGCTCACGCCACGCCAGCGCCAGGGACTCGGCCAGGCTCATGACGTCGCGTAAGCCAAGATTAAAACCTTGACCAGCAATCGGGTGTAAAGTCTGCGCGGCATTGCCAACCAGCACCACACGATGAGAGATAGACTGGGATGCAGTCGTCAGTGATAGCGGGTAGACCGAACGTTTACCCGCATGGGTAATCTTCCCCAGCCGCCAGCCGAAAGCTTTCTGTAGCTCGTTACAAAAACGTTCATCAGACCAGGAGCGTACCTCCTCGGCTTTCTCCTGTGAATGGCACCACACCAGCGAGCAGCGGCCTTCTGACATCGGCAACATCGCCAGCGGGCCATGCGGGGTGAAGCGCTCAAACGCCCTGCCGTTGTGCGCACCCGCCGTGGATACGTTCGCCGTTACGGCCACCTGACCATAGGGCTGTGAGCGCCATTCCACCCCGCACCGTGTGCCGAGCGCAGAGCGTGAACCATCCGCTGCGACCAGAAGCTGGCCTTCAAGGATAGTTCCGTTTTCCAGGGTCACGCTGACCGCGTCTTCACTGCGGCTGACGCTGGCGACGCGCGCCGGGCAATGTAACGTTATGCCCGGCGCCGCCTGCAGGAGGCGGAACAGGCGCAACCCGACATCATGCAGTTCAACGACACACCCTAGCGCATCAATACGATAATCCCGGGCGTCCAGGGTGACGAAGCCGGCGTGGCCACGATCGCTGACGTGAACGGTGTTTATTGCCGTCGCGCAGTCGGCAATCGCCTGCCAGATGCCAATGCGCGCGAGCTGGTGGCATGTCCCCTGCGCCAGCGCGATGGCGCGGGCATCGAACCCCGGGTGGTCGGCTGCCCATGGCGCAACAGCTTCCACCAGATGCACCGGGAGTTTTCCGTTCGTCAAATGCGAAATAGCCAGTGCCAGGGTAGCGCCGGTCATACCGCCGCCCACGATGATCACGCTCATGCGCGTGCCGCTGCCATCAGCGCCTCAATGTCGTCGGCTTTTTTCACGACGGATGCGGTCAGGTTTTCATTGCCGGTTGCGGTTATCACGATGTCATCTTCTATACGAATGCCAATCCCGCGGTAGGCTTCCGGCACGTCGGCATCGGGAGCGATGTACAGCCCGGGTTCAACGGTTATCACCATGCCGGGTTCAAGTACGCGCGAACGTTCAACCCCGTACGCCCCCACATCGTGGACATCCAGCCCCAGCCAGTGGCTCAGGCCGTGCATGAAGTACGGGCGATGGGCATTTTCGGTTATAAGACTATCGACATCCCCTTTCAGGATGCCGAGTTTAACCAGCCCCGAAATCATGATCCGCACCACTTCCCCTGTCACTTCCTGAATGGACGTTCCAGGACGATACAGGGCTAGCGCAGTTTCGAGAGATTCAAGCACGATGTCATAAATCTCGCGCTGAGCGGGCGAAAATTTACCGTTAACCGGGAAGGTTCGGGTGATATCACCCGCATAACCGAGGTATTCGCATCCAGCGTCAATCAGGACAAGTTCGCCCTCTCGCAGTTCACTTTCGTTTTCGGTGTAATGCAGAATGCAGCCATTTACACCGCCGCCGACAATGGTGTTGTAAGACGCAAAGCGTGCGCCGTGACGGGTAAATTCGTGATGTATTTCGCCTTCAAGCTGGTATTCAAACATATCCGGGCGACATTTTTCCATCGCGCGGGTATGCGCCAGGGCGCTGATTTCTCCCGCGCGGCGCAGCACGTTAAGCTCTTCTTCAGACTTGAACAGGCGCATTTCATGCACCACCGGACGCCAGTCCGTCAGCGTAGCGGGCGCAGACAAGTTCTGGCGCGAACCTTTACGCAGTTTATCCAGCGCGGTGAAGACAATCTCATCGGCATACGCATATTCGCCCTGCGCATGATAGAGCACGCCAAGGCCGTTAAGTAGCTGATATAATTGTTGATTTATTTCACTGAACGCCAGCGCGCGGTCAACGCCGAGCGTCGCTGGCGCTGCCTCTTGTCCTAAGCGGCGGCCAAACCAGATTTCGGCAGTGAGATCGCGAACACGATTGAAAATCACGCTGTGGTTGTGGGTGTCATTGCTTTTAATCAGCACCAGTACCGCTTCCGGTTCGTTAAACCCGGTGAAGTACCAGAAATCACTGCTCTGGCGATAGGGATATTCACTGTCGGCGCTGCGCGTGACTTCAGGGGCGGCAAAGATCAGCGCGGCGCTTCCCGGCTGCATTTTTGCCAATAGCGCCTGACGACGGCGAGAATACTCTTGACTCGAGATAACCATGACACCCTCCTGTGCGTTATTTTTCTTAATGTAAGGTCGGCTTGCGGACTTCCGGCGCGGTGGGCTGCGAGCGCGTAAAGGTATCGTGGCACAACAGAGACGCCACGCGTACGTACTCGATAATCTCTTCGAGAGACATTTCCAGCTCTTCCTGGTCTTCGTCCTCGTCGTAGCCAAGTTGTGCGATGTTACGCAGATCGTCAATTGCTTCACCCGCTTCGCCCGTTACTTTATCAAGCTTCGGCTGAGATACGCCAAGACCCAGCAAATAATGGTTTACCCAACCTGCGAGCGCATCAGCGCGATCGAAGACGCTGACGTCCTCGCCTTCAGGGAGATAAAGCTGAAAAAGAAAGCCATCGTCTTCAAGCGAATCGCTGGTTGTGGCGTGCATTTTACGCAGCGCTTCCGCCAGCTCGTGACCAAATGCCAGGCCTTCGTTTGTCAGGTCATGAAGCAGCGGCTGCCATGAGCTATCGCTGTTTCCACCGCACAGCATGCCACTGATCAGACCGTGCATTTCGGCAGGGGTTAACCCCACTCCCTGCTGGTTCAGTAACTGGTTTAAATCTTTGTAACCAGGCATTTCGTTCTGTTTAGACATGAGCATTCGTCATCAAAGGGGGAATATTCATGATATGCTACCACTTTGGACCCTGGTGATACCAGAAAAGGGCTTGTATCTTCACATCAGGGTAGCTATAGTGTCGCCCCTTCGCAGCCCCCAGGGCAGTGAGCGAAGGCCGCGCAGTCAATCAGCAGGAAGGTGGCATGTCTGCACAACCCGTCGATCTCCAGATTTTTGGCCGTTCACTGCGAGTGAATTGTCCGCCTGAACAAAGGGATGCTTTGAATCAGGCTGCGGACGATTTGAATCAGCGGTTGCAAGATCTTAAAGAACGCACTAGAGTCACAAATACTGAGCAGCTGGTGTTTATCGCCGCGTTGAACATCAGCTACGAACTGACTCAGGAAAAAGCGAAAACTCGCGAGTACGCGGCAAGCATGGAGCAGCGCATTAAAATGCTCCAGCAGACCATTGAACAGGCGTTGCTTGATCAAGGTCGCCATCCCGAAAGACCGGGACCAAAGTTTGAATAACACTTCTCAGTTGACTATGGTAGAGTAACTGGGAAGACAAAATTTCTCTGAGATGTTCGCAAGCGGGCCAGTCCCCTGAGCCGATATTTCATACCACAAGAATGTGGCGCTCCATGGTTGGTGAGCATGCTCGGTCCGTCCGAGAAGCCTTAAAACTATGACGACACATTCACCTTGAACCAAGGGTTCAAGGGTTACAGCCTGCGGCGGCATCTCGGAGATTCCCTCTCTTTTCTTCTACCGACTACCATGACTCTACTTTCTGAAGTTTCTGCTTCACGCAAGGACATCCGTCAGTTAATCCGTAAACGTCGTCGTGCGTTAACCCCCGAACAGCAAGCCCATTTTGCCCAACAGGCCGCGGGGCGAATGATGGCCTATCCGCCCGTGGTGATGGCGAAAACCGTCGCCCTGTTTTTGTCGTTTGACGGCGAGCTGGATACCCAACCGCTGATCGAACAACTCTGGCGCACCGGGAAAAAGGTGTATCTGCCCGTACTGCATCCGTTCAGTAAAGGGAACCTGCTGTTTTTGCATTACCACCCGCACAGCGAACGGGTGGTCAATCGTCTGAAAATCACCGAACCCAAACTCGACGTCCGCGACGTGCTGCCGCTGTCCGGGCTGGAGGTATTAATTACGCCGCTGGTAGCCTTCGATAAACAAGGCCAGCGTCTGGGAATGGGCGGCGGTTTTTACGACAGGACGCTGCAAAACTGGCAGCAGCACGGCTTACAGCCGGTGGGATATGCGCATGATTGCCAGTGCGTAGACACATTGCCGACTGAGAGCTGGGATGTGCCGCTACCAGCGGTGGTGACGCCATCAACGCTGTGGGAATGGCGTTAAAACGGTAACCCCAGTTACCGTTTTTTTATATTCCGCAAAAGTTTCAGTAAAGCAGACGCGCGCGAATGGTTCCCGGGATCGCCTTCATGCTCAGCAGCGCTTTCTCGGCCACTTCTTCATCCGCCTCGATATCAATCACTACGTAGCCCATCTGCGAGTTGGTTTGCAGATACTGCGCGGCAATGTTGACACCCTGTTCGGCAAAGATCTGGTTGATGGCGGTCAGCACGCCTGGACGGTTTTCATGGATATGCAGTAAACGGCGACCGCCGTGCAGGGGGAGTGAAACCTCCGGGAAGTTTACCGCTGAGAGTGTAGAACCGTTGTCGGAATATTTGCTCAGCTTACCCGCCACTTCCAGGCCGATGTTCTCCTGCGCTTCCTGAGTCGACCCCCCTATGTGCGGCGTCAGGATCACGTTGTCGAACTCGCACAGTACAGAGGTAAAAGGATCGCTGTTGGTTGCAGGCTCCGTCGGGAACACGTCAATGGCCGCCCCCGCAAGGTGCTTACGCTTAAGCGCATCCGCCAGCGCCGGAATATCTACAACCGTGCCGCGCGCGGCGTTGATCAGCAGTGAACCCGGCTTCATCAGGGCCAGTTGTTCCGCACCCATCATGTTTTTGGTGGAGGCATTTTCCGGCACGTGCAGGCTAACCACGTCGCTCATGTTCAGCAGGTCTGAGAGATGTTGTACCTGGGTGGCATTACCAAGCGGCAGCTTGTTTTCAATGTCATAGAAGAAAACATGCATACCGAGGGATTCAGCCAGAATACCCAGTTGCGTACCAATGTGACCGTAACCGATAATCCCCAGTTTTTTACCACGGGCTTCAAACGAACCGGATGCCAGCTTGTTCCACACGCCACGGTGCGCTTTGGCGTTAGCTTCAGGAATGCCGCGCAACAGCAGCAGCAGTTCGCCAATTACTAACTCCGCCACGGAACGGGTGTTGGAGAAAGGGGCGTTAAAGACCGGGATACCGCGTTTGGCGGCGGCATTCAGATCAACCTGGTTGGTGCCAATACAGAAACAGCCGATAGCAACCAGTTTTTCCGCCGCCGCGATAACGTCTTCAGTCAGTTGGGTACGGGATCGAAGGCCAATGAAGTGGGCATCGCGGATGGACGCTTTCAGCTCTTCAGTATCCAGCGCGCCTTTGTGAAATTCGATATTGGTGTACCCTGCTGCGCGAAGGTTATCGAGCGCTTTCTGATGCACCCCCTCGACCAGCAGGAATTTAATCTTGTCTTTCTCCAGTGATACCTTTGCCATTTACCCGACCCTGTTTTGTCTGAACTGATGTTGTGCTGGATATAAATCCGCTGTAGCCAACATATCAAAAAAAACTATTGCAGCAATATGAACGTTTGCGTCGGCACTCTGAAGAGAAGTCATACATGGCAAAATGACAGAGGAAAATGCTGTGTAATTTTACAAACGTGGCAGGATCGGCAAAAGAGGCTCAAAAACGTGATACAAGTCACCGAATTTAGCTTTTCAAAATTTTTTTAACGGGGGGTGTGCGCCCCCCAACAGATCATTTTACGATAGTTTTCACGCCATCAGCGGTACCGATCAGCGCTACATCCGCGCCACGGTTGGCAAATAGACCTACGGTCACAACGCCAGGAATGCCGTTAATGGTATTTTCCAGCGCAATGGCGTCGAGAATTTCCAGACCATGCACGTCAAGGATCACGTTTCCGTTATCGGTAAGCACGCCCTGGCGATATTCCGGGCGACCGCCGAGTTTGACCAGTTCACGCGCCACAGCACTGCGCGCCATTGGGATGACCTCTACCGGCAGCGGGAAGTTACCAAGAATATTTACCTGTTTGGAGGCATCGGCGATACAGATGAACTTGTCCGCAACGGAGGCAATGACCTTTTCACGGGTCAGCGCCGCACCACCGCCTTTGATCATCTGCATATGGCCGTTGATTTCATCCGCGCCATCAACATAAATTCCGAGACGGTCCACTTCATTGAGATCGAAAACGGTAATACCAAGGCTTTTCAGCTTTTCCGTGGACGCATCGGAGCTTGAAACCGCACCCTCGATCTGCCCCTTCATCGTGCCCAGCGCATCGATAAAGTGTGCCGCCGTTGACCCTGTACCCACACCGACAAGGGTACCCGGTTGTACGTACTGGAGAGCGGCCCATCCTACTGCTTTTTTCAGTTCATCCTGCGTCATGATCGTTTTGCCTGTGGTGTGAAAACTTACGGCGCATTATAGAACACGTCGGATGGATTTCGTCTGCCACGGAGGGAAAATTGTGTCATAGTGCAGATTAAGCAAAATTAAGGAGTAAGCCAGAGTAATGAAACGTCCGGACTACAGAACACTACAGGCACTTGATGCGGTTATTCGTGAACGAGGTTTTGAGCGGGCGGCGCAGAAGCTTTGTATTACTCAGTCCGCCGTGTCACAGCGCATCAAACAGCTTGAAAATATGTTCGGGCAGCCGCTGCTGGTGCGTACCGTTCCCCCTCGCCCAACCGAGCAAGGGCAAAAGCTCCTCGCGCTGCTGCGCCAGGTTGAACTGCTCGAGGACGAATGGCTGGGTGATGAACAGACCGGCTCCACGCCGCTGCTGCTGTCGCTGGCGGTGAACGCCGACAGTCTGGCAACCTGGCTGCTGCCCGCCCTCGCGCCGGTACTGGCCGACTCCCCTATCCGCCTGAATTTGCAGGTGGAAGATGAAACCCGTACCCAGGAACGTCTGCGTCGTGGCGAAGTGGTCGGCGCGGTCAGTATCCAGCCACAGGCGCTGCCAAGCTGCCTGGTGGATCAGTTAGGCGCGCTGGATTATCTGTTTGTTGGCTCAAAAGCCTTTGCCGAGCGTTATTTCCCCAATGGCGTGACCCGCGCCGCGCTGCTTAAGGCTCCGGCCGTCGCCTTCGACCATCTCGACGATATGCATCAGGCCTTCCTGCAGCAAAATTTTGACCTGCCGCCGGGCAGCGTGCCGTGTCATATCGTGAACTCGTCGGAAGCCTTTGTGCAGCTCGCACGACAGGGCACCACCTGCTGCATGATCCCGCATCTGCAGATTGAGAGAGAGTTGAAAAGCGGCGAGCTTATCGATTTAACTCCGGGTCTGTACCAGCGCCGGATGCTTTACTGGCACCGCTTTGCGCCAGAAAGCCGTATGATGCGCAATGTTACCGACGCACTGTTGGCCTTTGGGCATAGAGTGTTGAGACAGGATTGAAAGATGAATCCCCTCTCCGGGGGGAGAGGGTGAGGGCAAATTACGGCGCCTTTGCCGCCTCGGTTTGTTGTCCTTGAGCCGGATCCAGCTCGAATACCACATCAACCTGATCGTCGAACTGAATAGTCGGCTGCTCATAGGTTTCCTGAGCAGAAACCGGAGCTGCATCCGCCTTCATCATACGCACCATTGGGCTTGGCTGGTAATTGGAAACGTGGTAGCGCACGCTGTACACTGGGCCGAGCTTGCCGTTAAAGCCAGCAGCCAACTGCTGCGCCTGGTGGATTGCATCATCAATTGCTGCTTTACGCGCTTCGTCTTTGTACTTCTCCGGTTGCGCAACGCCCAGCGAGACGGAACGAATTTCATTCAGGCCCGCCTTCAGGGCGCCATCCAGCAACGAATTCAGCTTATCAAGCTGGCGTAACGTCACCTCAACGGTGCGCACAGCACGATAGCCTTTAAGGATACTTTTGCCGTTCTGGTAATCGTAGTCGGGTTGAGTGCGCAGGTTAGCAGAGCTGATATCTTTTTTAGCGACACCATTCTGTTCCAGGAAAGAGAGATATTGCGCAACACGCTCGTCAGCCTGCTTCTTGGCGGAAGCGGCGTCTTTCGCTGCAACGTTCACTTCAATTGCCAGCGTTGCAACGTCCGGTACCGCGTCCACGCTTGCGGTGCCTGAAGTGACGATGTGCGGGCCATTCGGCAGTTCGTTCGCCTGCACCGACACCGCACCTAAACTTACTAATGCCGTCAGGGCCATCACCTTAAACTTCACTGTCAATCCTCCATGTTGCGAAGAGTGCCCCATTAACAGAGCGCATGCCAGCAAGCTTAGCGCTTCTTGCTCAGTTGTCCATAAGACAAGGATTAGTTGAACAATCCCTGAACATGATGGATACCCTCTTTTGCCAGTTGAAGCGCGATAAACCACATCACCAGCCCCACCAGAGTACTGATGATACGCTGGGCTTTGGCGGTGCGCAGACGGGGTGCCAGCCAGGCAGCCAGAATGGCGAGGCCGAAGAACCAGAGGAAGGATGCGCTGACCGTGCCGAGCGCAAACCAGCGTTTGGGTTCAACATCAAGCTGCCCGCCAAGGCTTCCCAGTACCACGAAGGTATCAAGATAAACGTGCGGGTTAAGCCAGGTCACCGCCAGCATAGTGACAATGATTTTCCAGCGCCCCTGCTTCATAACGTCGGAACTTGCCAGTTCAAGATTGCTGCTGATGGCCGTTTTCAGTGCGCCAAACCCATACCACACCAGGAAGGCCACGCCGCCCCAGGTCACCAATGCCAGCAGCCACGGCGATTGCATCAGCAACGCGCTTCCGCCAAAAATCCCGGCGCAAATCAGTAACAGATCACTCACCGCGCACAGCAGGGCAATCATCAGATGATACTGGCGACGGATCCCCTGGTTCATCACGAAGGCGTTTTGCGGTCCGAGAGGGAGGATCATAGCCACCCCTAGTGCAAGCCCTTGAAAATAATAGGATAACATGAACAAAATCTCACAAAGCTGTCTGTAGACAAGACTATACTGCGAGACGTTTATTAGAGGAAATGGATAATATTAATTGGGGATTAGCGTAGCTTATGAATAAGCCCGGTAACAGTAGCGTCTACCGGGCCTGCAAGAATGGCGATTACTCGGCTTCTTTCACCTTTTTAACGTTAACGTCCATCTGTGGATAGGGGAAGCTGATACCGTTGGCGTCAAAATCGCGTTTAATACGCTCCAGTACATCCCAGTAAACGTTTTGCAGATCACTACTTTTACTCCAGATACGCACCACGAAGTTGATCGAGGACGCACCCAGTTCATTCAGACGCACGGTCTGCTCTTTGTCTTTCAGTATGCGCTCGTCAGACTCAATGATGGTGGTAAGCAGCGACTTCACCTGATCGATATCTGAGTCATATGCCACGCTGATAATCAGCTCATTACGACGCACCGGCTCGCGCGAAAAGTTGATGATATTACCTGCGATAATTTTGCCGTTCGGTACTACCACAATACGGCCGTCGACGGTACGCAGAGTGGTTGAGAAAATCTGCACCTGCAGTACGGTTCCGGCAATGCCTCCCAGATCCACATACTCACCTGAGCGGAACGGGCGGAAAGTCACCAGCAGTACGCCAGCCGCCAGGTTCGAGAGCGACCCCTGCAGCGCCAGACCAATGGCCAGACCGGCTGCACCCAGCACCGCAATAACGGACGCCGTTTGTACGCCTACACGCCCCAGCGCCGCAATCAGGGTAAAAGCGATAATCCCATAGCGCACCAGCGCGGAGAGGAAGTCGGCGACAGTCGCATCAATATGACGCGTGAGCAGAACGCGGTTGAATGCGTTAGAGACGATACGCGCCACAATCATCCCCACGATGATGATCGCGATTGCCGCCACAATATTTACCGCATAACTGAGCAGCAATGCCTGGTTGCGCACCAGCCAGGTTCCCGCGTTGTTGATACCATCTACTACACCGAGATCGTCCATTCATCCATCCTTATGCTAAACCAAATCACGAAAATCCATCCCCCATGGAGACAGGCAGGTAAGTAAAGGGTAAACAAAAAGCGCCGATATTGCCAAACAGATCACAAAAACGTAGGGAGCAGGCCATTGAAAAAGCGTAAAAAAAGGCCCGCGATTGCGGACCTTTCCGAGGCATTTAACGACTCAAATTACAGAACGTCAACCGCGTTCAGCTCTTTGAAAGCCTGCTCCAGACGAGCGATCATTGAAGTCTGTGCAGCGCGCAGCCAGACGCGTGGATCGTAGTATTTCTTGTTCGGCTGGTCTTCGCCTTTCGGGTTGCCCAGCTGACCCTGCAGGTAAGCTTCGTTGGTTTTGTAGTACTGCAGGATACCGTCCCATGTTGCCCACTGGGTATCGGTATCGATGTTCATTTTCACTACGCCGTAGCTTACGGAGTCTTTGATTTCCTGGGCAGAAGAACCGGAACCGCCGTGGAAGACGAAGTTCAGGCTGTTGTGCGGCAGGTTGTGTTTCTTAGACACGTATTCCTGAGAATCACGCAGGATGGTTGGGGTCAGGACCACGTTACCAGGTTTGTACACGCCGTGCACGTTACCGAACGAGGCGGCAATGGTGAAACGTGGGCTGATTTTGCTCAGCTCGCTGTAAGCGTAATCAACGTCTTCTGGCTGAGTATACAGGGCAGAAGCGTCCATGTGGCTGTTGTCCACGCCGTCTTCTTCACCACCGGTGCAGCCCAGTTCGATTTCCAGAGTCATGCCCATTTTGGCCATGCGCGCCAGGTATTGAGAACAGATCTCAATGTTTTCGTGCAGTGACTCTTCAGACAGGTCGATCATGTGAGAAGAGAACAGTGGCTTACCGGTAGCCGCGAAGTGCTTTTCACCCGCATCCAGCAGACCGTCGATCCACGGCAGCAGTTTCTTCGCACAGTGGTCTGTGTGCAGGATAACCGGAACACCGTAATGTTCAGCCATCTGGTGAACGTGGTGCGCACCTGAGATTGCGCCGAGGATCGCCGCTCCCTGAGGCACGTCAGTTTTCACGCCTTTACCTGCGATAAACGCAGCGCCACCGTTGGAGAACTGAACGATAACCGGAGCTTTAACTTTTGCAGCGGTTTCCAGTACGGCGTTGATAGAGTCGGTGCCCACGCAGTTTACTGCGGGCAGTGCGAAGTTGTTTTCTTTAGCTACCTGGAACACTTTCTGTACGTCATCACCAGTGATAACGCCAGGTTTTACGAAATCAAAAATTTTAGACATGTTGCTGAGTCCTGTATCTTCGGCCGTTAGAAAAGGTGCGTGCTCTTATAAGCGCGCTGAAAGTTGGGCAGGTAACCCTGCCCTTAAATGGCTTACTTCTTAGCGCGCTCTTCGAGCATTGCTACTGCTGGCAGTACTTTGCCTTCCACGAACTCGAGGAATGCGCCGCCGCCAGTGGAGATGTAGGAGATCTTGTCAGAGATACCGAACAGGTCGATTGCTGCCAGGGTATCACCGCCGCCTGCGATAGAGAACGCGTCGCTGTCTGCGATAGCATTAGCTACGATTTCAGTCCCTTTGCGGAAGTTCGGGAATTCGAACACGCCAACAGGACCGTTCCACAGGATCGTTTTTGCGTTTTTCAGGATTTCAGCCAGTTTCTCTGCAGACGCATCACCCAGGTCCAGAATCTGCTCTTCATCTTTGATGTCGTTTACAGATTTCAGGGTCGCGGTAGCCGTTTCGGAGAACTCGGTTGCTACGCGAACGTCACTTGGGACCGGGATATCGCAGGTGGTCAGCAGGCGTTTCGCTTCGTCAACCAGGTCTGCTTCGTACAGAGATTTACCAACATTATGGCCTTGAGCCGCAACGAAGGTGTTGGCGATACCGCCGCCCACAATCAACTGGTCAGCGATTTTTGACAGGGAATCCAGAACGGTCAATTTGGTGGACACTTTAGAACCACCAACAATAGCGACCATTGGACGAGCAGGTTCTTTCAGTGCTTTACCCAGGGCTTCCAGTTCATCAGCCAGCAGAGGGCCTGCACAGGCGACGTCGGCGAATTTACCGATACCGTGAGTTGACGCCTGCGCACGGTGCGCAGTACCGAATGCATCCATAACAAACACGTCGCACAGTGAAGCGTATTTTTTGGACAGCGCTTCGTCGTCTTTCTTTTCGCCTTTGTTGAAGCGAACGTTTTCCAGAACCACCAGCTCACCGGCAGCCACCTCAACGCCGTCCAGGTAATCTTTTACCAGGCGCACCGGGCTGGACAGTTTGTCTTTCAGGTAATTAACAACCGGCAGCAGAGAAAACTCTTCGTTGTACTCGCCTTCGGTTGGACGACCCAGGTGGGAGGTTACCATCACTTTAGCGCCCTGCTTCAATGCCAGTTCGATGGTTGGCAGAGATGCACGGATACGCGCGTCACTGGTCACTTTGCCATCTTTAACCGGTACGTTCAGATCGGCACGGATGAAAACGCGTTTACCTGCCAGATCCAGATCGGTCATCTTAATTACAGACATGGTGAATCCTCTCGTTGATTCTTAAAGTTTTGCAGACGCACAATGCGTCTTACCTGAAACCTTGAGCGGCCATTGCTAACGTGGTGTCGAGCATTCGGTTAGCAAAGCCCCATTCGTTATCACACCAGACCAGCGTCTTGATAAGGTGTGCACCACTTACTCGCGTTTGCGTGCCATCGACGATGGCGCTGTGCGGGTCGTGGTTAAAATCTACTGAGACCAACGGTAATTCCGTATAGTCAACTATACCATGAAATGCACCCTGTGCCGCTTTTTGCAGCAACAGGTTGACTGCGCTGGCTTTTACCGGTTTTTTTACCGTCACGCTGAGGTCAATTGCGGTGACGTTAAGGGTCGGTACGCGCACCGCAATGGCTTCGAAACGGTCGTTGAACTGCGGAAAAATGCGAGTGATCCCGGCAGCCAGTTTGGTATCGACCGGAATGATCGACTGACTCGCCGCGCGAGTGCGTCGCAAATCCGGATGATAGGCGTCGATAACCTGCTGATCGTGCATGGCGGAGTGAATCGTAGTCACGGTACCGGATTCAATGCCATACGCATCGTCTAACAGTTTAATGACCGGAATAATGCAGTTGGTGGTACAGGAGGCGTTAGAAACAATGCGGTGTTGGGCCTGCAGCTCATGCTGGTTGACGCCGAACACGACGGTGGCATCAAGGTCTTTGCTGCCGGGATGGGAGAACAAGACTTTCTTTGCGCCTGCAGCAAGATGCGCTTCGCCATGTTCCCGGTTACCATACACGCCAGTACAGTCCAGCACCACATCCACACCCAGTTCACGCCACGGCAGCCCTTCAATGCAGCTTTCATGCAGCACGCGGATCGCGTCGTCACCGACAAACAGCCGATCGCGTTCCTGGCGAACGTCCCAGGCAAAGCGTCCGTGGCTGGTGTCATATTTCAGTAAATGCGCCATGCCCGCAGCATCCGCCAGTTCATTGATTGCCACCACGGTCATTTCCGCACGACGCCCGGATTCATACAAAGCACGAACCACGTTGCGCCCAATGCGACCGAAGCCATTAATCGCTACGCGTACGGTCATAGATCTCCTGCAAAGCTATCCCTGAATTGAGGTGGCTGAAAGAGTAATCCAGCGACGCCCTCAGGGGAATCTTTGCTGTCACAAACTGCGATTGATTGGTCATTTGTCGAACATTTAATCGACTGAAACGCTTCAGCAAGAATAAGCGAAACGCGGAATAAAAGGAATGGGTGTCCAGCGCAATACGCACGCTATATGATGTTCGTCACATTTTTTTGGAATAATCGGCCCGTTTAGCCTGGGAGATGGGTGAGTGAACTGCCCGGAAAGCGTTCTCCCGGGCAGAAGGCAAAATCAATCAGTAATAGAAGATGCCGTGCGGGACGGTCAATGCAGCGACGAGCGTTTTGCTGCCGTCGACGACCTGGTAAACTTTAATGCTGTCGTCTACGTGGACCACGACACTGTTATCAGTATAGTAGTAGACTCTCTGAGCACCGCTGTAGCCGCAAGTCATATTTTGCGTCACACATTTACCCGTTTTTTGGGTGTCGGCTCGGGCCACAAATTGATCGTTAAGATAAATCTCGTACCGGGAGTCAGCATAGCCATCCATCATCAACTGAATCGCGTTTGTCACCGAAGGTCCGTCAGCAATATAGACATCTTTTAACTGCCCACTCTCATCAAACACCGCATGTCCGAGCATTTCTCTCGTCACTGTTTTTGACGCGTCGATGTATTCTTTATCTCCATCCTGACGAACAACGGAAATAAGATCGCCCTCATTAATGGTCAGATCGTTGGTGATCACTGTGACTGTTTTTCCATCACTACGAAACTCACCGTTTGTCATTTTACCCTTATTAAGGGTCGCTACGGAGCGGTCATTCAAGCGAATATCGAACACGCCATTCTGGAAATCGCTTAACGCCATTTCAGCCTGAATGCCCGGATACATAATAAAGCGCGCGGAAGCGTCATCAAAAACCAATCCTTTTGACGCACCAAGATTCAGGTTCAGATAAGAGACGACGTTAGTTTGATCGCCTTCATCGCCGCTATCATCACCGTCATCGGTGTCATCGCTGTCCTTCTGGATCAAGGTACTGACGATTTTACCCAGCGTATGGTCACTGGAATCACCGCTAATATCCCAGATAATGGCACCGCCAAAGCCCTGGTCTTTGATGTAATTGACCTTATCAGTGATTGACGCTTCGTCATCATAGGTCAGGAATTCTTTGGTACGGGCATTGTAGAGATAAGGTACGTGCGATTCTGAATCCCAGTAACGAGTGTAATCACCGCTGGCGAGTTTTTGTTGCAGCACATAGAACGGATTAGTACCGGTAAACTGATCTTCATCATCCCAGGCGCCATGAACCGTTGCGCTACCCGCAGCAAACAGACCTGGAAGGCCTTTTACGATTTCGGTCGGCTCGACATCGCCCCAACCGCGGCCATAGAAAGGAACCCCCATCGTCAGTTTATTCTTTGGAACACCCCACGTTGTCACATACTCATTCATTGCAGCGGCGACATTGAATTTCTGATCCTGATCTTTGCTGTTCGCGAACAACGGCGCGTTATGGCCGGTGGTAGAATCGAATGCGCCGTGAATGTCATAGGCCATCACGTTGACAGAATCGAGTAATGACGTCGTCACCGCTGGGTTGATATACCCCATATTCTTATGGTTTACCGTAACTGCGGCAGAGAGCTGGTAATAGGTATCGTTCTGTTTGCCCAATGCGTCCAGCTTATTACGCAGACTGGTGATAAGATTGGTAAACTGTGTTTTTTCAACGCTGGTATCAGGATATTCCCAGTCGATATCTACCCCATCGAATTTCCACTCGACGACGTAATCCACAATACTTTGCGCCAGCTTTTCGACGCCTTCAGGCGTTGCCGTTGCTGCTTCAAAAACGCCCTCTTCCGAGTTAGTCCAGCCACCTACTGATAAAATATTTTTCACCCCTGCCTGTTTACTGGCATTGGCTATTTCTTTCATCAACTGCGGACCTTTCTCAGTATCATGCGTAATGACTACCCCATTTTTCACCACACCGAACGCGTAGGTTAAATGGGTTAATTGATCCCAGGCAATTTTATCGGTGGTGAAGAAATTGTGGGCTTCGTAAACGCCCCACTCAGGATAATAGCCATACACTTTTATCTGTTTAGCCACTTTGTCTTTCTGAGCGCTCTGATAATCATCTGCCTGCTGCCCCGTCCATGGGGTGAAGTTATAGGTGGCAATGACATTCTCTTCGAGCCGTGTTGCCGCCCCCTTTAACCATACCGCGTTACTGCCTGGCATTTCACCTGGGTTGGCCCACCATTGGTTGGTCCAGTAATAGCCGTTATAACGAACTTTCGTATTTGGCGTGCCGTAGCTTTGCGTGCTGTCATAGAGCGGGGTAGACATAACATCCGCCAGCTTATTGGCAACGATAACTTTCTCGGTTCCCGGGAAGTCGTCATTAGTTCCGGCAGTAGTGCCGTCACTCACCACCAGTTCAAGCCAGCTTTCACCGTTATCCGTTGAACGCATCAGCGCGTTACTGTAGGTTCCTTCTATTCTGTTGGTATCATCATTTGCTTTTAACTCAGCCAGTACACTTGCTGAAAACAAACACGACGTAACCGCCAACGCAATTATCGATGGTTTTAGTTTCATACAATATCCTTATCTGTTAAAAGAAAGCATTAATAAATATAAATGCATCAATCGTGAAGCGTGGAGGAGAGTAACAAACGATTAAGGGAAAAACTAATACAGATATATTGGTAAGTGACTAATAATCTATTCACCACAAAAAACACAGAAATTTGGTTTATATATTATTCATCAATAAAAATAAATTATTCGTTATGAAAATAAAAAAGGGCGCCGAAGCACCCTTTGTAGAGAACAATGAGAATTACAGTAATGCTTTCGCCTTAGCGACCACGTTCTCAACGGTGAAGCCGAACTCTTCGAATAGCAGCTCTGCCGGAGCAGACTCACCAAAAGACGTCATTCCGACGATAGCGCCGTTCAGGCCTACGTATTTGAACCAGTAATCTGCGATACCCGCTTCTACGGCAACACGCGCAGATACGGCTTTCGGCAGTACAGATTCACGGTATGCCGCATCCTGTTTGTCGAACGCATCGGTAGACGGCATGGACACCACGCGCGCCTTGACGCCTTCGGCAGAGAGTTTGTCCCATGCCGCAACGGCCAGCTCAACTTCAGAACCGGTGGCAATGAAGATAAGCTCTGGCTGACCCGCGCAATCTTTCAGTACGTAACCACCGCGAGCGATGTTTGCCAGTTGCTCTTCGCTACGATCCTGCTGCGCCAGGTTCTGACGGGAGAGGATCAAGGCGGTTGGGCCATCCTGGCGCTCAACGCCGTATTTCCACGCAACGGCAGATTCCACCTGGTCACATGGACGCCATGTGCTCATGTTCGGGGTCACGCGCAGAGATGCAACCTGCTCGACCGGCTGGTGAGTTGGACCATCTTCGCCAAGGCCAATAGAGTCGTGGGTGTAGACCATCACCTGACGCTGTTTCATCAGCGCAGCCATACGTACGGCGTTACGTGCATACTCTACGAACATCAGGAAGGTAGAGGTATACGGCAGGAAACCACCGTGCAGGGAGATACCGTTGGCGATAGCCGTCATACCGAATTCACGTACACCGTAATGGATGTAGTTACCGGCAGTATCGTCGTTAATCGCTTTCGAACCAGACCAAAGAGTCAGGTTAGAGGGTGCCAGGTCAGCAGAGCCGCCCAGGAATTCTGGAAGCAGAGGGCCGAACGCTTCGATCGCATTCTGAGACGCTTTACGGCTGGCGATTTTAGCTGGGTTCGCCTGCAGTTTGGCAATGAACTCGTTCGCTTTCGCATCGAAATCAGAGGGCATGTCGCCTTTCATACGACGGGTAAACTCTGCCGCTTCCTGAGGGAAGGCCTTCGCATAGGCAGCGAATTTGTCGTTCCAGGCCGCTTCTTTAACCTGTCCTGCTTCTTTGGCATCCCACTGGGCATAGATGTCAGACGGGATGTCGAATGCCGGGTGTTTCCAGCCAAGCGCTTCACGGGTCAGCGCGATTTCCGCATCGCCCAGCGGCGCACCATGGGAGTCATGCGTGCCCGCTTTGTTCGGCGAACCGAAGCCAATGATGGTCTTACACATCAGCAGAGACGGCTTGTCCGTTACGGCGCGCGCTTCTTCTACTGCACGTTTTATTGCGTCAGCATCATGACCATCAACACCACGTACAACGTGCCAGCCGTAGGCTTCGAAACGAGCAGCCGTGTCGTCAGTGAACCAGCCCTCTACATGACCATCAATGGAAATACCGTTGTCGTCATAGAATGCAACCAGTTTACCCAGTTTCAGGGTGCCTGCCAGGGAGCACACTTCGTGAGAAATGCCTTCCATCATGCAGCCGTCGCCCATGAATGCATAGGTGAAGTGGTCAACGATATCGTGACCAGGACGGTTGAACTGTGCGGCCAGGGTTTTCTCAGCAATCGCCATGCCCACGGCATTAGCAATACCCTGACCCAGCGGTCCGGTGGTGGTTTCTACACCCGCGGTGTAACCCACTTCCGGGTGACCTGGGGTTTTGGAGTGCAGTTGACGAAAGTTTTTCAGCTCTTCGATTGGCAGATCGTAGCCAGTCAGGTGCAGCAGGCTGTAGATCAGCATAGAGCCGTGGCCGTTAGACAGTACGAAACGGTCGCGGTCAGCCCAGGAAGGATTCTGCGGGTTGTGGTTCAGGAAATCACGCCACAGGACTTCAGCGATATCAGCCATACCCATAGGGGCGCCCGGGTGGCCGGATTTGGCTTTCTGAACGGCATCCATGCTCAGCGCACGAATAGCATTAGCAAGCTCTTTACGTGAGGACATTTTAACTCCAGATCGGACTGTTAAAGGCCATGCCCTTGACGACAGCGCGTTTTGGGCTACGCCGGAAAAAAGTGCCAACAATGTAACCCAAGCGGCTGGGCATGTACATGGACCATTCTTTTGCGGCTTAAGAAATCTCTGGATCATGCTCGCATGTTGCGCAATCTGCTCGCCCGCCCCGATAAATATTCCTTATACTTAGCCCGACACCGGCTTCGCTGACGGTACATTTTTCGGATTTTATTCAGATTAACGCGTACGGAAGCAACATAATGAAAATGCGTGCAACAGTGCTGGCCCTGGGGGCAACGCTCCTGCTGAGCGGCTGTCAGAATATGGATTCTAATGGACTGATGACCTCAGGCGCCGAAGCCTTCCAGGCTTACTCCCTGAGCGATGCACAGGTGAAAGCGCTGAGCGATCAGGCCTGTAAAGATATGGATGCAAAAGCCACTATTGCTCCGGCTAACAGTACTTATACTCAGCGTCTGGATAAGATTGCCTCGGCGCTGGGCGACAATATCAACGGCCAGCCGGTGAACTATAAAGTCTATATGGCGAAAGACGTGAATGCCTTTGCGATGGCGAACGGCTGTATCCGCGTATACAGCGGGCTGATGGACATGATGACTGATAACGAAGTTGAAGCGGTGATTGGTCATGAAATGGGTCACGTTGCGCTTGGCCACGTGAAGAAAGGCATGCAGGTTGCCCTGGGCGCCAATGCCGTTCGCGCAGCCGCAGCCTCTGCTGGCGGCGTTGTCGGTAGCCTGTCCCAATCACAAATTGGCGATATGGGTGAGAAACTGGTCAATTCCCAGTTTTCCCAGCGTCAGGAGTCCGAGGCTGACGATTATTCATACGATCTGTTGCGCAAACGCGGCATTAATCCGTCAGGCTTAGCCACCAGCTTCGAGAAGCTGGCAAAGCTGGAAGAAGGCCGTCAAAGCTCCATGTTTGACGATCACCCGGCATCTGTTGAGCGTGCACAGCATATTCGCGACCGCATGGCCGCAGACGGAATTAAATAATTTCATAAGGGGGCATTTTCGCCCCCCTTTTATTTCGCATGAATTGCGAAATTAACCGCACAGATCGTTAACGCCCCCAAGCCCATGTCA
Source organism: unidentified bacterial endosymbiont (assembly GCF_918797525.1). Taxonomy (NCBI): domain Bacteria; species unidentified bacterial endosymbiont. The sequence continues at coordinate 1,033,669 of NZ_OU963893.1, read as the reverse complement.
TGACTGGCTTCTCCCCTGAAACGTCTGGTCACATAATTATTGCAATCGTTTACTATTCGGGTAATTATCAAACGCGCAGTCATTCCATCTAATATATTAAGACAGAGACGTTCCCTCCGTGAAAAAAGAATTATCGTTAGTTGCTATAAGTTTATTAACCGTCTTACCCGCCGTTGCAAGCCAACAATCAAACAGCCAGGGTTTTCTTGATGACAGCCGCTTAGATCTGTTTTTACGCAACGCGTATATCAGCCGTGATTATCATCAGGGCCAGCAGGATAAAGCCGAATGGGGCCAGGGTCTTATCGCAACCTTTGAATCTGGCTACACCGAAGGGGGGGTGGGCTTTGGCGTGGATGGCATTGCCCAATATGGCGTGCGTCTGGACGGTGGCCGGGGTAAGAGCGGCGCAGGCGGCATCGATTTCTTTAAACAGGAAGATGATGGCCGTGCAAAATCCGACCTGGCGAAGTTTGGCGCGACGGCCAAAATGCGTATCTCTAATACCGTACTAAGCTACGGTAACCAGCGCCCTGCGCTGCCCATCGTCAACGCCGACAGCTCACGACTGCTGTATGAAAGCTATACCGGCGCCCTGCTCACGTCCAGCGAGATAGACGGCCTCGAAGTGAACGCGGGTTACTTCACCGATCAGCAGCGTAAAAGTGACGATCGCCACAATAGCGGCCTGAAAAGCCTCTCCTTCGGCGGCGCAAGCTATCAGTTCAACGACCAGTTCAGCGGGGCGTTATATGCCTCTCACGTTGAAGAGGTGATAAATAAGCAGTACCTGGGCATGAATTTCAAACAGCCGTTCAGCACCGGTCAACAGCTGATTTTCGACTTTAATGGCTATAATTCACGTCTGGATCAAGGTTACGCTGATAGCCTTGATACCGGGCGCAGTAACACCATCTGGAGCATGGCGGCAAGCTACATCTGGGATATTCATACCTTCAAAGTCGCGTATCAGCAAAGCAGCGGCAGCACCGGTTATCACTATGGCAGCTATCGCGATCGGGGCGGCGTGGGTGACGGCGGTAACACCATCTGGCTGGCGAACTCCTACTGGTCAGATTTTAACGGCGAGGACGAACGTTCCTGGCAGGCTTCTTACGGCCTGGATTTCAGCGCACTGGGCATGCCGGGTCTGAGCTGGGTCACAGCCTACGTGCGTGGCGATAACATCAAAACCGCCGAAACCAGCAACGGTAAAGAGCACGAGTGGTTTAACCAAATTCAGTACCAAGTCCAGGACGGCCCGGCGAAAGATCTGATGCTGCGCCTGCGCTATTCCGTACTGCGGGTCTCCAGCAATGCCAGCGATTATAACGTGGGCGGGGATGAAATCCGTGCTTACGTGGAGTATCCGTTCAACGTGTTTTGATGGGGATAGCCGGGAGGCGGTTGCGCCTGCCCGGCTTAAACAACGCGCGTGGCTTATTCGCCTTTTTTCGCCGCCTGGATGTAAAGCATTTCCAGCGCCAGGGTCGCCGCGGCCAGCGCGGTGATCTCCGACGGGTCATAAGCTGGAGCGACCTCTACCACGTCCATTCCAACAATGTTCAGATCTTTCAGACCACGCACCAGCTTGATGGCGCGATCGGAGGTCAGGCCGCCCATCACCGGCGTACCGGTGCCAGGCGCAAACGCCGGATCCAGGCAGTCGATATCGAAGGTCAGATACACCGGCATATCACCTACGATCTGCTTCACCTGCGCGAGGATGTCGTCTACGCCGCGATCGTTCACCTGGCCTGCATCCAGAACGGTGAAGCCGTTGTCTTTGTCGAATTCAGTACGGATACCGATCTGGACCGAGTGGTTCGGATCGATCAGGCCTTCGTTCGGCGCGGTGAAGAACATCGTGCCGTGATCGAATTCACAACCGTTCGCGTAGGTGTCGGTATGAGCATCAAAGTGAACCAGCGCCATTTTTCCGAAGTGCTTTGCGTGCGCGCGCAACAGCGGCAGAGTCACGAAATGGTCACCGCCGAACGAGAGCATGCGCTTACCCGCTGCCAGCAGTTTCTCAGCATGCGCCTGCAGTTTTTCGCTCATTTCACGCGCGTCGCCGAAGGCGTACACCAGGTCACCGCAGTCCACCACGTTCAGGCGCTCTCGCATGTCAAAATTCCACGGAAAGCGGTTGTGCTCCCAGGCCAGGTTAGTTGAGACCTGGCGAATCGCTGCCGGACCATGACGACCACCCGCGCGACCAGACGTAGCCATATCAAACGGCACACCGGTGATGACCCAGTCAGCATCGCTGTCGTACGGCTGGAAGTTCATCGGAAGGCGTAAAAAACCAAACGCGTTAGATACCAGAGAGTTATCGTACTGATGACCTAAAGTGCTCATATCCTGACCTCTTTTAAAGTCGATGTAGTGGAAATGATGAAAAAAAATCCCCTCCGCGTCGTTAGGCCCGACGAGGAAGGGATTCATTAATAAATACATGTTGTTGATGAATTATGGCTGCTGGCGGGGAACAGTCAAGCTCTTTCCACCACCGCGCGGACGACCACGGCAGCCTGACGTCCATGTCTTAAATATATATTTAAAAGTAATACATTCTTTCTATTTATATATTAAATACATTTAGAAATACTAAATAACAAAATAGGAAAACATCAATATCCAGAAGCAGACTGCATTTTTATAATCAACTCGCATTTAATTTTACAGAAGGGAATAATTATGAAGATGCTGAAAAAAGCTGCACTGCTTACCGTTCTTATTAGCGCAGGTACCGCTGCAGCGGCAGAAGATGGAACAATCACGTTTACCGGCTCAATTAGCGATGCCACCTGTACCATTACAGGCGGCGACGCAACGGGCGAATCATCCACTCCAGATTTTACCGTTCATTTGCCTTCCGTCAGCACCACCGCGCTGACAAGCGATGGTCAGAGGGCAGGTGACACGCCATTTCACGTTAGCCTGAGCGGCGCGAATTGCCCTAACGGCAAAGTAGCCAGCGTCTATTTTGAACTGGCTCAAAGTACCAATGTCGATACCAAAACCGGTAATTTGAAAAATACCGTGACCAAAGCCAGTGGCGGTGCTGAAAAAGTCCAGGTGGGTTTACTCAACTCCAGTAAAGCCATTCTGAACTTAAACACCGCGAACGATACTGCAGAACAAGTCACCATTTCCGGAAATACCGCGCGCTTTGACTACTGGGCGCAATATGTTGCCACCGGTGGTGCCGCTACGGCGGGTAGCGTTGCGAGTGACGTGGTTTATTCAATCAAATACCAATAATCGCCAGGCGACGTCTTTACGTCGCCTGCTATTAAAAAATGGTTACGTATGTTTAATAAAACCTTAAAATTTGTCCCGCTGCTCGCCCTTCTCTGGATGACATCTTCCAGCGCGACGGTGCAGATAATGACAACCCGCGTCGTCTTTAACGCAGCGGAGAAAGAACAGACTGTCCGCATTAATAATGTAGGCAAAGATCCTGAACTGGTGCAGGTCTGGCTGTCCAGCACTGATAAAAGCGATGGCGCTGTTAAAGAGTCATTACCTTTTTTTATCAATCCTCCTGCGGCGCGTATCAATCCGCAAAAGGGAAAGGTGTTCCGCATTTTCCAGACAAAAGAGGCTGTAGCGAAATACCCTAAAGACAGAGAAACGGTGCTCTGGCTAAACGTGCTGGATATTCCACCTGACGCTGTAGAAGACGCTAATCAGAACCAGCTAAAAATGGCTTTCCGCACGCTGATTAAATTCTTTTATCGCCCGGCCGGTCTGAAGGGAAATCCGCAGGAAGCGGCTGATAACTTGCGCTGGGAAATTAAGAAAGTCGCCAAAGGGTATGATGTGATTGGTGTCAATGCGTCCCCGTGGCACGTCAGTATGACCAATGCCTGGCTGACAAACGGACAAGGAAAAGAGGTCGTGGTTGAAGGTCAAATGGTCGCACCGTATAGCACCATGATTTACCATTTCACCCAGGTCGAGACGCTGAGTGGAAAAGGGATTTTCAAATACAACTATATTACTGACTTGGGTGCATACGTTACTAAAACACAGGCATTCTGAATAAAGGGATTTTTGACCAGGAAGGTTAAATGTTAGATAAAATAAAATGCCGCGCAGGAATGCGGCAGGTAATGCTATTGACCCTGTTGTGCACCGGCGCACACAGCACCGAACTGTTCGCGACAGAAAATAAAACTCATGTTTCTTTTTCTCGCGGCTTTATGCATTATTATGATAACGGTGCCGATCTGTCACAATTTGATGGCGTCGAAAAAATCCTTCCCGGAGAATACAAGCTTGAAGTTAACAGTAATTCAAAAAAAATAGACACCTGGACAGTTAAGGTTATCGCAGCGAATAATGCTCAGGGCATTGATGTTTGCATTACGCCAGAGATGGTGATCCGTTTCGACGTCGATACCGCTAAATTGCCCGAAAACTGGAAAGCAAAATCGTGTCTGATCCTTCCTGAGCTAATCCCTGGCTCGACCGTCACCTATAACCAGGAAGAAGAGGCGCTGGATGTCACCGTCCCACAGGCGATGCTGCTCAATACGCCAGAAGGATTTATCAGTCCAGAGCTGTGGGATGACGGCGTCACTGCGCTTACGGCCTCTTATTCGCTCAGCGCGACAAGTACGCGCTATCGCACCCTCGGAGAAACCTCTAATTACGGCTACGGCAACTTATTAACCTCGCTGACAGCTGGCGCCTGGCGTTTTTCAACCTATGACAGCCTGAACCTCGGTAACGACGTCTCCGGCGATAAATATCAGCATATTCAGGGATTTGCCGAGCGCGCGATCGCCCCTTTGCAATCACAGCTGATGATCGGTGATATCAATACCAGCGGAAGTTTCTTTGATACGACCGCCCTTCGCGGCCTGCAGCTGGCAACCGATGACCGCATGCTCCCGGACTCCGTACGCAACTATGCGCCCGTGGTGCGCGGCATGGCGAACAGTAATGCGACAGTGACCATCAAGCAGTCAGGTAACACCATCTTCGAAAAGGTTGTTCCACCAGGCGAGTTCGCGATAAGCGATCTCTATGCCACTGGCTATAACGGCGATCTTGACGTTACCGTTAAAGAGACCAATGGCAAAGAAAGCTCCTTTACTGTCCCCTACTCCAGCGTTCCACAGCTGCTGCGAGAAGGCTATTCCCGCTACTCATTTTCTGCAGGCGAAATTCGTGACACCGAATTATCAAGCGATCCGTATCTGATTGAAGGCACTCTCCAGTACGGGTTGATGAATAATTTTACCGGATACGTGGGTGCGCAGAGCGCGTTCGACGGGGATTACTCCGCTCTGATGACCGGTTTTGCGATCAACACACGCCTGGGGGCATTTGGGGTAGACGTGACGCGTTCATTTACCCATTTCGACGATATGCCTGCTACCGGCGACTGCGGACAATTATGCGATATGAGTTTGCGGCTAAGTCTTTCGCGAAACCTCCCGGAAACCGGAACCAACTTCAGCCTGGTGGGCTACCGCTACTCAAGCAGAGGGTTCTATTCGCTATCGGACGCGGTGAGCCTCAAGCAGGCGATGGAGACAGGAGAAGATAGCCTGCAGCCAGAACGTTTCCGCGAGCGCCTGGAAGCCAACATTAATCAGATATTGCCATCCGGCTGGGGAAGTTTTTATCTCAGCGGTTTCCTCGGCAACGTATGGAACGAACAGCTGGCGCATAACGATAAATCCAACTTCACGCTGGGCTATAACAATCAGTTCGGTACCACAAGTTGGGGGATTGCATTTAGCCGGACAAACGATGACGAAGGCGGCCATGAAAATACCGTCTATCTCAACGTTTCGTTGCCTCTGGGTCATCGCTACGAGAAAAAGGCCCGCCTGGGGGCAAATGTTAGCTACAACAGTAACGAAGCGAATTTCCGCACCTCCCTCAACGGTTCTGCCGGTGAACGCTCGCAGTTTGGCTTTGGTGGCTACTTCAGCGAATCCAGCCAGCCTGATACCAACTTCGGTATGAATCTGTCTTACACCGGAGAAAGTGCCACGACCGGGGTTAACTACAGCCAATCCCTTGATTCCTTCATGGGCGGAGTAAGCATGAGCGGCGGTATGGTGGCGCACGCGGGCGGAATTAACTTTACCCCTTCCATCAGCGATACCATCGGCATTATTGACGCAACGGGTGCAGAAGGTTCACACATTTACCCTGATTCACGTTCAGTTATAAAAGATAACGGCTATGGCATCGTCGGTTATCTGGTGCCTTATAAATACAACGATGTTTATCTGGATCCAAAAGGCACGGCCATGAGCGTGGATATCGAAGATACTCATCGCAAGATTGTGCCTACCGCAGGTGCAACCGTGCTGATCAAAATGGATACCCAGAAAAATCAGCAAAGTCTGGTGCATTTTACCACCCCGGACGGCGGCGATATTCCTTTTGGTGCCTCAATTAACGACAGCGCAATGAATAACACCGGCATTGTTGGCCAGGCAGGTATGGCCATGGTTTCCCTGCAGGAAGGGGAAAATACATTTGTACTGAAATGGAAGAAAAAAAAGCAAGAGCAGCAATGTACTGTCCATTACCACTCTACGCCACTGGAACAACCCTCGGCGGCGGATGACAGCACAATTCTCAGCCTCTCTTGCCTATCTTCAGGAGATAAAAAATGAAAGGGGTTTTGAAATGGTGTGTAACAGCGATTTTACTGTCCCTGTTTATCAGCACGGGAGCACGTGCAGCAGCGTGTAAACTAAACTCTGCCGAGGCCATTGTTAATATAACGGATAACATTACGTTAAACCCGGCAAATAAAGGAAGCGCAGGGACCGTGCTGTGGTCAAAAAGCTATAACGTGCCAAATATAAAATACACCTGTAACGAAGGGGTTCTCTCTTCGTGGCACTCAGAATACAGCCGTAACTATATCAATTCACCCCTTGATAACGTTTACGCCACGGAGATACCCGGTATCGGTATCAGAATCAAATGGCCGTCAAACGGCTCTGGCGTATGGGTGCCTGGCAACTCAGGCAGTAGCATCACCTGTACCAGTGAATGTTCCGTAATGAACAGTACGGTGCTGATTGAATTCGTGCAGACCGGCGGTCTTAATGACGGAGAAAGTTATATTCCCGCCGGAGAAATCGCCCGTTCCAGCGTTATCCCCAGCACTAATGCCAGCGATACACTGCGTATTATGACGATAAACTTCGGCACGTCGATAAAAGTGGTCACCCGGTCGTGTTCTATTTACCCGTCGACAAACAATGTGGATCTCGGTTCTTATAACCTCTCCTATTTTGAAAACAGCTCTACGGCCCAGGGTGATAAAAAAGAGTTCACTATCACCATGACCTGCCCGTCAGCCACGGATGTAACCTTAACCCTGAACTCTTTTAACTCTATTCCGTTTGGCGCAGGGACCGGGGTTATTGGGGTTGAAAGTGGCAGCGATAATGCCAGTAACTTCGCCATAAAACTCTTCGAGAAAACAAGCACCTATGTCTCGACAGCCATCAAGCTGGGTAATGCCTATTCTTATACCGTTTCACCAACGCTGACCAAAACATACCAGGCACAAATCTATGTCGCTGGCAGCGTAGACCGTAAAAAAGATCTTAGTGCAGGAAGCATTGTCGGCGCAGTGCAGTACACCATGGCCATCAAATAAATAATCAAGGAGAGATTGATGCTTCGTCAACAGGTTAAATATCTGGCGGTTCTGCTGCCACTCATCAGTACAGCTTATGCAAGTGACATGCTGCCCGCACGTCAAAATAAACAAGAGCTTGACCGACTCGAACGTCAGAATAATCAGGCGATAATTGAAGAGGCCAAGCGGACCGAAAAACAGTATCAGCAGCAGCGCGCCCAAAGAGATGATGAGGGTATTTTTTCTCTCCCTGCCGAGGCAGGAGTAAAATTCAAAATCGACAAAATTGTTATCCTTGATGACGAACGCTTTAACGCCTCACCGCAACGTCAAGAAATCATCGAAAATTATCAGGGAAAAGAGCTGGGTAAAGCAGAGATTTTTACCGTTATCAGAGAACTGACGGATTTTTATATTTCCCGTGGCTATGTAACGACCATGGTAGGTATTGAACCTGGCAGTATCAAAGAAGGGGTACTCACCTTACGCGTGTTATGGGGAAAAATTAACGGCTTTGAAGTTAATAACAGCGAACCCAGCTTCCGCCAGAAAACCCGTCTTTTCAGCGCATTTCCGTTTGCTAAAGGCAAGGTACTGAATATGCAGGATGTTGATCAGGCGGTGGAAAATCTGATGCGCGTTTCCGGGGAAGATAACCTGCAGATAAAGCCGTCCAAACTCGACGCGATGTCCAATTTAAACTTGATAGTGAAACCCTCCTTTCCGGTATCAATCTCCGCAGGCATTAATAACTCCGGCTCCAAATCAGAAGGATGGCAGCAATATTACGGCAGCACGACATTTAAGAATATCGCCGGTCTGAACGATATATTTAACGCCTATTACTCTTGGAATAACCTGATTAATGACGACGACGAAAAGAAGGCCTGGTCATTAAGTTACGGTGTGCCTCTCGGGTACTGGACATTCGATCTATCCTGGTATCATTCAAGCTATGACCAGACTATTGACGGTGGCTATGGCAACTATGCCTCAGAAGGTAATTCCGACCGTAAATCGCTGCGTATAAGTCGCATGTTGGCCCGCAATGCAACTGGCAAAACCAGTCTCTGGGCGAAGATGGAGAAACGCGACAATTACAGCGCATTTGAGCATGAGCAAATTGACGTAAGTTCAAAAAAATACACCAGCGTCTCTTCCGGTATCACCTACGTTGGCTCGCTGATGGGCGGCTGGCTGTATGGCGATCTGGGCGTGATGGCCGGTGTTCCCTGGTTTGACGCTGCCTGGAAAGACGATCAGGACCTCGAAGGCTTTGATTTAAACTACATCAAATATAACGGCATGGTCAGCTGGACCCGGCCTCTGTTTCAGTTCGGTCGTTTAGGCGGCAGCTATGAACTCAATACCGGTTTCCAGTACTCACCGGATGTGCTTGCAAGCGATGCCAAAGCCACGCTGGGAGACGAATTTACCGTACGTGGATATAAAGACGATGCACTACAGGTAGACAGTGGAGCATGGGTCGGAAATACCCTGAATTTACCCTTTGATATCCATTTTGCAGGTGTTTCTCAACTGACACCTTTTATGGGTTATGACTTTGGCTTTGCGCAGGATAACTGCCCGGAAGGGGTTAATACCTGCGATGCGCAATTTATGATGGGTGCAGCCGTTGGGATTAAAGCGACGGGGAGTTATTTCTCATCCTCTTTAACTGCTGGTTGGCCCGTTAAAAAGCCCGACACTATGTCAGATCGAGAAATAGATAATACAGTTGTTTACTACAAAATGGATGTTAATTTTTAATTAAGGATGAATGATGAAATCAAAACATGTGAAAAATAAGATAACGGCTAAAACGTTGCACAAGCATTTGTGCCCGTTATATTTATCCCTCGCCGGTATTTTATCCCTCAACGCCGAAGCGGCCATCACGCCTGATTCAAAACAGAGTAATGGCGCAACGATGGGCCAGGCCGCGAACGGCGTACCGATGGTCAACATTGCCGACCCTAATAAAAAAGGGGTCTCTCATAATAAATTCACCCAGTTTGATGTTGATAAACAGGGGATGATTTTTAACAACAGCAAAACCGACGGTGTAACGCAAATTGGCGGATATGCGGTCAAAAACGCCCAGTTGCAGTCGGAAGCCAGCGCGATTATCAGTGAAGTGACCGGCGCTAAGGCCTCCTATATCAATGGCACCATGGAAGTTTTCGGTAAAAAAGCCGATGTTATTATTGCCAACGAAAATGGGATCAGCGTCAATGGCGCGTCAACGCTCAACGCCAATAGTCTGACCCTCAGCACCGGTAGAGTGCAAATGAAAGACGACGGCACCTATAAGCTGGCCGTCGAAAAAGGTAATATCAGCGTGACGGGCAAAGGGATTTCTACTGATGGCTTAAGTTATTTCGATATTGTGAGCCGCAGCGCGACCCTACAGGGCGAAATTGCGGGTTCAGCCGATCTCAAAATACTTGCGGGACAGAATGAGTACGATCCCCATACCCGTACCCACACGGTTCGTAGTAAAGGGGATAAAAACACCCCCAGCGTCGCGATTGACGGAAGCGCGCTTGGCTCAATGTATGCCGGAAAAATTCAGCTTATCAGTACCGAATCCGGTGCCGGGGTGCGCCATGCAGGCAGTATTATCGCCAGTAATAATATTGAAATCAGCGCCGATGGCGATATCTCATTAACGACGCTGCACAGTGATAACGATATTTCGCTTGCCGGGAAGGCGATTGCGCTTAATAAAGACACCGCAGGCAACGGGGGCACTGAAGCCCAGGGTAACGTTATTATTAATGCGCTCGCCGGTGCGACAATCAACCACGATGTAACCACCCACTCCGGCACCATCCGCATTGACGCCTCATCCCTTCTGCAAAATGCCGCAGCGCTGATTTCCGAAAGTACGCTGAAAACGGCGGTTCCCGCTATTCAGATAAACGTTGCCGGTGACTACGTCCTGAGCGGCACGCTGAAAGCGCTGGATGATAAGGGTAACGTCATTAGCGGCGGGGTTGTCACCCTGAAAAACGGTGATTTTGTGGTGATGAACAACGGTGTTGAGGTACCTTTCGCCTCCATCATATCAGACGCCGAAATTATTGCCGACAGCGGTGATGTCAGCATCACCGCGAAAAATATGAATAACAAAGGCGGCGTCGCGATTGCTAAAAAAGGCACGCTGATCTTTACCCTAAGCGATGCTTTTGAAAACAGCGGTCAGATTAATGCCACCGGCGATATCACCCTCTCTTCCGGTTCAATGAAAAACAACGGCACCCTTTATGCGTCCGGCACGCAGAAGCTCACCGTCGCATCGCTCGAAAACAATGGCCGCCTGTTTGCTGATAAAAAGCTGGTGATGAATGCCAGTTCGCTGAACAACACCGGCATTATCGGCGTTTCTGCCGGAGAGATGCAGCTCACCACCGCAGGTGACTTAATCAATAGCGGTACCCTAAGCGGTGACGACGCCTCCCTTCTGCTTGAAGTTGAAGGCGATGTCGACAACAGCGGTCTTATCGTCAGCAATAAGCAGGACGTTACGCTCAATGCTAAAGGCAAGTCCGTTAAGAATAAAGGCAAAATCGAAGGCCGCAACGTCAGCGTTGATGCATCCGCCGCCGATGCTGCGCTTGTCAACACTGGTAGCATCAGCGCGAAACAAAAGCTGGCCGCGAAGGCCGCAACGCTCAATAACGACGGCGGCCAGCTTAGCAGTGCGGGAGATGTTGCTCTCACAGCCCAAAAAGCGCTGATAAACGACCACAACGGCGAGATCCTGGCGGAAGGCAGCCTGCAGATTCAGGGGGATAAGGCCAGCTTACGTAACGAAAATGGCGGATGGATCCAGGCAAGCGCTTTTGACATCCAGGGAATTTCAACGATGGACAACACCAGCGAGGCGGTGATCCTTTCCACTGGCGACTTAACCTTAACGGGCCTCGACACCTTGACCAACAGCGGAGGAACAATCCAGGCCAACAATATCAAGATTGATGATATTAACACTTTGAATAATACCGCTGGCGGAACGCTTTACACCTCGGAAAGCCTGGCGCTGTCCAACATTGATAACCTGGAAAACGACAACGCCTTGATCATGTCTGAAGGCCTGCTTACGCTGGCAAAACTGGGCACCCTCACAAACAGCAATGGCGCCAACCTGTATGGTGAGACCGGGCTTAGCCTCTCTGATATCACCACGCTGAAAAACACCGGCGGCGCGGCGCTGCAATCCGCAAGCGAAGTGAGCCTGAACAAAATAGGTACATTAACTAACACAGACGAAGCCGTGATCACTTCGGCAGGCGATCTGCATATTCAAAACGCCACCACCGTCAATAATAGCGCCTATATGATTAGCGAAGGAGCAATGGATTTCTCCAATGGCACCACGCTAAAAAATGAAGGGGTGATCCAGGCGGGTACCGACCTGATCATAAGTAACATCAAGAACCTGATTAACCAGGGCAGCGACCATGTGCTGATGGCGTTGGGTAATTTGACGATCAAGGATATCGAATCCCTGCTGAATACTGGCGGCGCGGTGATAACGTCGGGGATGAATACCGTTCTTGAAGCAATTGGCGTCGTCACCAACGCCGATGCGAGCGTCATTCAGGCTCAGGAAGGCCAGGTTCGTATCAGCACAGATACGCTCAACAACACAGGCTTTGGCCCATCCGCCGGTGGTGGCCAGGCTGTTTCGACGATTGTGGCGAACGGTGATGTCATCATTAATGCAGATACCGTGAATAACGATCATCAGGCCGTTATTGTCTCTGCCGACAGCGATCTGACCCTCAACGTTAGCAAAGCGATCAATAACGGCGACGGTGCGGTGCTGGTCGGCAACAACAAAACGACGCTGAACGTCAGCAACGGTGTCATCAACAATAGCGGTTCAGCGCTCATCGGCGGTACTGACATATCGCTTACCAGCAAGAGCCTTAACAACACCAACAGTGGCAGTATCAGCGCGGAAAACAGTCTGAAAATGGCGCTGGACCATCTGGATAACACCAACGGTATCCTCGAGTCGGCGTACACGCTGGCCCTTGATATTGTTGACAGCGTTTACCTGGAGAACACCAACAGCGACATCCGTGCCGGTCAGGCCGTCGACATCACCACTCAGGGTGATTTCACTAACAATACGAACGTTGAAGCCATTGGCGACTTTAACGTCAACGCGAAAGGCGAATTCGTCAATAACGTCTCCATCGTCACCGGCGGCGATCTGAACGTTAACGCGGCCAACATTACCAACAATGAAAACACCTTGTTGTGGACAATGGGGGATATGAACCTGGAAGCCCGCACGGGGAAATTCACCAACATGATGCTGGGTAACGTTCTCAGTATGGGTGATATCTCAATCATTGCGAAAGAGATCTGGAACTATGCCGGTATTGTGCGTGCTGAGAAAGATATTAATCTCGATGCGGTAACCATTAAAAATGAAAGTACCTATACCGGAGGTGAGATCACCCAAACGCAAACCCAAAAAGCAAACGGTACCTATAAAACCATCGACAATGTAACGAAAAAAATAACCGTTGATACCACAATCTATATCCCGGTTTTAGCTTCAGACATTGCCCTGGACAGGCTGGCCGAGATGAGTGCCGGTGGAAATATCAATATCAACCAGCGTGATATTTACGACACTCACGACGTCAACAATATCGGAGGACTCATTCAGGCGGGTAAAGATATTACTGTCACCGGGAATATCTACAACTCTCCGACCTATACATCAGAATCTCTGTTTGATTTCCTGACCCAGCCATTGTCTAACAAGATTACGGTTGAATTTAACTGGCGCGTGGCCAAAGATCATACCACCATCTGGAAATTCGATACTCTATATCAATATTTTAATTTCCTGTTCGGCAATGGTTCGGCGGCCTCAAAAAGTGGCAACAACGATGCCGATAAAGAACGCTTATATCTCAGCCTGGTGAATGCCGCCAACAGCTCCACGCAGCTGAAAAGCACCATGAGTAAGATCTTCGGGGAAACCTGGCAGACCCAGAGTTTTAGTAAGCTATGTAACACCTGGAGTTCCACCATTGGTAGCAACAATGCCGCCTTAAAAGATAACAAAATCTACTTTGTTCCCCTTGAGAAAGGCGAAATAACTGCCGGGCATAATTTTACTCAAAATGGCGGTACGATTAATAACGGCATCGCAGAAGCCGGAGTGATTAAGTCTAATGCTACCGTGACCGATGTTGATGTCGGCGACTATAGCGGCGATACCGTTATCGCCGGGTATGATGTTAAGGTCAACACCAAAACCATTGATGAACTGTCCATGGGCATCAGTCCACTGCCAACGATTAAAGATATGGTCTCTATTCCGGGCATGTTTGAGCTTTCTGATGACTTCAAAAAAGCCGCAGAAGCCGAAAAAAATGGCCTGGAATACGATGGCCCGGCCAACCATATTGTGCCTATCTTTGAAACACGCCCGGACATGATCAACCAGAACGACTACTCTGGCGCAGACTATTGGTTTGATCAAATTGATGATAAAGAAACCCCGTCAACACCTGATGGCAGTGCGGGTAACAACGATACATCAGCCACGTACGTGGTGATCGGCGATAACTATTTCGTTTCAGAACTGATTCGTCGCGAAGTCACCAGTTCCGTGGGTAGTTTCTTTGCCGTCCGTGACGGTCTGGAAGGTGATGATCTGGTCCAGTCGTTAATGGACAACGCGGGCGTCGCGTCCGGCGACGAAGAGTTAGGTCTGGTGGTCGGAGAGCCACTGACCGAAGAACAAAAAGCAAACCTGGACCAGGATATCGTCTGGTTCGTGAGCCAGAACATTAATGGCGTCGACGTCCTCGTACCGGTTGTTTATCTTTGCCCGGAAACCCTCAAGCAAATTGAAACCGGCGACGTCAGCAGCGGTACAGCGGCAATCAATGCAGGCAACAACATGAACGTTGATGCCGACGCGATAAATAACGCCAACGGCTCCCTGCATTCCGGCGGTGACATGACCCTGGTCTCCGATGGGGATATCACCAATACCAGCAATGGGATGAATTCCGGTATCTCTGCGGGCGGGAATATGAGCATGACCTCCACCGACGGAAACATCAACAATGAAGGTGCGTCCATCAAGGCCGACGGTGATATTGAGATGACGGCTGAAAATGGCGATATCACCATGACGGCCAGCGTCGGTCGTGATGAAGATGGCTCGCAGAAGATCCATGCCTTCGACGATGGCGTCTCTGCGGGCGGCTCTATTTCCATGAAGGCCAAATCCATTACCTCTAATGCGTCAGATATCACCGCCGGTGAAGATATTACGCTCAAAGCGACGGATGGCGATGTCACCTTCAATGACCTGCATGAGATGGACGCGTCAAGAACAATTGATACCGATATCAAGGGCGCGGGAAGCTATCGTACCACTGATACCAAAACAACAACCGCGGAAGCCATCGGGTCAAATGTTTCAGCAGGCGGCAAGCTCACGATCGATGCAAGCAACGATGTCGTCATGGAAGGCGGGAGTTATACCGCTGAAACAGGGGATATCTCGGCGGGCAACAATGTTGATATTAAAACCTCAGAGGATCTCTCTGAGACTGAAACAACCGTTACTTCGCGCGAGTTTGTTGCCGGTGCCCACGCAGATGCCTTCGGATATGGTGCCGAGGCGGAGCACAGCAGCCTTGACGGTAAATCAAGCTCCACCTCTTCCGGCGATTACACCAGCGGCGGCTCAGAACAGGAAGCCTCTTCCAATGGTCGTCGCCCGGGTCGTGCCGCTATTGATGATACCGCCGGTTTCCGTCTGGGTATGGAAACCATCACCGATACAACAAATACACAGACCAAGACCAATAAAAACGCATCGCTCAATTTTGAAAAATCAGCCTCAATTGAAGCTGATAACACCGTGGATATTGGTGGTGCGGATCTCAATACTGGCGGAGATTTGTCGATTTCGGCCGACACCATCGCCAGTACAAAATATGAAGATGAGGTGAAGGAAACAACAACTCATGAAGATCAATTTATTGGCATTAAAGGAGAAGCCTCCAGTACCGTCCTTGACTCGATGGACAAAGCAGGCAATTTGATCGCCAAAGCCCAGGATGGCCAGGAGCTCAACGTCGCGGGGACCATTGCGCAAGCCGCTGGGGATGTCAGTAATCTGGTGTTTAACGATTTGGCTAGCGGCTCGGTCTCTATCGGCATGGATATGCACAAGTCATCTACCTCATCGTCCTCTAAATCTGAGAACATTACCCATATTAACAGCGGTGGGAAAATATCGTTCAACTCGAAGAAAGATACCACGCTCAACGGCGTCGATATGAATGCCGAAAGCGTTGATATTAATGCCGGAGGTGACGTCAATATTAATGCTGCACAATCGAGCAGCGAATACTCGACGTCCGGCTCGTCTCAACACGCTGGTCTTTCCATGGGCGGCAGCGTAGACCGTCAGGGAGCGAGTGCAGGGGTATCTTTCGACTACAACGGAAGCAACGAACAGAGCTCCGGGAAGAGTAAATCGTTCACCAACAGTGAAATTAACGCCAACGACGTTAACATCAACTCAGGTGGTGATATGACGATGACGGGCGGAAACATTACTGCTGATACGGCTAACTTAGATATCGCAGGCGATCTCTCCATTTCCTCCGTTCAGGACGAAGTACACACCGATGCCAGCAGACAAAACTGGGGCGGCTCCGTGGGTATTGGTATTAATACCAAGGGCGAAATTTTGCCAACCATTGCAGGCGGCGGCGGCGGCGGTTCGGAACATTATGATTCCGCCACAACATCTCAACAGTCTGGCATAACCACCAATAAAGAGCTGAATGCGAAAACCGGCGGCGATCTCAATCTTGATGGTTCGCATCTGGTTTCGAAAGATAAAACAGGAGACATTTCCGTTGATGGCGATATCAACGCCACCGAGAAGAAAGACTATATCGATAAAGACGGTATTTACGGCGGCGCTGGCGCCGGTATTGGCGGTAAATCAGGTAAGAATGTCGGTAAACCGACCTTCAACCTCTATGTTGATACCGTTGATGAAATTCAGTATGGCGAAACGCAAAAATCCACCATTGATGCCGGCAATCTTTCACAAAAGGGGAAAACGAACGGAAATATTAATACTGACAGCAATGCAATGTCTGAGGTGACAGAAGATCGCAGGGAAGCGGGTAATAATATCTCCTTTACCATGGCCGCACCTTCGGGCTTCGGCAAAAAAGGCAGCTATGATCTCGACACGCCGACGCCGGGTAATAACAAAAAACCGCATACGGATACGCCGTCGAAAAAACCGGATGCTGACACCCCTGCTACGGATAATACGAAAAAACCGGATGCGGTAACGCCTGCTAAGGATAATACGAAAAAGCCGGACGCTGATACGCCTGCTGCGGATGATGCGAAAAAGCCGGATGCTGTCACGCCTGCTGCGGATGATGCGAAAAAACCGGATGCGGATACGCCTGCAGAAGATGATGCGAAAACCCCGGACGCTGAGACGCCTGCAGCGGATGATGCGAAAAAACCGGATGCGGATACGCCTGCAGAAGATGATGCGAAAAAGCCGGACACGGATACACCTGCAGAAGGTGAGACCAAAAAGCCGGATACTGATACGCATGCCGGAGAAGGAGATGACGCAAAAACACCGGATACAGATACCCCGGCAGCGGATGACGCGAAAACCCCGGACGCCGATCAGCCATCTGACAGAACTGACGGTAAGAAAAGCGACACCACGGATGATAGCAGCACTATCCCGGCTGACGGCGGCGCAAGCAAACCGCAGCCAGCGAAGAAATGGGCAGTGCCGAATACCAATTATCCAACGTTATCGCCAGGCTCTGCCACAGCGAAACCAAGTTTCGATACTCCACCAACACCAAAACATAAGGTGTGGAACGGCGATCAAACTAATGGCGTAGCACCATCCAGCAACACCAGTGGAGACACCCCATCACTGTCTCCAGGATCTTCCACAGGCAAAACCGGTATGGATATGCCGCCGACCCCGGAGCATAAAACCTGGGACGGTGATATGAGTTCAACAGGCACCCGTTCTCAGTCGAAGCAATGGCTTCCCCTGCTGCAAGAAACGCCCGTTGATTTCTATGCGCAAGTGCAGATCTCCTTCGACGACGAGCAGTTAAGTTAGACCGCGTCACCCCGCCGCGTAAAAGGGCGGGGAATAACGCCGTAAAACAAGAGGGGGCTGACGATGTCAGCCCCCTCTTTTTTAGCGAGTTAACCCGCGAAATTACTCATCTTCGAGATACGTGTATCCGTAGAGACCCGCTTCAAACTCTTCTAAGAACTGCTGCTGTAAAGCATCGTCCAGACCGGTATTTTTTACCTGGTCACGGAACTGCGTCAGCAGGGTTTTCGGATCCAACTGTACGTATTCCAGCATATCGGCCACGGTGTCACCTTCATCAGACAGCTCCACTTCGACGCTGCCGTCAGGGAAGACGAACACATCAACCGCTTCGGTGTCACCGAACAGATTGTGCATGTTACCGAGGATCTCCTGGTACGCACCGACCATAAAGAAGCCCAGCATTGGCGGGTTCTCAGGGTCGTATTCCGGCATTGGCATAGTGGTCGCGATACCGTCGCCATCAACGTAATGATCGATAGCCCCATCGGAATCACAGGTGATATCCAGCAGCACCGCACGACGTTCCGGGGCGTGGTTCAGCCCTTCCAGCGGCATCACCGGGAACAACTGGTCAATACCCCAGGCATCCGGCATCGACTGGAACAGCGAGAAGTTGACGTAAATCTTGTCCGCCATACGTTCCTGAAGTTCGTCGATAATAGGACGGTGCGCGCGGTTGCTTGGGTCGAGCTGTGTCTGTACTTCATGACACATGTTCAGATAAAGCTGCTCTGCCCACGCGCGCTCCTGCAGGCTAAAGGTGCCTGAAGAATAGCCGACGTGAATATCATGCAGATCCATCTGGCTGTCGTGCAGCCATTCACGCAGAGAACGCCGTGTTCCCGGCTCATGCATCTCCTGCCAGGTTTCCCACATGCTCAACAGGGCGCGCGGGGCATCGTCTGCCGGTGGTGTCGCTTCGGTATTTTCACTACGCTCAACGCCAATGATGTTCGACACCAGTACGGTGTGGTGCGCGGTGACGGCGCGGCCAGACTCGGTGATCACTGTCGGATGCGGCAGACCGTTCTCTTCACAGGCATCGCCAATCGCCCAAATAATGTTATTGGCGTATTCGTTGAGTCCATAGTTTACAGAGCAGTCGGATTTCGAGCGTGTCCCTTCATAGTCCACGCCCAGGCCGCCGCCGACGTCAAAGCACTGAATATTGACGCCAAGCTTATGCAGTTCGACGTAGAAACGCGCTGATTCCCGCACGCCGGTCGCAATGTCGCGAATATTAGCCATCTGCGAGCCAAGATGGAAATGCAGCAGTTGAATGCTATCGAGACGACCGCGCTCACGCAGCATCTCTACCAGTTGCAGCACCTGGTTTGCTGCAAGGCCGAACTTGGATTTTTCGCCGCCAGAAGACTGCCATTTACCGGAACCCTGCGAGGCCAGACGCGCACGCACGCCGAGGCGTGGAATGACGTTCAACCGCTCGGCCTCTTCCAGCACGATAGCGATTTCGCTCATCTTCTCGATGACCAGGTAAACCTTATGGCCCATCTTCTCGCCAATCAGCGCCAGACGAATATATTCACGATCTTTATAGCCATTACAAACGATCACCGACCGGGTCATACCCGCGTGTGCCAGCACGGCCATCAGCTCCGCTTTGGAACCCGCCTCCAGCCCCAGCGGTTCGCCGGAATGGATCAGTGATTCGATCACGCGGCGGTGCTGGTTTACCTTGATCGGGTATACCAGGAAATAGTCGCCCTGATAGCCGTAGGATTCGCGCGCGCGTTTGAAAGCGGCGTTAATGGAACGCAGACGATGTTGCAGGATCTGCGGGAAGCAGAACAGTGCAGGCAAACGCTGGCCCTGTGCTTCGCGGGCTTTCACCAGTTTGGCAAGGTCCACGCGCGCGTCAGGAACGTCCGGATCCGGGCAGACGCTGATGTGGCCCAGTTCGTTGACATCGTAATAATTATTGCCCCACCAGGCAATATTGTAGGTGCGCAGCATCTTGCTGGCTTCCTCGGAGCTCATCGCAACCTCCTGCATAGAACGTAGTACACCCTGTTCGCCCGCTGACGAAGGCGAAAAAGAAGACATGTCGTCAGACATAGCGAACCTCAACTTATTGTATTAAGTGTAAAACAGTTGACTACTATCGCAGCGTTACACAGCGATAACAACCCATAAACGGCTCGGTTTCCCAGCAGGGTATGCTGAAATCCAGACCGTGCGACCGGTTTCTTATTCATATCATTGTAAAACACGTATCCGGACTCTGTGTGACAAGGTCCGGCGAAACCACGAGAAAACTCTTGTATTAACAAGAGCGCCCTTGTTCAAAATTCACAAAGCGCGACCGGCTCTGAGATCCTGAGAAGCGCCGAGATGGGTATAACATCGGCAGGTTTGCAGACAAAAATGCGGGTTGCGGGGATCATCACCCGCGCGACGCGTTTTATACCGAGAAGGCGGCTAAAATGCAAAACAAAAATACCAGGGTTGCCAGCACCGTCAGGAAAAATTTCCAGCTCTGATTTCAACGCTATGAGAAGTTAGTCAAAAAAAACTGGAAATCGGGCGAAGAAGTGACCTAAAATAGCCGTCCAGATGTTAATCCATCTATACTGATTAACACTCAGACTGCCAGTGTCATAAAACTGTAGGCCTTGGTAGAATCATCTCCCTTGGCTATTCCATACAGCAGCTTGAGCTAACCCAATTCCTCTTAGGTGAAATAAAACATGGCAAAACACCTGTTTACGTCCGAGTCTGTATCAGAAGGACATCCTGATAAAATTGCTGACCAAATCTCCGATGCAGTGCTGGATGCGATCCTGTCCCAGGATCCTAAAGCGCGCGTTGCGTGTGAAACCTATGTCAAAACCGGCATGGTTCTGGTGGGCGGTGAGATCACCACCAGCGCATGGGTTGATATCGAAGAGATCACCCGTAACACGGTGCGTGAAATCGGTTATGTACATTCTGATATGGGCTTTGATGCCAACTCTTGCGCGGTACTGAGCGCAATCGGCAAGCAATCTCCAGACATCAACCAGGGCGTTGACCGCGCCGATCCGCTGGAACAAGGCGCGGGTGACCAGGGCCTGATGTTCGGCTATGCAACCAATGAAACCGACGTGCTCATGCCAGCGCCGGTTACCTACGCACACCGTCTGGTGCAGCGTCAGGCCGATGTGCGTAAAAACGGTTCCCTGCCGTGGCTGCGCCCGGATGCAAAAAGCCAGGTGACCTTCCAGTATGACGACGGCAAAATCGTCGGTATTGACGCGGTGGTTCTGTCGACCCAACATTCCGAAGAGATCGACCAGAAATCTCTGCAGGAAGCGGTAATGGAAGAGATCATTAAGCCGGTTCTGCCGACCGAATGGCTGAGCTCTGCAACAAAATTCTTCATCAACCCAACCGGACGCTTTGTAATCGGCGGCCCAATGGGCGACTGCGGTCTGACCGGGCGTAAAATCATTGTTGACACCTACGGCGGCATGGCGCGTCACGGTGGCGGCGCGTTCTCTGGTAAGGATCCGTCTAAAGTGGACCGTTCTGCTGCCTACGCTGCCCGTTATGTGGCGAAAAACATCGTTGCAGCCGGCCTGGCAGACCGTTGTGAAATACAGGTTTCCTATGCCATTGGCGTGGCTGAACCCACCTCCATCATGGTTGAAACCTTTGGTACAGAAAAAGTACCTTCTGAACAATTGACCCTGCTGGTGCGCGAATTCTTCGACCTGCGTCCATACGGTCTGATTCAGATGCTGGATCTGCTGCACCCAATCTACAAAGAAACCGCTGCGTACGGTCACTTCGGTCGCGAACATTTCCCGTGGGAAAAAACCGACAAAGCCGCTCTGCTGCGTGAAGCTGCCGGTCTGAAATAATCGACTGCGTTTTGCTTCTTCAAAGGCCAGCCTCGTGCTGGCTTTTTGCCTATGTGCGTACTTCTTTTGCACGACGATGCGCGATGAAACCGCTTACATTACCTCCAGATTGCATCGCTTTCAGATTAATCCCTTTGCACGATTGTCCTTTCTCTGCTGTTACATTTTATTTCAGTTAAGTCTGAAAAGTGTCCATTCGGGATGCGTATCAACTAATTTAGCTCTATATTTTCAAAGCTTTAAATATATTTACGGTTACGCATGAGTGTAACCGATTACACCTATGTGATTTGTCTCACATATTTTTACGGGTCACTCACCTACCCTTAACATCGATAAAACTGATAACCCAACTGGAGGGCATAATGCCTGACAATAAAAAACAGGGACGTACGTCCAATAAGGCGATGACCTTTTTCGTCTGCTTCCTCGCAGCCCTGGCAGGATTACTTTTTGGCCTCGATATTGGCGTGATTGCTGGCGCACTCCCCTTCATCGCAGACGAGTTCCAGATAAATGCGCATACCCAGGAATGGGTGGTCAGTTCCATGATGTTTGGTGCGGCCGTCGGGGCCGTCGGCAGCGGCTGGCTCTCCTTTAAGCTTGGGCGTAAAAAGAGCCTGATGATTGGCGCGATCCTCTTCGTTGCCGGTTCCCTCTTCTCTGCCGCGGCTCCCAACGTTGAAGTGCTCATTCTTTCCCGCGTACTGTTAGGTCTGGCCGTCGGCGTCGCCTCGTACACTGCCCCGCTCTACCTTTCTGAAATTGCGCCGGAGAAAATCCGCGGCAGTATGATTTCGATGTATCAGTTGATGATCACCATCGGTATCTTAGGTGCTTACCTTTCCGATACCGCGTTTAGCTACAGCGGAGCATGGCGCTGGATGCTGGGCGTTATTATTATCCCTGCCATTCTGCTGCTGATAGGCGTCTTTTTCCTGCCGGACAGCCCGCGCTGGTTTGCCGCGAAGCGCCGTTTCCACGACGCCGAGCGCGTGCTGCTACGCCTGCGCGATACCAGCGCAGAAGCGAAAAACGAGCTGGAAGAGATACGTGAAAGCCTGAAGGTGAAACAGTCCGGCTGGGCGCTGTTCAAAGAGAACAGCAACTTCCGCCGTGCGGTGTTCCTTGGCGTGCTGCTGCAGGTAATGCAACAGTTCACCGGGATGAACGTCATCATGTACTACGCGCCAAAAATCTTTGAACTGGCGGGCTACACCAACACCACCGAGCAGATGTGGGGTACTGTTATCGTGGGTCTGACCAACGTGCTGGCCACCTTTATCGCCATCGGCCTGGTTGACCGCTGGGGCCGTAAACCCACCCTGACACTGGGCTTCATGGTGATGGCGGTCGGCATGGGCGTATTGGGTACCATGATGCATGTGGGTATTCACTCACCTTCTGCTCAGTACTTTGCGGTCGCCATGCTGCTGATGTTTATCGTCGGATTTGCAATGAGTGCCGGTCCGCTGATTTGGGTATTGTGCTCTGAAATCCAGCCGTTGAAAGGGCGTGATTTTGGTATCACCTGCTCTACAGCGACCAACTGGATTGCGAACATGATTGTCGGCGCCACGTTCCTGACCATGCTTAATTCTCTGGGTAATGCGAACACCTTCTGGGTCTACTCGGGTCTGAACCTGTTCTTTATCGTTCTGACTATCTGGCTGGTTCCAGAAACCAAACACGTATCACTGGAACATATTGAACGTAACCTGATGAAAGGTCGACCATTACGCGAGATTGGCGCACACGACTGATCGCTCTGGCAGGGAGGTGACTCTTGCACCTCCCTGCTTCACGTTTTATGCTCTGTCTCTATGAAAGCTCCCCGTCTCCCCATCGCCATTCAGCAAGCCGTTATGCGCAGCCTGCGGGAAAAGCTCGCCCAGGCGAACCTGAAGCTTGGTCGCCAATATCCCGAGCCTAAGCTTGTCTATCAGCAGCGCGGAACCTCTGCCGGAACCGCCTGGCTGGACGCTTATGAAATCCGCCTCAACCCGGTGTTAATGATGGAAAACCAGCAGGCGTTTATCGAGGAGGTGGTCCCTCACGAACTGGCGCATCTTCTGGTCTGGAAACACTTTGGTCGCGTGGCGCCGCACGGTAAAGAGTGGAAATGGATGATGGAAGCGGTGCTCGGGGTTCCGGCTCGCCGAACCCACCAGTTCGAGCTGGAATCAGTCCGCGCCAATACCTTCCCCTACCGCTGCCAGTGTCAACAGCATCAGCTTACCGTCCGCCGTCATAATCGGATTGTGCGCGGCGAGGCGGCTTACCGTTGCCTCAAATGCGGTGAACCGTTGATTGCGGAATAATCAACTGAACTTTCAGGAACTTTCCTGATCTGATTGATTGCATACAGGAACAACATTCGTTACGTTGCGGGCTCGTTTTGATACGGAGTTCACGATGTCCCGTCATTTTTCTCTCGCGGTCGCCTTTCTGGCGACGACGCTCTCCGGCCATGTTCTGGCCACCGGAATCAACAGTTTCTCTCAGGCCAAAAGTGCTGGAGTTAAAATTAACGCCGATGCCCCGGGCGATTTCTACTGCGGATGCAAGATTAACTGGCAGGGGAAAAAAGGGATCGTTGATCTCGAATCCTGCGGCTATAAAGTGCGAAAAAATGAGAACCGCGCCAGCCGGATCGAATGGGAACACGTGGTTCCGGCATGGCAGTTTGGCCACCAGCGACAGTGCTGGCAGGATGGCGGACGTAAAAATTGCGCCAAAGATCCGGTTTATCGCCAGATTGAAAGCGATATGCACAACCTGCAGCCAGTAGTGGGTGAAGTAAATGGCGATCGCGGAAATTTTATGTACAGCCAGTGGAACGGTGGCGATGGCCAGTACGGTCAGTGTGGTATGAAAGTTGATTTTAAACAGAAAGTGGCCGAGCCGCCCGCGAGAGCGCGCGGCAGTATTGCCCGCACCTACTTCTATATGCGCGATCGCTATGAACTCAACCTTTCACGCCAGCAGACGCAGTTGTTCAACGCCTGGGACAAGCTGTATCCGGTGACGCAATGGGAGTGTCTGCGCGACGAACGCATCGCAAACGTGCAGGGGAATCATAACCCGTATGTCCAGCGGGCTTGCCAGGCGCAAAAGAGCTAACCTACACTAGCGACAATTCGCTTTCATTGTTTTATTCACGGAACTTCTGACTATGCGCATCCCTCGCATCTATCACCCTGAACTGATTACCGCAGGCAGCGAAATTGCCCTGTCTGACGATGCCGCTAACCACGTTGGGCGCGTGCTACGCATGGGCACAGGCCAGGCGATCCAGCTTTTCGACGGCTCTAATCAGGTTTTCGACGCCCAAATCACCCGTGCCGACAAAAAATCCGTGCACGTGACTGTGCTGCATGGCGAAGAGGACGACCGTGAATCTCCCCTGCACATTCATCTTGGCCAGGTGATGTCGCGCGGTGAGAAAATGGAATTCACCATTCAGAAATCGATTGAACTGGGTGTAAGCCTCATTACGCCACTATTTTCTGAGCGCTGTGGCGTTAAACTGGATGCTGAACGTCTGAACAAAAAGCGTCAGCAGTGGCAGAAAATTGCCGTTGCGGCCTGCGAGCAGAGCGGTCGCAACCAAATACCGGAGATCCGCCCGGCGATGGATCTTGAGGAGTGGTGTGCTGAAGAGGAGAGCGGGCTTAAGCTCAACCTTCATCCGCGCGCCAGCGCCAGTATCAATACGCTGCCGCTGCCCGTTGAACGCATACGCCTGCTTATTGGCCCGGAAGGCGGCCTGTCGCCTGACGAAATTGCCATGACCGCACGTTACCAGTTTACTGATATTCTGCTGGGACCTCGCATTCTGCGCACAGAGACAACGGCGCTCACCGCCATTACCGCGCTACAGGTGCGGTTTGGCGATCTGGGTTGACCCATAAAGATGGAGAAAAAAATGATCAAGCTCGGCATCGTGATGGATCCCATCGCAAACATTAACATCAAGAAAGATTCCAGCTTCGCTATGCTGCTGGAAGCGCAGCGTCGCGGCTATGAACTCCACTATATGGAGATGAACGATCTTTACCTTATCAACGGTGAAGCCCGTGCCCGCACCCGCATCGTTAAGGTCGAGCAAAACTACGACAAATGGCACGAGTTTGGCGGCGATCAGGATATCCCGCTCGCCGATCTCAATGTGATCCTCATGCGTAAAGATCCGCCGTTCGATACCGAATTTATCTACTGCACCTATATCCTTGAACGTGCAGAAGAGAAAGGCACGCTGATCGTCAACAAACCGCAGAGCCTGCGTGACTGTAACGAAAAGCTTTATACCGCCTGGTTCTCAGACCTGACGCCGGAAACCCTGGTCACCCGCAACAAGGCACAGCTTAAAGCGTTCTGGCAAAAGCATGGCGATATCATCATGAAACCGCTGGACGGAATGGGCGGCGCGTCTATTTTCCGCGTGAAAGAGAGCGACCCTAACATCGGCGTTATTACCGAAACGCTGACAGAGCTGGGCACGCGCTACTGCATGGCGCAGAATTATCTCCCCGCCATCGTCGACGGTGATAAACGTGTTCTGGTGGTGGACGGCGAACCGGTGCCTTATTGCCTGGCGCGCATTCCGCAGGGCGGAGAAACCCGCGGCAACCTGGCGGCCGGTGGTCGTGGTGAGCCGCGCCCGCTAAGCGAAAGCGACTGGGAAATTGCCCGCCGCGTTGGCCCGACGCTGAAAGCCAAAGGCCTGATCTTCGTCGGTCTGGATATCATTGGCGATCGTCTGACCGAAGTGAACGTCACCAGCCCAACCTGCATTCGTGAAATCGAAGCGGAATTCCCGGTCTCGATCACCGGTATGCTGATGGACGCTATCGAAAAACGCCTGCAGAAATAACCACCAATGAGTGACAGCGTTGTCGTTTCTACGCATACTGGACGCTGTCGCTTTTTTAAACCAGGAAACAGTACCTCTGACAATGAATTTACAGCATCACTTTCTTATTGCCATGCCTGCTCTCCAGGACCCGATTTTCCGCCGCGCCGTGGTCTATATTTGTGAATACAACGAAGACGGTGCGATGGGGATTATCATCAACAAGCCGCTGGAAAACCTGCAAGTTGAAGGAATTCTGGATAAGCTGAAGATCACCGCTGACGAGCGCCAACCGGAAATCCGCCTGGATAAACCGGTCATGCTTGGCGGCCCGCTTGCTGAAGATCGGGGTTTTATTCTGCATACGCCTCCGATTTTCTCTTCCAGTATTCTTATCTCAGATAACACCGTTGTCACCACCTCACGCGACGTTCTCGAAACGCTGGGCACTGCCAACCAACCGTCTGAAGTCCTGGTTGCGCTGGGCTACTCCTCATGGGAGAAAGGCCAACTGGAACAAGAGATCCTCGATAACGCCTGGCTGACCGCCCCTGCAGATCTCAACATCCTGTTTAAAACCCCGATTGCCGATCGCTGGCGTGATGCGGCCAAACTGATTGGCATTGATATTTTGACGATGCCGGGCGTCGCGGGGCACGCATAATGAGCGGAACGCTCCTGGCCTTCGATTTTGGCACCAAAAGTATCGGCGTTGCTGTTGGTCAGCGCATAACCGGTACAGCACGCCCCCTCGCGGCCCTGAAAGCCAACGACGGTACGCCGGACTGGAACCTTATTGAGCGCCTGCTTAAAGAGTGGCAACCGGACGACGTGATAGTCGGGCTCCCGCTGAATATGGATGGTACTGAACAACCGCTCACCGCCAGGGCGCGCAAGTTCGCCAATAAAATCCACGGCCGCTTTGGCGTGTCCGTGAAGCTGCATGACGAGCGTCTGAGCACCGTTGAAGCGCGCGCAGGCCTGTTTGAACACGGCGGCTTCAGGGCGCTGAATAAAGGCAGCGTGGACTCGGCTTCTGCCGTTATCATTCTCGAAAGCTACTTCGAACAGGGCTACTAAGCGCCAGGGCCTATAACCTCCCCTGTGCGCGCCGCTCGGCCAGACTCTGTTCAAAGTTCTGCATACCCGCCTGCTGACCGGTTTGAATGATGCCGGGCAGTTGCCAGGTTTTCCCCTCTCGGATGAGATTTGCCGCCGCGGAGGTATTCACCAGCAGTTCATAGAGCGCAACACGCCCTCCCTGCAGATCCTGACGCAGTTTTTGCGCCAGAACTGCCCGCAAGCTACCAGCCAGCTGGTTGCGCACCGGGTCCTTCTCCTTGGCCGGAAACGTATCGACCAGCCGTTCAATGGCTTGCGCTGCGCCGCGCGTATGCAGTGTTGCCAGCACCAGGTGCCCGGTTTCTGCCGCCGTAAGTGCCAGACGGATTGTTTCGCTGTCGCGTAGTTCGCCCAGCAGGATGACATCCGGATCTTCACGTAACGCACAGCGTAGCGCATCGGCAAAAGAGGGGCTGTGTCGACCAATCTCCCGCTGTTGAATCAGGCAACGTTCACTGTGGTACATAAATTCCACCGGATCTTCGAGCGTCAGAATATGCCCGTCCGTATGATGATTAAGAAAATCGACCATCCCCGCAAGCGTGGTGGACTTACCGCTGCCGGTTGCGCCCGTTACCAGAATTAGTCCGTTATCATTGGCGAGCAGGTCAGGGATGGCCCGAGGCACCCCAAGAGAAGCAAGCTGCGGACAGGTCACTGGCAACAGGCGAATGGTTATCGAGACGCCCAACATATGGTTAAACGCGCTGCAGCGCAGGCGCTGATTTCCCGCTATGGTCACGGCAAAATCCACCTGCCCGTTTGCCCACCACGCGCCTTGCTGTTCGTCATTGAGCCAGTTTTTCAAAAGGGCCTCTACGTCAGGCGCCGGAAATGGCGCAGGCTCGAGCCGCCCTAACCTGCGCCAGCGCGGGGGGGAATCACTGCACAGGTGTAGATCGGAGACGTTATGCTTTACACTAAGGGACACAATTTCTTCCACATCCATAGACTACTCCTCTGAAAATGAACGACATTGCGCATAACCTGGCACAGGTTCGGGACAAAATCTCAGCTGCGGCAACACGTTGCGGCCGTGCTTCAGAAGAAATTACATTGCTTGCAGTCAGTAAAACCAAGCCTGCGAGCGCCATCGCAGAAGCGATTACTGCAGGTCATCGTGCATTTGGTGAAAACTACGTACAAGAAGGCGTGGATAAAATTCGCCACTTTCAGGAGGCGGGAAACAGTGGCCTGCAGTGGCACTTTATTGGCCCGCTGCAGTCGAACAAAAGCCGTCTGGTGGCAGAACACTTTGACTGGTGCCATACCCTCGATCGCATACGCATTGCCACGCGTTTGAATGAACAACGTCCGGCAGAACTGCCAGCGCTTAATGTATTGATTCAGGTGAATATCAGCGACGAGAATAGCAAGTCCGGTATTGCTTTGAGCGAACTGGATGCGCTGGCGGCAGAGGTGGCCGCGCTACCCCGCCTGACCCTGCGTGGTTTGATGGCAATCCCGGCGCCTGAGTCAAATTATGAAAGGCAATTTGCTGTGGCACAGCAAATGGCTGTAGCATTTGAGGCGCTTAAAGTGCGCTATGAATCGGTAGACACGCTTTCTCTGGGCATGTCGGATGATATGGAAGCCGCTATCGCGGCAGGCAGCACGATGGTGCGCATCGGCACGGCAATTTTCGGTGCGCGCGACTACACCCAATAATAAGGAAACCTGAGGAACGCCATGAAGACGTTGACTTTCCTGCTCTCAACGGTCATTGAGCTGTACACGATGGCGCTTTTGTTGCGCGTCTGGATGCAGTGGGCCCGCTGTGATTTTTACAATCCGTTCTCGCAGTTTATCGTGAAAATCACGCAACCTGTCGTGGGACCGCTGCGCCGTATTATTCCGGCTATGGGTCCTGTCGACAGTTCATCTTTGCTGGTGGCATTTATTCTTAGCGTCATCAAAGCGATCACGTTGTTTATGGTCATCACCTTCCAGCCAATTATCTGGATTGCGGCCGTGCTTATCCTGGTCAAAACCATTGGGTTGCTGATCTTCTGGGTGCTGCTGGTTATGGCAATCATGAGCTGGGTAAGCCGTGGCCGTAGCCCGGTTGAATTTGCGCTCATTCAGTTGACTGAACCGTTGCTGCGCCCGATCCGTAATCTTCTGCCAGCAATGGGCGGCATCGATTTCTCGCCGATGATCCTCGTCCTGCTGCTGTATGTCGCTAACATGGGGATTGCCGAACTGCTGCAGGCGACAGGCAATATACTGCTGCCGGGGCTGTGGATGGCGCTATGAGTGCGGTATGCACCTGCGCGGACGGGCTGGTTTTACGGCTGTATGTTCAGCCAAAAGCCAGCCGTGACGCTATTGTTGGATTGCATGGCGACGAACTCAAAGTCGCCATCACCGCCCCGCCGGTTGATGGCCAGGCGAATGCGCATCTGACCAGATATCTGGCAAAACAGTTTCGCGTCGCCAAAAGCCAGGTCATCATTGAAAAAGGTGAATCTGGGCGGCATAAACAAGTAAAAATCGTTAATCCGCACTCTATCCCGACGGACGTCGCGGCTCTGACAGAACAGGACTAAACCATGCAAAAAGTTGTTCTCGCTACCGGTAACGCGGGTAAAGTGCGCGAGCTGGCCTCGCTATTAAATGATTTTGGGCTGGACGTGGTTGCTCAGACGGAGCTTGGCGTAGAGTCTGCCGAAGAGACCGGGCTGACGTTTATCGAAAACGCGATCCTGAAAGCCCGCCATGCCGCGCAGGTAACTGGTCTGCCCGCCATTGCCGACGACTCAGGCCTGGCCGTGGATTTTCTTGACGGCGCACCGGGGATCTACTCCGCGCGTTATTCAGGCGTTGATGCCACTGACCAGCAGAACCTGGAAAAACTGCTCGTCGCGCTGAAAGACGTTCCTGATGAACAACGTCAGGCACAGTTCCACTGCGTGCTGGTCTATATGCGCCACGCAGAGGACCCAACGCCAATCGTTTGTCACGGCAGTTGGCCGGGTGTGATTACCCGTCATGCGGCAGGCAGCGGCGGGTTTGGCTATGACCCGATTTTCTTTGTCCCGACTGAAGGCAAAACCGCGGCGGAACTCACCCGCGAAGAGAAAAGCGCGATTTCCCACCGTGGACGCGCGCTCAAACTGTTACTGGAAGCATTACGTAATGGCTAATCTGCCGCCTCTAAGTCTTTATATTCACATCCCGTGGTGCGTGCAGAAATGCCCGTACTGCGATTTCAACTCGCACGCGCTGAAAGGTGAAGTGCCGCATGATGATTATGTAGCACATCTGCTGGCGGACCTGGACGCCGATGCACTTTACGCACAGGGACGTGAAGTTAAGACCATTTTCATTGGTGGCGGTACGCCGAGTCTGCTTTCAGGCCCGGCGATGCAGACGTTGCTGGACGGGGTGCGTGCGCGTCTGAACCTGGCTGCGGACGCTGAAATTACGATGGAAGCCAACCCCGGCACTGTAGAGGCCGACCGTTTTATCGAGTATCAGCGGGCGGGCGTGAACCGAATCTCTATCGGCGTGCAGAGCTTTAGCGAACCGAAATTAAAACGCCTGGGGCGCATTCACGGTCCGGAAGAGGCAAAGCGTGCGGCGAACCTGGCGACAGAGCTTGGCCTTCGCAGCTTTAATCTTGATTTAATGCACGGCCTGCCGGATCAGTCGCTGGACGAGGCGCTGGACGATTTACGCCAGGCGATTGAACTGAACCCGCCACATCTCTCCTGGTATCAGTTAACCATTGAGCCAAACACGCTGTTTGGCTCTCGCCCGCCGGTGCTACCGGATGACGACGCGCTGTGGGATATCTTTGAGCAGGGCCACCAGCTTTTGACAGCTGCGGGCTACCAGCAATATGAAACCTCCGCGTATGCGAAGCCGGGCTATCAGTGTCAGCACAACCTGAACTACTGGCGATTTGGCGACTACCTGGGGATTGGCTGCGGCGCGCATGGCAAAGTGACCTTCCCGGACGGGCGTATTCTACGCACAACTAAGACCCGCCATCCACGCGGGTATATGGCGGGCCGCTATCTGGAGCGTAGACACGACGTCGAGGCGTTTGACAAACCCTTTGAGTTCTTTATGAACCGTTTCCGCCTGCTGGAAGCCGCACCGCGCGCGGAGTTTACGCGTTATACCGGATTACCAGAATCCGTGATTCGCCCGCAGATTGACGAAGCGCTGGCGCAGGGGTATCTGACCGAGTGCGATGAGTACTGGCAGATCACAGAGCACGGCAAACTGTTCTTAAACTCCCTTCTTGAGCTATTCCTTGCTGAAGATTCCTGAAGGCTGATTCAGGATTTTGCCTCCCGTTCTGCCGGCTGAGGGAAAGGCTGGCAGAGTGGGGGATGGAAATTATTCGCTTACAGGCAAGAACGGTGAGGTTCAACCAAAAGGGCTGGCACGTTATTCGATTCTGGAACAACGCATTCTGGAATAATGAAAAAGCTGTATTAGATAAAATTCTTGAAACGCTGCAACCCTCACCCCGGACCGTACACCCTTTTGGGGTGAAGGTTAGGGTGAGAGGCCTGCGGGCAGAAACGTTACTTCAGCGTCCCGACCAGCGCCTTGCGGCTCTCTTCCAGCGACACTACGCGCTTGCACACGTCTTTACCGAACTGCTGGAAATCCGCTTCCTGGTTCTTCCACTCATTCTGGATAGAGGTCTGCAAACCGCCCAGGCTGCCCAGCACGCCCTGTAGCGGGTTTCCGCCGCCTTTGAGCACCGCTTTCGCGCCCATCTCATTGATGCTGTCCTGCAGGATGCCGCCCATCGCCTGGTTCACCAGTTGCTGGCCGTCGGCACGCACTTCATCAATCGCTTTGTAGTGGAACGTCAGGCCATCAGTACGTTTCTCGATAATGCGGTTCATCTGCGCTTTCAGCTGTTTATCCAGCTTCGTCAGACGGGTGCGCATATTGCTGCTCTCTCCCACCTCTTTGGTGATGATTTTATCCAGCGCCATGCGGCTCTTATCTACGCGCGTCAGGGCGCCGTCATTTATCCACGGCAGTGCGGTACGCAAATCGGCCTGGTAATCTTTCGCCTGCTCGCGCTGCGCGGCAGTCAGTGTGTATTGCTTGCCGTTAAACGTCACATTGCCATCCGGCGTGATCACCAGATTGCCATTCTCGCCTTTGACCTGCACGGTTTGCGGGCTCAACACCACGTCGTCACGCGGGGTGACGCTACATTTATATTCCGCGTGGGCGGTGGTTCCGATTGCCATTAATGCAACAGCCAGCAACGTTTTGCGCATCTTAAACACTCCCTCAGACAAAATGGGCCAGCTAATGCTGGCCCCATACTGCTTATTTAGTCCCACCAAACGTCGAAAAGTTCGCTGACGCGGACATCTTCCAGTTTGTGGTCTTCAAGCCATTTGCGTACCAAAGCCTGATGTTCTTCGGTGCATTTACCGACTTCCTGGGTGCAGATCAAACCTTCCCACGCCAGATAACCGCTACCATCAAACGCCAGCTTGTTAGGCTCGATCACATCGTTGATGAACGTATCAACGTCCTGATCGATCTGCTCAACGCTGGTACCTTCCGGAAAACGCCATGCAACGGAGAAGCCTACTTCCTGGAATTCCTCGATATGCATCTTTTTACGCAGACGACGGCTACGATTCTTTGCCATTATTTCACCCTCTCGAACATTAAGTCCCATACGCCGTGACCAAGACGATGGCCACGCTGTTCAAATTTTGTCACCGGACGTGAATCCGGACGTGGTACATAGTCGTTGCTCGCAGACTGGTTTTTGTACCCATCCAAAGACGACATCACCTCCAGCATGTGTTCCGCATAAGGTTCCCAGTCGGTTGCCATATGGAAGACGCCGCCCAGCTTAAGCTTACTTTTCACCAGCTCGGCAAACGGAGCCTGAACGATACGGCGTTTATTATGACGTGCTTTATGCCACGGGTCAGGGAAAAAGAGCTGAACCATGTTCAAAGAATTGTCAGGAATCATTTGGTGCAGCACTTCCACCGCGTCGTGACACATCACACGCAGGTTCTCTACGCCCTCTTCGTGGGCGGTGGCAAGACATGCGCCGACGCCCGGGGAGTGCACTTCAATGCCGAGGAAGCTCTGCTCTGGACGCGCTTTTGCCATGGCCACCAGCGACGTGCCCATACCAAAACCAATCTCCAGCGTCACGGGCGTTACGCGGCCAAACAGCTCAGCAAAGTCGACAGGCTGTTCCGTGAACTCAACGCCCATCACCGGCCAGTAGGTATCCAGCGCGTGTTGCTGTCCTTTCGTCAGGCGGCCCTGACGGCGGACAAAGCTGCGAATACGGCGCAGCGGGCGACCGTTTTCATCAAATTCCGCTGAAATGACGTCGTTTTTCATAAAAGTGTTGTCTGCTTGTGAGAATGTTCAGGAAACGGGCATTATCCAAAGTTAAGGCTTCTATGCAAGCATGGGAAAGATCCGGTTTACAGCAGATTGACGCTGTGCTGCAATCTGCGTCCCTGATTATGCGAATCGATGACCATGCAAGCCACTCAATTTTCAGCCCAGGTGCTGGACTGGTACGACAAATACGGGCGTAAAACCCTGCCCTGGCAAATTGAAAAAACGCCTTACAAAGTATGGCTCTCAGAGGTGATGTTGCAACAAACGCAGGTTGCCACGGTGATCCCTTACTTTGAGCGTTTTATGGCGCGCTTTCCAACGATAACCGATTTAGCCAATGCGCCGCTGGATGAAGTATTGCACCTGTGGACAGGGTTGGGCTACTACGCCCGCGCCCGCAATTTGCACAAAGCCGCGCAGCAGGTCGCCACGCGCCATAACGGTATCTTCCCGGAAACCTTCGACGCAGTGGCCGATTTACCCGGCGTCGGGCGCTCAACTGCGGGCGCTATCCTCTCGCTTTCATTAGGCAAACATTTCCCGATTCTTGACGGCAACGTAAAACGCGTGCTGGCGCGCTGTTATGCCGTCGACGGCTGGCCGGGTAAAAAAGACGTAGAGAAACGCCTGTGGGAAATTAGCGAAGCGGTCACCCCGGCGAAGGGCGTGGAGCGTTTTAACCAGGCGATGATGGATCTCGGCGCGATGGTCTGCACGCGCTCAAAACCGAAATGCGAGCTGTGCCCGGTGAACAACCTGTGCGTGGCCTACGCAACCCATTCGTGGGCGCACTATCCGGGTAAAAAACCGAAGCAGACGCTGCCGGAACGCACTGGCTATATGTTATTGATGCAGCACGGAGATGAGGTGTTTCTCGCCCAGCGTCCGCCGAGCGGTCTGTGGGGTGGTCTATACTGCTTCCCGCAGTTTGAAGATGAAGATTCGCTACGAAAATGGCTTAAACAGCGCGGCATTGCTGCCGATAACCTGGCGCAACAGACCGCGTTTCGGCATACCTTCAGCCATTTCCATCTGGATATTGTGCCAATGTGGCTTCCCGTGTTCTCATTCACCTCCTGCATGGATGAAGGAACCGCACTCTGGTATAACTTAGCGCAACCGCCATCGGTCGGACTGGCGGCTCCCGTGGAGCGCCTGTTACAGCAATTACGCGCCGGTGCAATGGTTTAGCAGCGGACAGAAAAAAGAGGAATGAGTATGGCCAGAACGATTTTTTGTACTTTCCTGCAGCGTGACGCTGAAGGCCAGGACTTTCAGCTCTACCCGGGTGAGCTGGGTAAGCGCATCTATAATGAGATCTCTAAAGACGCCTGGGCACAGTGGCAAAAAAAGCAAACCATGCTGATTAACGAGAAGAAACTTAGCATGATGAACCCGGAGCATCGCAAGCTGCTGGAGCAGGAGATGGTGAATTTCCTGTTCGAAGGCAAAGATGTGCACATCGAAGGCTACACGCCACCGGAAAAATAACAGCGTGCGGGGGCAACCCCGCCGTAAAAACAAACACAACACGCACACCCGGAATGATGAAAAAATTTTTAGCGCTGGCTCTTGTTGCGCCGTTGCTTGTGTCTTGTTCTTCAAAAAAAGGCGATGATTACAACGAAGCCTGGGTCAAGGACACCAACGGTTTTGACATATTGATGGGGCAGTTTGCCCACAACATCGAAAACATATGGGGATTTAATGAAGTTCTTATTGCCGGACCTAAGGACTATGTTAAATACACCGATGCCTATCAAACCCGTAGCCATATCAACTTTGATGACGGTACGATAACGATTGAAACCATCGCAGGCACTGAACCTACTGCACGGTTGCGCCAGGCGATCGTTAAAACCCTGCTGATGGGTGACGATCCGGGATCTATCGATCTCTACTCAGATGCTGACGACGTTACCATCTCCAAAGAGCCGTTCCTGTACGGCCAGGTTGTTGATCAAACCGGTCAGCCGATCCGCTGGGAAGGCCGCGCGACGAACTTTGCGGATTACCTGCTGCAAACGCGCCTGAAAAGCCGTACTAACGGTCTGAAAATTATCTACAGCGTCACTATCAACCTGGTGCCGAACCACCTCGACAAACGTGCGCATAAGTACCTGGGCATGGTACGCCAGGCGTCGCGTAAGTATGGTGTGGATGAGTCGCTGATCCTGGCCATTATGCAGACCGAATCGTCATTTAACCCGTATGCGGTCAGCCGTTCTGACGCGTTAGGGCTGATGCAGGTCGTGCAGCACAGCGCCGGTAAAGATGTGTTCCGCTCGCAGGGTAAATCCGGGATGCCGAGCCGTAGCTATCTGTTTGATCCGCAGAGCAACATTGATACCGGTACCGCCTACCTGGCGATGCTGAACAATGTCTATCTGGGCGGAATTGATAACCCAACGTCACGTCGCTACGCGGTGATTACAGCCTATAACGGCGGTGCGGGCAGCGTGCTGCGCGTTTTCTCTAATGACAAAGTGCAGGCGGCAAATATCATCAATAGCATGACGCCGGGGGATGTTTATACGACCCTCACCACCCGCCACCCGTCCGCGGAATCTCGTCGTTATCTTTATAAGGTGAATACGGCGCAGAAAACCTACCGACGCCGCTAACCCCCCCCTCGCTTACCCTGCCCTCTCCTCTTCGGAAAGAGGGTTAGGGTGAGGAGGCACAAATCGCCCCCTCCCCATACGAAAATGTTATTTGCTTCACAATCCAAACTGCAAATTAATGTGGATTGCATTTTTTTGCAGGAGGTAACAAAACATAGGGTTAACAACTGATAAAATTACATCAAATACCAACCCTGAATGTTCCTACAACAACATATCTTCCGCTCATTTGTGAGGAAAGCAACATGAACCTTAAGCTGCAGCTTAAAATATTGTCGTTTCTGCAGTTCTGCCTGTGGGGTAGCTGGCTGACCACGCTCGGCTCCTATATGTTTGTGACGCTCAAGTTCGATGGTGCGTCAATCGGTGCCGTCTACAGCTCGCTGGGTATTGCGGCTGTGTTCATGCCAACGCTGCTCGGTATCGTGGCAGATAAATGGTTAAGCGCGAAGTGGCTATACATGCTTTGCCACCTGGTGGGCGCGGGGACGCTGTTTATGGCGGCCGAAGTGACGACGCCGGGGGCGATGTTCATGGTTATCCTGCTTAACTCGCTGGCCTATATGCCAACGCTTGGCCTGATCAATACCATCTCCTATTACCGCATTAAGTCTGCGGGAATGGACATCGTGACCGATTTCCCGCCCATTCGTATCTGGGGCACCATCGGCTTTATCATGGCGATGTGGGGCGTGAGCTTCGCAGGCTTTGAGCTGAGCCATATGCAGCTTTATATCGGTGCCGTACTCTCCGTGGTACTGGTGCTGTTCACCCTGACGCTGCCGCATATCCCGGTCTCTAACCAGCAGAAAAATCAGACCTGGAGCGCAATGCTTGGTCTGGATGCGTTCGCGCTGTTTAAAAACAAGCGCATGGCGATCTTCTTTATCTTCTCCATGCTGCTGGGCGCGGAACTGCAGATCACCAACATGTTCGGCAACACCTTCCTGCATAGCTTCGATAACGACCCGCTGTTTGCCGGGAGCTTTATCGTTGAACATGCGTCGGTGATGATGTCTATTTCTCAGATCTCTGAAACGCTGTTCATCCTCACTATCCCGTTCTTTCTGAGCCGCTACGGCATCAAGAACGTGATGCTGATCAGTATCTTCGCGTGGATGCTGCGCTTTGGTCTGTTCGCCTACGGCGACCCGAGCCCATTCGGCACCGTGCTGCTGGTTCTGTCGATGATTGTTTACGGCTGTGCGTTCGACTTCTTCAACATCTCCGGTTCGGTGTTTGTCGAAAAAGAAGTGAAGCCTGAGATCCGTGCCAGTGCGCAGGGCATGTTCCTGATGATGACCAACGGCTTCGGCTGTATTCTGGGCGGCGTGGTGAGCGGGAAAGTGGTTGAGATGTACACCACCAACGGCATCACCGACTGGCAGCCAGTCTGGCTTATCTTCGCGGCGTACTCGCTGGTGCTGTTCTTTGCGTTTATCGTGCTGTTCAAGTACAAGCATGTCCGCGAACCGCACGGTGCACAGCCTATCGCGCAGTAATCATTATCCCCTCTTCTTTCAGGAGAGGGGTAATTTCGATAGCACCCACCCCACCGACAATAAATCCGCACTGCCGCCCGGGCTTAAATTACGCTCAATCAATGCGTTATCCATGGTCATCAACGCATCGCGATCCCAGCCGTTAGCCAGTAATTCCTGCGCGTAGCCCTGCACATAGCGCAGCCCGTCCGTACCGCCACGCGAGACCAGATTACTGTCCTGGTTTATCGCCATCAGGCGCAGCAACAGATCATGCAGCGAACCTCCGTTCCACATAGCCAGCGCCTGGCGCACCGTGGCGAAACCACTTTCCGCCTCACCGCGCGCGCCGGTTAAACCGTACTGCTGAAACTGCCGCTCTCCCGCCGTCGACAGCCCGCGGCGATCGGCAAGCTCACGCGCGACCAGGCCGCGGCAAATATTACTGACCTCACAGCAGAGGCTTTCTGCGCAACTCTCTTTCATACGACCGGCAGCGAAACAGAGCAGACCGAGAGCGAAAATCACGCCCTTGTGGGTATTCACTCCTCCCGTCGCGGCATACATCGCCTGCTCACAGGCTATGCCCATCGGACGAATGATCCGTAATTGCTCAGCGGCAGGTTGCTGACCCTGCGCCTCACCCAGCTCGGCAAAGCGCGCAAACCACGGCGTAATCGCCTTAATGCTGAGGGCAAACAGCGCGTGGTCCATATCACTATGGGATCCGCTATTGAGCTTATCCACCAGCCCCGGTTTGGGCGTCAGCTCCAGCTCCTGCCACAGCGCTTCGGCGGCAAGGCCGGGCACATCCACCGGGCGCGATTTAGTCGCGAGCAAACCAGTCATCGATCATTTTCTCCACGCGGGCCACGACAAGCTCGACAGGGTGGTTTCGCGAACGGGAACAGGCGTGGGCGGGTTGGTCGCAAATCAGACACCGACGCCGGTGTGCGCCCAAAGACTGACGCCCGACGTGACCGTATTGAGGGCAAATCACATCCAGATCCCACAGCCTGCCGAGCGGATGGCTCTGTTCAAGTTCCGCGCAGCGCACTTTAATTTCTGCCGCCGGATGCGCCACGCACCACTGCGCTTCAGGCCCGGTTGGGAGCCACAGCACCTGGCGGTCCAGCACCTGCCAGCGATTTTCCCATAGCAGCTGATCGCACATCTGTAATGCCACGCCCATGGTATTGCGATAGCGCAGGCTGTCCTTTATCTCCCCTGGCGTCACCAGCGTCAGTGAAATAACCGGTTGATGATAATGGGTGAGCATGTCAGCCTGGCGTGCCGCGCGGCGCTCTTTCGCCGCCAGCAACGTTTCCAGGCTGACACCCACCCGCACGGGTGTCGCTGAAATCACACGTCCTCCTTCACCTGTCGCACGATGTCGATCACGCTACCGTCGCGGTAGCGGATCACACCGACGATTTTATCGGTAAATGCGATGGGTTTAGGTACGCCTGTCAGCGCAATCGCGCGTTCAAAGAGCGCGTTGATATCCACAATATTAAGGCCAGCGGTACGCAGGCGATCGCGGATCTCCGGGCGCGCCGGGTTGACCGCAATGCCGTGATCGGTGACCAGCACATCGATGCTCTCTCCCGGCGTCAGGCACGTGGTGACGCGTTTCACTACCGTTGGAATACGGCTACGCAGTAATGGCGCCACCACAATCGTCAGGTTAGCCGCCGCCGCAACGTCGCAATGGCCGCCGGAAGCGCCGCGCATTACCCCGTCCGAGCCGGTGATGACGTTGACGTTAAAATCGACGTCAATTTCCAGCGCGCTAAGGATCACCACGTCGAGCTGGTCGCAGCACGCCGCCTTGCTCCCCGGGTTGGCATAAACGTTAGTGGAGATCTCCACATGGTTTGGATTACGCGCCAGCGAGGCCGCCGCCTGGCCGTCAAAGCACTGGGTATCCAGCAGCTTTTCGATGAGTCCTTTTTCATGTAAATCCACCAGGCTGCCGGTGATGCCGCCAAGGGCGAAACTCGCCTTTACGCCGCTGCGCTCCATTTTTTCTTCCATAAACCGGGTGCAGGCTGTGGCCGCCGCGCCGGAGCCGGTCTGCATCGAGAAGCCCGGTTTGAAGTAGCCGGAGTGCTCTATAACATCCGCCGCATAGCGGGCAATCATAAGCTCCCGGGGGTTGCTGGTGACGCGCGCCGCGCCGACGCTGATTTTATCCGGGTCGCCGACGCTCTCTACCTGCACAATGTAATCCACCCGATCCTGCGCCAGGCTGGCGGGCATATTGGGAAAGGGCACCAGCTCTTCGGTCAACAGCACTACCTTACGGGCAAAGTGCGCATCCACCATCGCATAGCCCAGCGAGCCGCAGCTTGATTTGCCGTGGGTGCCGTTAGCGTTGCCAAACTCATCGCTGCACGGCACGCCAAGAAAGGCTACGTCAATATTCAGTTCGCCGTCCTGCAACAGCTTAACCCGCCCGCCGTGGGAATGAATATGTACCGGTTCATCCATCAGTCCGTGAGAGATGGCATCCGCCAGCTTACCGCGCATGCCGGAGGTATAGATGCGGGTAATCACGCCGTTCCGGATAGGTTCGATCAACGCGTCGTTGCAGGTCATCAGCGAGCTGGAGGCCAGGGTCAGGTTTTTAAAGCCCATCTGCGCCAGCAGCGCCACGACGGTGTTGATCACCCGGTCACCTTCGCGGAACGCGTGGTGAAAAGAGATAGTCATGCCATCCTGCAAACCGCTGCGCATCACGGCCTCTTCCAGAGAGGCGCACAGTTTGCGGTTGTGTTTAGCCGTGCTGTCCGCCAGCCACGGTGTGGTGCTGTGAGCGTTATCAAAAGACTGCAAATTCCGCAGATGGGGAAAATTCACATGAAGACGTTCTGTCTGATTCATTATTTACTCCTTAACGACGCACGCCAGAGGCCGCTGCGCGTTCCAGTACCATCTGCGCGTGGTTAATAATCGGGGCGTCGACCATTTTGCCGTTCAGCGATACCACGCCCAGGCCATTGCGTTCGCCCTCCTCTGCCGCTTCAATCACCCGCTTCGCGTGATCCACTTCCTGCTGGGTTGGCGCATAGGCGTTGTGCAGCAGGTCAATCTGACGTGGGTTGATCAGCGATTTGCCGTTAAAGCCCAACTTGCGGATCAAATCGACTTCGCGCAGGAATCCGGCTTCGTCGTTAACGTCTGACCACACTACGTCAAACGCATCGATACCGGCGGCGCGGGCGGCGTGCAACACGGCGCAGCGGGCGTAGAACAGCTCGGTACCGTCCCCACGCTCGGTCTGCATGTCCATCACGTAGTCAAAGGCCGCCAGTACGATGCCGATTAAGCGCGGAGAGCTGCGAGCAATCGCCACGGCATTGACTACGCCAATGGCCGATTCAATCGCCGCCATTACGCGGGTGGAACCGACCTCACGCCCGCACGCTTGTTCGATGCGTTCCAGATGGCCTTCCAGCTCGTAGATGTCGTCCGGGGTGTCGGTTTTCGGCAAGCGAATAACGTCCACGCCCGCGTACACGGCGGCTTCAAGATCCAGCAGGCCAAACGGTGTGCTCAATGGGTTAATGCGCACTACGGTTTCGATATCCTGATACATCGGGTGTTGCAACGCGTGGAACACCAGCATGCGCGCGGTGTCTTTCTCGCGCAGGGCTACCGCATCTTCAAGATCGAACATGATGGAGTCAGGACGGTAGATAAACGCGGTAGAGAGCATTGCGGCGTTGGCGCCCGGCAGGAACAGCATACTGCGACGGAGTTTGCTCATTTCAGCGCCCCCCACTGGATTCCCTGTTCCTCTGCGGCACGCAGAAGCGCGCTTTGCAGACGGGCGCGGATCACACAGTCCAGCGCCCCTTTGTCTTCAATGATGATGAGCCCCTGCTGCACATTCATGGCGCGCAATGTGTCGTCGACGACCCGACGGATCTGCTCGCCAAACTGTTTGATCACTTCACTGTGGATGACAATCTCCAGCTCCTCGTGAGCGGGGGCGATTTTCACCATCAGGTCGCTGGACTCCTGCGTTCCGGCCAGCGCCTCCCTTACAATTTTCATGTTAACATCCTGATAATTATGCGACTTCCGCACCCGCACGGTAATGTGTTTCAAGGTGCGCGAAGGTAGAGTCCGGGACAATCTCCCGGATCCGGGAAAACTGCTCTGTTTTGAGTAAACGGCGCACTTCCGAGGCCGATATCGCGTTGCCGGTGGCCTTAAGGCGCGGCATCTCCACCACCTTGATATGCAAGGCAAGCAGGGCGTGCAGCGTCTGGTTGTACTGGCGGGTGATATCGCAAAACGGCTCGGAGCCGATAAAACGATGGGTAATTCCCAGCGCCGGGGCGATAAAGTCGCGGAAGATCAGCACGTCGATTTCGCTCCACGCCTGCTGCACCTTGCCAGTCTCCTTCAGAAAATAGGCCGGAAAGGTGGCGCGGGAGATGATGTATTGCGAGCCTTCATGCACCACCACGTTCGGCAGATGCGCCACGCCTGCGCGCACCATATCAATGCGCGCGCAGAACGGGAAGAACGAGGCATCTTCACGCACCACAAACAGGTGCAGGGCATCGCACTGCCCCGCCGCCTGATCCACCAAATACCGGTGTCCGAGGGTAAACGGGTTAGCATTCATCACAATCGCGCCGATTTTTTCCCCGCCCCTGCGCTGGCGCACCAGGGAACGGCAGTAGCGCTCAATGCCCTGTGGCGTATTTTCCATCAGCACGGCGTTGTCCCCGCTACGGGCGATTGGCCAAAAACCGCTGCGACCAAAGCGCGCCATGTTGCACGGACGGGTGCAGAGAAAAAGGTGAAAATGGCCACGCTCCAGTGCCGCATTTT
Organism: unidentified bacterial endosymbiont; assembly: GCF_918797525.1. Taxonomy (NCBI): domain Bacteria; species unidentified bacterial endosymbiont. The sequence continues at coordinate 990,682 of NZ_OU963893.1, read as the reverse complement.
CCACCTCCGCCAGCAGGCGCGCGCTGAGGTTTTCACCGCGCAACTGCTCGTTGACCGCCACACATTTGATGACGTTAGCGGCAAGCCCTGCGCAACCCACCAGTTGCGCGCCGGACCAGGCCTCGACAAACAACGTGATATCGTTATCCAGGCCAAGACCGCTGTCGGCCAGCAGGTAACGGATCTGGCTCAGGCGCTCCGGATGTCTGGCAACAACCGTGTGGCGAAAATCAATGGGTTGCGATTGCATACTGCCGCCTTACTTAATGTGCTGCCGCCAGCGTGGTTGCTGGCGCTTCCACAATCACGTTACTCAGGTGACCGATATGCTCGATCTCCACCTCAATGCGATCCCCCTCCTTCATAAACAGCGGCGGGTTGCGCTTTTTACCCACGCCGCCCGGGGAACCTGTGATGATCACATCGCCCGGGCTTAAGCGGGTGAAGGTGCTGATGTATTCGATCAGCTCCGCGACCTTGTGGATCATGCTGCTGGTGTTGTCTTCCTGCACCATGCGGCCATTTAGCCAGGTGCGGATCGCCAGTTGATGCGGATCCGGGATCTCATCTGCCGTTGCCATCCACGGGCCAAACGCGCCGGTCTGCCGCCAGTTTTTACCGGCGGTAAACCAGGTGTGCTGCCAGTCTCGGGCAGAACCGTCCATGTAGCAGCTGTAGCCCGCCACGTGGCGCAGGGCGTCTTCGCGGCTGATGTTCTCCCCGCCTTTACCGATGATCACCGCCAGCTCGCCTTCGTAGTCGAACTCGCTGGAGTGGCGCGGTTTTAGCACCGGCGCGTTATGGCCGGTCTGGGAATCCGGGAAGCGGACAAACAGCGTCGGGGCCGGATTGTGCTGGTCAAACTCCTTGCGCTTGTCGGCGTAGTTCATCCCCACACAAAGAATTTTTTCCGGCTGCTCTATCACCGGCAAGAAGGTGATGGCGCTCATCGGCACGTCGACCACGTCGCTGAGATAACGGGTGGCCTGCGCCAGCCCGTTGCCCTGTAACAGCGCTTTGAGATCGCCGTAGCAGTCGCCCAGACGGCGGCCTAAATCAATCACACCTTCGGCCTGCACGATGCCGTAGCTGCGTTTACCCTGATATAGAAAGCTTGCGAGTTTCATTGTTCTTTCCTGAAGACTTAAACGAGGAAGTTGCCCAATACCAGCAGCGAGACAGAGACGTTAATCGCGCCGCCGATACGGGTAGCAATCTGGGCGAACGGCATCAGGCTCATACGGTTGCCTGCGGTCAGGATCGCCACGTCACCGGTGCCGCCCTGCCCGCTCTGACAGCAGGAGACGATGGCGACATCAATCGGGTGCATACCTATTTTTTTGCCGACGAAGAATCCTGTCGCCACCAGGGCGGCAACAGTGCTGACGATCACCAGCAGGTTGCTGATAGTGAAGGCGGCAACCAGTTCGTGCCATGGCGTAATCGCCACGCCGACGGCGAAGAGGATGGGATAGGTCACGGAGGTCTGGAAGAATTTATACACAACCTGAGAGCCTTCCAGCAGGCGAGGTGACGCGCCGTTGCACAATTTCACCAGCACCGCCATAAACAACATGCCAACCGGCGCAGGCAGGCCAATCAGCTTGTGGCCAAGCATCCCCAACATATAGAGCAGGACCGCCAGCAGCGCGCCGGAAGCAATAGTGGTGACGTCGGTTTTAGCGGAAAACGCCGGCTGAGAGACCCCAGCACCGGCATTGGCGCGGTTCGGCATCAGTTGGCCTTCTCCGGTCAGATGGGGATAGCGTTTGCCAAGCTGGTTGAGGCAGCCGGAGATGATGATGGCGGTCAGGCCGCCGAGCATCACCATCGGCAGTACGCGACCGAGCGCCACGCCCTGATCCATATGCAGTATAGTGGCATAGCCGATAGAGAGCGGTATCGCCCCTTCGCCCACGCCGCCCGCCATGATCGGCAGAATAATAAAGAAGAAGATTTGGAACGGTTCTAGACCCAGCGCCATCCCGACGCCCATCCCGACAATCATGCCGACGATTTCCCCGCACAGCATCGGGAAGAAGATGCGCAGGAATCCCTGAATTAGCACCGTGCGGTTCATGCTCATGATGCTGCCGACAATGATGCAGCAAATATAGAGATAAAGAATGTTGGTGGATTTATAGAATGTAGTGGTGGACTCGACCACCACATCCGGCAGCAGGCCGTAATACACCAGCGCAGAAGGGATAAAGGTGGCGCAAATCGCCGCGGCGCCGAGCTTGCCGACGATCGGCAGACGTTTGCCAAACTCACCGCAGGCAAAGCCGAAAAACGCCAGCGTCGCAACCATCACCACGATATCGCTCGGCAATTTTCCGCCCAGACAATCAATGGCGATCAGCGCGCCCGCCAGAACAAACAGTGGCAGAGGTATAATCCCAATTTTCCAGCTATCCATAATATGCCACCACCGCTCTTTGAGCGACGGGCGCTGAATATCTACAGGGTTGTGGGTAACAGAGAATGAATCGTCAGTCGTGCTCATAATAAGCCCCTTCGTTATTTTGTGCTTTCAGCGTAGCGTCACAAAGGCTTACTTTATGTGAGGAGCGACATATTAAAAACGAAGTTTTAATGGCGATTATGGTTTTAATGGTTTCTTTTATTTAATGTGATTCAGACCTTATTTTTTGCCGTGGTTTTTATGGTTTCTTTTCTAAAGTGAGCATGCAAATAACATTTATGAATTTCGCCTCTGGCGGTTAACGCTTTCAGATAAATCTCTTATAGACAGCGCTGTGCAAGGGATCACAAGTTTTCCGTAAGGCGGGTATTCACCTGAAAAAAGATGATATATTAACCACACCTGCTATTACCCCTCGTGATAATGATGAAAGTATCGTTTCAAATTAAGCTGTTCGTTTCTTTGGTTGCGTTTTTCTCAGTCCTGTTTGCGCTGCTGGGGGGATATTATTATGTCGATGTCGGCAGGCAGCTTTATCAGGAGATGAGCGCGCGCGCAAAAATACAGGCTGAAGAGATTGCGCTTATTCCCTCTCTGCGTAAACAAGTTGAACGCAAAGATATCAACGCCATCCATGATTTCATGCAAAAAATAGCCGCCCACAGCGATGCCAGTTTTATTGTGATAGGGGATAACAAAGGGCTGCATCTGTTTCATTCTGTCTTTGCCGACCGGGTGGGTAAAACTCTGGTGGGCGGTGACAACGAAGAGGTGTTGCGCGGCAAGAGCACCACCACCATCCGTAAGGGCGGTTTGGGTATTTCTCTGCGCAGCAAAGCCCCTATTTTCAACAATGCCGGGCAGGTGGTGGGGATTGTCTCGGTGGGGTATTTGACCAGCTACCTGGACACCATCACCGTCAATAAAGTGGTCAATATTCTGATCGCTGGCGTGCTGTTGCTGATCGCCCTGTTTATCTTTTCCTGGTTCTTCACCCGCAGTATCAAAAAGCAGATCTTCTCTCTTGAGCCGCGAGAGATCGGTCTGCTGGTGCGCCAGCAAAAAGCGATGATGGAATCGATTTATGAAGGAGTGATAGCCATTGATGATAACCTGCGCATTGAAGTGATCAACCAGGCGGCGCGTAAGCTGTTGGGCCTGAGCCAACCCGCGCGAGCACTGCGCGGCCAGCTGATTAGCAACGTCATCGCTCCTGTTGCGTTCTTCAATGCCCGGACCATGCTGGCGAAAGATACACATGACGAGATTTGCCGCTTTAACGACCTCACCGTGATTGCAAGCCGGGTGCGCATTATGCTGGAAGATTCCCTTCAGGGCTGGGTGATCACCTTCCGCGATCGCAACGAGATCGACTCGCTCAGCGCGCAGTTGAGCCAGGTTAAACGCTATGTCGATAACCTGCGCATCATGCGCCACGAGCAGCTAAACCGCATGACCACGCTCTCTGGCCTGCTGCATATGGGACGCTATGAAGAGGCGATTGGCTATATTCAGGCGCAGTCGGAACACGCTCAGGAGCTGCTGGACTTTATCTCGTCACGTTTTCGCTCCCCGACGCTGTGCGGCCTGCTGTTAGGGAAAGCGGCACGCGCGCGTGAAAAAGGCGTGGAGCTGAATTTCGACCCGGCCTGCCGGATGGACAGAGCGTTCCAGACCCTGCCTGAAGAAGAGTTGATTTCCATTATCGGCAATTTGCTGGATAACGCCATTGAAGCCACCCAGCGCGCCCCGCTCCCACATGCGCCGGTTGACGTGCTGATAAAACTGAGCGAGCAAGAACTGATTATTGAAGTGGCCGACCAGGGCATCGGCATCAAACCAGACATCCGTGAACGGATATTTGAACGCGGCATCACCACCAAAACGCGCGGCGATCATGGCATCGGCCTGTATCTGATTGAAAGCTACGTCACGCAGGCTGGCGGCGCGATAGAAGTCGCCGATAACATCCCACGCGGTGCAATTTTTTCTTTGTTTATTCCCGCCACGGGAACCGCCCGGCGTCCCGCACAGAAACTGGAAGATACCGATTATGCATCATGAACTTATCGACGTACTGATTGTTGAAGACGAGAATGAACTGGCGCAACTGCACGCGGAGCTGATCGGTAAACACCCGCGCCTGAGGCTGATAGGGATCGCCTCGTCGCTGGCGGAGGCGCATATTCAGCTTGAAAGCAAACAGCCGCAGCTGATGCTGTTGGATAACTACCTGCCGGACGGAAAGGGCATCACGCTTATCAGTAACCCGATGCTGACCCGCGCTAATTGCTCGGTGATTTTTATTACCGCCGCCAGCGACATGGATACTTGTAGCCAGGCGATCCGCAACGGCGCGTTTGATTATATCCTCAAGCCGGTTTCCTGGAAGCGGCTCAGCCAGTCGCTGGAACGCTTCGTGCAATTTGCCGAACAACAGCGCGTGTGGAAGATTGTCGACCAGCAAAACGTGGATTCCCTTTACCAGTTGCAGGCAAAAAACTACCGCCAGGACAACGGCAATAAAGGCATTGAGGAAAATACGCTGGCGCGGGTGCAGACGCTGTTTAATGACAACGCGACGCACTGTTTTTCGGTGGACGAAGTCGTTGGTGAGACGGGATTGAGTAAAACCACCACCCGGCGCTACCTTGAACACTGCGTGGAGACAGGGTTTCTGGACGTGGAGATGCTTTACGGGAAAATTGGCCATCCGCGAAGAATGTACCGGCGCAGTGAGGTGTGATCCCCTCACCTTCACCTTCTTCCCATAGGGTCGAGGGTTAGGGTGAGAGGCTGTTATTTCAAAACATACCCGTACAGCCGCTTAATCCCGTCCGCATCTTTCTCGCTGTAAACGCCCTGCAGTTCCGGCGAGAAGCCCGGAAGCATGTTGATGCCCTCCTCCAGCGCCAGAAAGTAGCGCTGCACCGCCCCGCCCCAGACCTCACCTGGCACCACGCACAGCACGCCTGGCGGGTAAGGCAGCGCGCCTTCAGCAGCGATGCGCCCTGCGGCATCACGAATACGCACCAGCTCAACGTTCCCGCGAATATATTCCTGGTTGGCATCCTGCGGGTTCATCATCACCTCTGGCAGACTCTGCTGGCGGAACATCGCCTTCTGCAGGTCTTTAACATTGAAGCTGACGTAGAGGTCGTGCATCTCCTGGCACAGCTGACGAAGGGTGTAATCGCGATAACGCACCGGATATTTTTGATAAATAGTCGGCAGCACGTCCGCAAGCGGCGTATCGTCTTCAATATGCTGCTCAAACTGGCCAAGCATAGCCACCAGTTGCGCCAGCTTCTCGCTGCTTTCGGCAGGTGTGAGCAGGAACAGGATCGAGTTGAGATCGCACTTCTCCGGCACAATACCGTTTTCGCGCAGGTAGTTGGCAAGAATGGTCGCCGGAATGCCGAACTCCGTATAGTGCCCGGTTTGGGCATCAATACCCGGCGTGGTCAGTAGCAGTTTGCACGGGTCGACAAAATATTGCTCGCGGGCATACCCTTCAAACCCGTGCCATTTTGCACCCGGCTCAAAACTAAAAAAGCGAAGCTCGCTGGCGATGGTGTGAGTCGCATGGTCCTGCCACGGCCGCCCCGCCACCACCGGGGGAATAAAGGGTTTGATCATATGACAGTTGGCAATAATGGCTTTGCGCGCCTCAATGCCCAGCTCGACGCACTCCGCCCACAGCCTGCGCCCGCTCTCGCCTTCGTGGATCCTGGCGTTGACATCAAGCGCCGCAAAAAGCGGATAAAACGGACTGGTTGAAGCGTGCAGCATAAAGGCATTGTTGAGACGCTTATGCGGGCAGAAGCGTGCCTGCCCACGAAGATGGTTATCCTTTTTATGGATCTGCGAGGTTTGCGAGAACCCGGCCAGTTGTTTATGCACTGATTGGGTCACGAAAATTCCCGGATCGTTCTCATTTAGTTCCAGCAACAGAGGCGACGTCCCCGCCATCATCGGAATAAATTGCTCGTAACCCACCCATGCAGAGTCAAACAGAATATAGTCACACAGATGGCCGATCTTGTCGATCACCTGACGGGCGTTGTAGATCGTACCATCGTACGTGCCAAGCTGGATGATCGCCAGACGGAACGGGCGTGCCGCATCGGCTTTTTCCGGCGCAATTTCGCGGACCTGGTTTCGCAGCCAGGCGTCATCAAAGCAGTGCTCGTCAATGCCGCCAATAAAACCGAACGGGTTACGCGCCGCCTCAAGATAAACGGGCGTGGCGCCAGCCTGGATCAGCGCACCGTGATGGTTAGACTTATGGTTGTTACGATCGAACAGCACCAGCTCGCCACGGGTCAGCAGCGCGTTGGTTACCACCTTATTGGCGGCAGACGTACCGTTGAGCACGAAATACGTTTTGTCGGCGTTGAAAACCTTTGCAGCGAACTTTTGTGCATGCTTGGCTGAACCTTCGTGGATCAATAAATCCCCGAGCTTCACATCAGCGTTGCACATATCGGCACGAAACACATTCTCACCGAAGAACTCATAGAACTGCCGTCCCGCAGGATGTTTTTTGAAAAACGCGCCGTGCTGATGGCCGGGGCAGGCAAAGGTGCTGTTCCCCATCGCCACATACTGGCTCAGCGTGTCAAAAAATGGCGGCAGCAGGTTCTCTTCATAACGACAGGCGGCAGACTCCAGTTCCAGAAATTCCTGCGCTTTACCCGCCATAATGGAGATGACCCCTTCAGGCATATCTTCAGTTTCATGCGTGAACATAAACACCGGAAGCTGAAAGCCCGTGCGTTTGAGCAATGCAAGAATACCGCTGCGACTTTCAGCGACTGTAATGACGACTGCCGCCACATCGGTAAAATCAGTGTTATCCAGCGTCACCTTTTCCCGATGCGTAGATACAACGGACACCAGCTCGCGGCTGACGGCAATTTTCATGGTTTTCATATGTGCATTTACCCTCACCGGACGGTGAGACAGAAGGTGATGACAACAATACGGGTGAGCGTTCGCGCAGCGACAGACAGCATCATCATTGGCGGCTCCGTATACAGGGAGAGGGAGGAGAAAATTCGCGCAATCATGGCACCTTTTATTTTCGGGCGCAACAGGGAATCAATATGCATTTTATCATCCAAAAATGGACTGGATTTAACTCTTACGTGCCATAATCATGCAATATCAATGATTAAAAAACAGGAGTTTGCTGTGGTTATTGGACCGTTTATCAATGCAGGCGCAGTACTACTGGGTGGCGTACTGGGCGCAGTGTTGAGCCAGAGCTTGCCGGAGCGTATTCGCCTGTCCATGCCCTCTGTTTTTGGCCTGGCATCGTTGGGGATTGGCATTTTGCTGATAATCAAGTGCGCCAACCTGCCGGTGATGGTGCTGGCAACCCTGCTCGGCACGCTGATTGGCGAGTTCTGCAGTCTGGAAAAAGGGATCAATAGTGTCGTCGGTAAAGCCAAAAATCTGATTACCCGCCCGGGTAAAGCAAAACACGGCGCTCACGAGTCGTTTATTCAAAACTACGTTGCGATAATTATTCTGTTTTGCGCCAGCGGTACAGGGATTTTTGGCGCGATGCAGGAAGGAATGACCGGTGACCCCAGCATTTTGATTGCAAAGGCGTTTCTCGATTTCTTCACGGCCACTATTTTCGCTACTATGCTGGGTGTCGCGGTCGCCGCGATTTGCGTGCCAATGCTGCTGATTCAACTGGCGCTAGCGGCCTGCGCCGCGCTTATTCTGCCGCTGACTACGCCAGCGATGATGGCGGACTTTTCCGCCGTGGGGGGATTGTTGTTGTTGGCAACAGGGTTACGTATTTGCGGGATTAAGATGTTTGCAGTGGTAAACATGCTGCCCGCCCTGCTCATCGCCATGCCGCTGTCCGCACTGTGGATACATATTCTCGCTTAAGATGACAGCAAACTGGTGAGAGAATACGCAGTCTGTAACCGGGACAACAAATTTCGTTGACGGCGGGGGGCGAATCGGGTTTAATGCGCCCCGTTGCCCGGATAGCTCAGTCGGTAGAGCAGGGGATTGAAAATCCCCGTGTCCTTGGTTCGATTCCGAGTCCGGGCACCAATATTCATAAGGCCTCGCTGCAAAGCGGGGCTTTTTCCTTTCTTGGCTACGGTAGATTTCTGGTCGTTGCAACACGTTATTTGTTTGCTGTTTTTCTCGCCATTTTCGCAGATGTTCCTTGTTATTAAAGGCATCCACACCCTCTAGCAAGCCTATCTCTGTCTTCCATGCTACGGTCTTTCTACGGTCAATTACAGTTTCTCTCATTTTTGTAGTGGCATAGTGAATTTGGCCACCTGAATAGAGGTGATATCATCGCCTCAAAGTCAAAACAGGTGACATTATGACCGGACGTAACAGACGTAATTTTAGCCCCGAATTTCGCCTCGAAGCTGCCCAGCTTGTACTCGATCAGCATTACACCGTTGCCGCCGCTGCTACGGCAATGAATGTCGGCAAATCCACGATGGATAAGTGGGTTCGGCAGTTGAAAGAAGAACGAGGAGGGAAATCACCCGTAGCGTCCCCCATGACACCGGAGCAGATTGAAATACGCGAGCTGAAGAAAAGACTTCAACGCGTTGAAATGGAAAGGGATATATTAAAAAAGGCTACCGCGCTCTTGATGTCAGACTCCCTGAACAGTTCTCATTAGTTGAGAAACTCAGGGCGAGGTTTCCTGTTACCGTTATGTGCAACGTGTTTGGGGTTCATCGCAGCAGTTATAAATACTGGCGGCAGCCAAAAAAGCCTGATGCCACGCGAGTGACATTACTCAGTCTTGTTCGTGAAAGTTATCGCGAAAGTAACGGCTCTGCAGGCGCACGTAATATTGCAGCGATGGTCGGCTTTGTTGAATAAATCGAACTTTCAGGAGATTGGCGGATCTGATCGCTACAGTCGTTTCAGCATCGGATCCTCATGGCAAAGCAAAAATTTAAAATCACCAACTGGTCAGCCTACAACAAAGCGCTCAGACAGCGCGGTTCTCTGACGGTCTGGCTTGATGAGTCCGCCATTGCTACATGGACAGAGAAAGCACAGCCTGAACGTCGCGGACGACCGCTTCACTACACCGATATGGCTATCACTACGGTTCTGATGATGAAGCGCGTGTTCAACCTGCCACTCCGGGCTTTACAGGGCTTTGTTGACTCAATTTTTAAACAGATGGCTCTGCCGCTGCGCTGCCCGGACTACTCTCTGATCAGCAAACGCGCAAAGAGCGCCAACATCAACATAAAAACCCCCACACGTGGTGAAATTTCGCACCTCGTCATCGACAGTACAGGCCTGAAAGTCTTCGGCGAAGGCGAATGGAAAGTCAGGCAGCACGGGTCTGACAGGCGCAGAGTGTGGCGTAAGCTTCATCTGGCCGCAGACAGTGTGACGCACGAGATTATCTGTGCCGATTTATCGCTCAGCGGTACGACAGATGCGCAGGCACTGCCGGGGCTGATTAACCAGACTCACCGGAAAATCCGGGAGGCCTCGGCAGACGGCGCTTATGACACGCGCTATTGCCATGATGTGTTATTGAGGAAAATAATCAGGCCGCTAATCCCGCCACGAAGCGGTGCGCAATACTGGCCAGACAAGTACCATGAACGTAACCACGCTGTGGCGAATCAGCATCTAAGTGGCAGTAATAGTGTCAAAAAGAAAGTGAGCTATCACCGTCGTTCAGTGGCAGAAACCGCGATGTTCCGTATCAAAACGTTACTGGGTGGCCATCTGAGCTTGCGGGACTATGACGCGCAGGTGGGAGAAGCAATGGCGATGGTCAAAGCGCTAAACCGAATGACGTTGTTGGGTATGCCGCACAGCGTCCGGAGCGCATAACAGGTGTGCCAGCGGGAGTCATCCTGTCGGCTAGCTCTGATTTATTCAACAAAGCCGTCGCGACCCTTCTGTTATGCACAAAAAATGCTATCCATATTGTACATTTCGGCACTATCGGAAAAAGTGTCCAGAAAATATTTCTGGTGATCGTATTTAATTTTGTTGACCAGCAGCGAAAACCGTGAGTCTATTCAGTACTTGCTTCTGACCAGGGGAGGGGTTAAACAAGCCCGGAGGGCGCTTCAGCCTGTCACATTAGGGTATACCCATACAGTACTGATTTCCGATAGTTCGGTGATAGCACACAAGTACAATATAAATTGTCACTTATAAGAGACGATTTGTATTGACCCCCCTGTCACTTGTAAGAGACAATGTACACAGGGTAAGGGAGCGAGGGCGGCAAGATGCCTTACACGGCGAAACGATACCAGACAGAAAACGGTGAGGTTCCATACACCGACTGGATGAAAAAATTAAGACGTAAAGATCAGACCTCAGCGTTAAAAGTGGATTCCAGAATTGCCCGCGCTATGGGCGGGAATTTTGGAGATCATTAATTCGAAAGGGATGGTGTCTGGGAATTACGAGTTGATTATGGTCCTGGCTACAGGGTTTATTATTCAATCGAAGATGGCGAAATAATTCTCCTGCTAATTGGTGGGAACAAAAAAACTCAAACAGCCGATTTAGATAAAGCCGTTAGTTATCTGCAAGATTTTAAAAAGAGGTCAAAAAAATGACAGCCACCAAAAATGTGAAGTCACAGATTAGCAAAAATGATTATCCGGCAGCCGTTGATCACAACGCCGCCATGATTAAAGAACTACGCGCTGATCCTGATTATGCAAACGCTTATCTTGCAAATGCCCTAGAAGACATTAACGAGCCTGGGGGCTTAGGCGGTTTTCTTGTTGCGTTACGTCAGGTAATCGAGGCGCGAGGAGGTATTTCCGAAGCCGCTAAAAAATCTGGCCTTGCCCGCCAGAGTATCTATCGAGCATTATCCCCGAACGGGAACCCGACGATCACAACACTGGCACAACTTGCAGCAGTAGCCGGGTTACAATTCACTCTCAGCAAATCCAGCCACTAATTTCTCAAATTCCCCCCATATGCGGGGGAATTTCCCATACCAGCAAAAAATCATCACTGGCGCGAGCAACACGAAACTTTTGCTGGAAAATATCCCGGCATCGATGGCGCCCGGATACCTTTTTTGCAGTTACTAACCGTTTCGTTAAGAACGTAACGTTATGATTTCAGCTGTATAAACTCATCCCATTGGAGAAGGGGTTAACGTTGATTTTATTACCGGGTTTGTTAACACGAAAAATGCTAAAAGCCGCATGGGAACTGGCACCAGCGGAAAGAGTAAACAAAACCCTCGTTTTCTTTACCCACTGAATATGAGCAAAAAACGTACTTGGCGTACGATCCCGTACGGTTGGGCTTCAGACCCCTTGATGGTAGGAGATTGAATCGACGATTTTTGAGATCCCTAACCATAGATCGTAGCGTGTCATACTCCCAGAGTGCGGGGAGTGGCGAGCGATCACGCGTAAAAATTCCGGCTTTGACGCATTTTTAATCCCCAACCCGTTTTTCAGGCGCACTTATTCTGAGCCGGGCTCTGAAGCCATCGTTTTTTTGCCATCCTATACAGCCTGTCAGAGAGCATTTTTGTGGCGTGCCCGCCCACCATAGCGCCGGCAAATCGCAACCGGCCTTTGCAAAGAATGCACGGATACGGATCGGTGCCCAGGAACGCTTTCATCAGCACAGCGAACCCCGGCTTCTGCGGTTTTTCGCGTGGCGTCATCTCCAATGCTTCGTAGACTTTCGGCAGCAACGTGCCACGCTTGCGGTTGGCCAGGAAGCCGTAGTAACGTACCATTTCAAAATGTCGCGCCGGGATGTGGCTGACGTAACGCCACAGCATCTCTTCCTGGCTCAGTTTCTGGCGTTTGTGCTGCTGCTTGTTGTGGTCGTAATACTTGTGAACAACCGAGCCGCCACGATAATGGCGCTGCTGGGAAGCGGCCACCGGCGGGCGCTTCAGATAACGGCCCAGGTATTTGACGCTGCGCCAGGCACTGCGGGTCTTTTTGGCGAAGTGGACCTTCCAGTGGCGCTGATATTGCGCCTGCAGGTAGCGCTTCCACTGCTTAGCATCGCGGATATGGCCGGGGTTGGGCAGCTTATCGGGATTAACGCGATCGTAGCTGGCACGCAGCAGATGGATAACGGCACCACGCCTGATGGCTTCAACCTGCTATTTTTTGAAGAACAGGCCGCGCCAGACGCCGTGTTTGATGTCGAGGCCGCCACAGGTAATTGAGACGTGGATGTGCGGATGCTGATTAAGCTGGCGTCCGTAGGTGTGCAGCGCGCAGAAGATGCCGACTTTGATGCCCAGCTTGCGCACGTGCCTGAGCATGGGACGGGTGGCGCAGCGAAACAGGTCATTAATCAGAGGCTAGTTGTTGTTGAAAAAAGGCCAGAGTACATGGGGCATGGTAAAGGTGATGTGCTGCCAGTCGCAGTCGGGCAGGATGTACTGTTGTGTTGCAATCCACTGCTCAGTGGCTTTGAGTCCGCATGAGCTGCAGGCTTTTGATTTGCAGCTCTGGCAGAAGAACCGGGAATGGGTGCAGTGTGGTGAGGCACAACAGTTGAGGCGAACGCCCATGACACCAGTGCCGCAGGCGAGCATGCGCTCGACGGAGAGTCGCGTCCATTCGCTGATGCTGTCACCGTATTTTTCGAGAAATCTATTCCAGCCTTCATCGAAGGTGAAGAGCAGTTTTGCGGGGCGCGGGATATACATAGCGCAGAGTATAAAACGAGGCAGGGGAAGGGCAAAATACTGTGGCTGCAGCGCAGCCGCGCTCACGCCGAAGGCGTGCTACTGTTCTCCCCGTTTTTCTGAAATATTCATCCGGTCAAAATCATCAAGGTGAAAATAGCGAGCCAGTGTTTCCTTTGTCAGTTCGCCATGATAGTTACCGTAACCTACTTTTTGATCTTCGGAAAGAAAATTAACCGGCATCGTAAACCATCCTTAGTTCAGGGGAATCTCACGAATTTTTTGCGACTGATGGATTGCCCAGACGCGTTTGACCTGGCTGATGCTACATCCGGCCAGCGTGGCTGTGCGCTCAATGGTTAATCCGGACTGCCGAAGGGTAATGATACGCTCATGGGTCACGAGATCGGCCTTCCTGCCTGCGTACTTGTCTGCAACTTTGGCGAGCTGAACACCCTGGCGCTGTCTTTCCCGCCGTATTTCGTAGTCATCTCGTGCGGTCCGAAGGGCAAGTTTTAGCAATAACTCCTGAACAGATTCAAGGACAATGCGGGAGACACCATCATTTTCTGCTAACACTTCTGACAAATCCACTATGCCTGGAATAGCCAGCCGGGCACCTTTGTCTCTGATGGAAGCAATCAGTTTTTCAGGAAGAGGGAGACGACTGATACGGTCAATTTTTTCGGCTATCACCACATCACCAGGCTGAAGTCGGCGATTATGCGGAGAAGCTCAGGTCTGTCAGCTCTGGCACCCGATGCTTTTTCCCGATAAATACCGGCGATATAAAAACCACTGGCAATGGCCGTTTTTTCGATGTCAGCCTGGCGTGTCTGATCCTGCTCTGATGTACTGACCATTTCATAGATGCGAGCAATTTTCATTTAAGGTAGCCAAAATGAGTATAGTTAATATAGCTATCGTAAAAGAGGTGGCTAAAAATGGCAATCTGCGATGTAAATTGGTCTGATAGTTTTTGCCTATTTAAATTGACCTGTTAATGGTAGTTTAGCTTCACTATTAACTTAATTTTGATCAAATAAATATTGAAAAGTTATCAATCGTGTTTTTCACCATAAGCTCTAATATAAAATCCCGCTGATGAAGGGAAGTGTTTTTTTATCTCTTGTAAACTTGGAAGGATATTGGATGTTTTCCAGGCATCAATGAATTGAATATATGGCTTTTTATTATATTCACATATAACAATAGCGTTGAAACTATGTCCACATTCACCAATTATTGGAACTATGTAGTTCTCTGCGCGAATGATAAAAGAACTTTCCCTATTAATGTCATAACGGTTTAAGATTTCCTCTTCCACCTCATCGATAGAATTTAAATAATATGATTGGTTAAGTTCCTTACCAAAAATGACTTTATCAACATTGGCGCTATCTAATCCAACTGTAGGAGAGGCCGTATTCTTCGAACTCAACATATCCTGTCGGTGATGGATGTTGTAATGTAAACAAGCTGATAATAAAGCGCAGTTCCCAGAGTAATGGACGTATGTGTTATTTACATATCTAGCCATTTTTTTTAAATCATCTCGACTCAAATTTTGTGGATACAAAGTTCTTTCTTTTGATTCAATACAGAGCGCATCTTTAATTCTCTTGACTTCATTTGAATCATTACTATTGATATTTTTTAAGCTTATATGTGACATTATGTCTTGGGATAATATATGACCAGATACTTTCATGATTACACTCTCTCGATAAAACGAATATTATTCAATCTTAAAGTTAAGATTTCTTTCAAAAAACTTTTTTATGTAAAGATCCAACAGCCCAGGCATTAAGGGTTATCCGATTCAGAACTTAGACGTTGAGAAGCTTTCATCATTACAGTGCGGGAATCCTGTCAGTAAGGGGGAACTGAGAGCTTTCAATAAAGAGGCATAATTTATTGATTAATATATTAATGACCATTTAAATTGACTGCTTAACGACGTTTGCTGTTACGCTGCTCCCCAACCCCCTTTAACAGCAAAGATTTTCTTTTCATTAATGATGGCAAAAATATACCATAGTCGTATATGGGGTGTTCTACTGGCATTCTAAATTACCAGGCCTGTCGCATTATCTCTGATTTCTCTCCACCGTTGCCGAACGGCCATGTTCATGGTTAGGAATTTCAATCGCATGTCAATTGTTTCCAGACCATTTATATAGTGCCTGGGAGAGCACCATCCATGTCATCCGCACTGACCGAATGGGCTGTATTCACTTATTTTGCTTCTTTTTCATTCTGAACAGCCGGTTCCGGGTGCACTTATTCCCGTGGCCTGTGCCAGAAGCGGCACTGTTGCAAATATGGCGAATGGGAAACTGCTGGCGTCATGACAAAGCTTACATTTCAAAAACTCTGCTCACCAGGCGCATCTCGCCCTGAGGATCACCATAATAAAACGGTGATGCCTGCCCTTTGCGTAGTGCACGCATCACCTCAATACCTTTGATCGTGGCGTAAGCCGTCTTTATGGTTTTAAATCCCAGCGTGGCATCGATTATCCTTTTCAGCTTGCCATGATCGCATTCAATGACGTTATTCCGGTACCTAATCTGTCGGTGTTCAACGTCAGGCTGACATCGGCCTTCGCGTTTCAGCAGCGCGAGCGCACGGCCACAGGTGGGCGCTTTATCTGTGTTGATGAATCGAGGGAGCTGCCACTTCTTCACGTTGTTGAGGATTTTACCCAGAAACCGGTAGGCGGCTCTGCTGTTACGACGTGGGGAGAGATAAAAATCTATGGTGCGGCCCCTGTTGTCGACTGCCCGGTAAAGATATGCCCGGCGGCCATTCACCTTCAAGTAAGTTTCATCAATGTGTCACGGGTTGAGATCGGAAGGGTTACGCCAGTACCAGCGCAGTCGTTTTTCCCTTTCAGGCGCATAACGCTGAACGCAGCGGTAAATCGTGGAGTGATCGACATTCACACGACGCTTAGCCAGCTTCTCCTGCAGCTCACGTTAGCTGATGCCGTATTTAAATACCAGCGGACTGCCCACAAGATGATGTCACGCTGAAAATGCCGGCCTTTAAATGGGTTCATGTGCCGCTCCGTCAGCAAAAGGTGACGATAAGTTTATCACCTCCGGATTTTTGCAACAGTGCCATTCAGACTATATCTCAGCGATGTCTGCATATGCGTTTTTCAATAGTTGCTTTATGAAAGAAATGAGTCAATATGACCTGTATTGTCGGTTAAAACGAACATGAGGATGCCTGAATGATTAACGGCATTTTAGGTTATAGTTATGCAGTACACAATGCCAGTAAATCAGCACCATCAGGCAGAACTGACTGTTATTCAATGTAATTAAAAGCATTGCTTTATTTAAACCCTGACGTTATTGAGTAATTAACCTCCTGTTGCTGCTCTGTAATGGCCGGGAAATCTTAAAACCATACTGGAATAAAGCTTAGTGGATGTTGCTATTGATTAAAGATACATCCTGCCGGATGGTTTCGTTAAATCCGGATGTGTTTCCAGCGTTATGGATAAAAATACGCTGTGTCTGAAGGATGATTAAATGTTATGAAACATCAGGAAGTCCGGTCTTTCGTGTATTGACATGGCGCCATGCTTAATGTAACTCATTGAATATGGGTGGGTATTTATTCTCCGATATTTTAATGTGGTTCTTTTTTTAAAGATTATGTAATTAAATGTATTGATGATGGCTTAAAGTCTGGTAGCAGGGTCGTTACATTAACATACATGTTAACCGTCCTTTAATTAGCTGCTTTCTTTTGTATTTTATTTGTTGTTCATCCCCCCTGGGAAACTAAGGGTATACGCGGCGCAATAAGGACTTTTTATTTTACCGTCACACGGGAGAATGAGGTAACCCAATAAAAAATAGCCGCTAAATTCTGCAGCATCAGGCTGATTCTGGGGTAATTGCAGATGTTTCTTTTTGTTACCTGATTGTCGGGAAATGTATTTTCACTGAAATCGGGCGGCTTTTATTTTTCGCGTTATTTCACTTAGGATAATTCCTGGATAAACCAGATGAGCTCCCCCCGCTGTGTTCAGGAATAAAAAAGTGGGCGCTCTAATCATTCACAGGAGTTACCTGATTATGTTTTTAAAAAAATCACTTTTAACCGTCGCCCTGTTTTCCTCCTTTGCGTTCACAGCCGCTAATGCCGCTGACGGAACCATTACCATTAACGGGGAAATCATTGCCGCCGGATGTGAAGTCACCACAACCGACCAGACGCAGACCATTTCTCTGGGAACCGTTGCTGAAAGTTCATTTGGGGCTGTAGGCTCTACGGCCAGCTCAGCTTCATTCAGTATCAGTATGGAAAATTGCCCGGCAGCATTAACCAATGCCCGCGTTGTGTTTGACGGTAACCGTGATTCCAGCGACTCTTCTCTTCTGCAGGTCGATGGTGGCGCAGCCGGCGTGGCCATTGCCGTCTTCGACGCCCGTAATGATTCCCGGGTTCCGCTGGGCGTGGCGTCAAATCCGGCCACGGTGACAGGGCAAAACGCCACGCTTGACTTTAATGCCCGTTACCAAAAGACCGCCGCGACTATTACCCCGGGTCAGGCAAATGGTGTGCTACGATTTACCGTGCAGTATCAGTAATTCCATGTAGTGTTTGTCATTCAGAGTAATACCTGCATCCTGTATAGCGATGGCGGCACGCGCTGCCATCGCTGATGTGATCCTGACGGAGGCGTAATGCGCGGTGGTCATCTCTTAACCTGCCTGTTTTTACTTATTGCCGGCATGCATACTGCGTCGGCCAGCATTATCCCCGGAGGGACACGGGTTATTTTCCCTGAGGCGAACAGGGAGGTGTCGTTATCCATTCGAAACGCGGATAAGGCAACCGACTATCTTGTCCAGTCATGGCTGGATAATGAGAATGACGGTAATACGGCCAGAGTCCCTTTTGTTATCACCCCTCCCCTGTTCAGACTGGATCGTGAAAAGGAAAGCATTCTGCGGATCGCCATTACCGGCGCGTCTTTACCTGCCGACCGGGAATCCCTTTACTGGCTCAGTATTAAAGGGATTGCCGCCACGCCAAAAAATCAGGAGCAGAATCATCTCCAGGTCGTCGTCCGCCACCGCCTTAAACTGATCTACCGGCCACGGGCATTAAACAGTCAGGGGGCGGCTGAAGCCTACAAGTCACTGCAGTTCCGGCGTCAGGGCCAGACCCTTATTATCAACAACCCCACGCCTTACTACGTCTCCTTTTTCAGTCTTAAAGTCGGGGGCGTCAGCGTTGATAATCCAGGCATGGTTCCCCCGTTCGGGGAACACCGGGTCAGCGCATCCGGCAGTGGCGTTATCGAATGGCAATCCGTTAACGACTTCGGCGCGGGCAGTCCGGTAGCCCGCCAGTAGGCGGATGCTGTTTTCCCGCCACTTTTCAGATGGCTTTTGATAATGAAGGGTCATTTTTTCTCAGGGACACCGGATGATAAGAAACAACAACATCAGCCTTCTCATTCTGGTTGGCGCGGGGCTTATCTCATCTGAGGGAAAGGGCGAGATGCACTTCAACCCGGCAGCGCTTCGGCTGGGCCCGGGCAGCCCGACCATTGAGGATCTCAGTATGTTTGAACGCGGCGCCCAGTCCCCCGGGCGTTATCGCGTTGATATCTATGTTAATAATGCGTTTCAGGGTACCCGGGACGTTGAGTTTGTTACCGATAATGACCGGCTCGCGCCTGTCCTGACTGTCGGGTACTGGCGCACCCTGGGGGTGAAAGAAAACGCGTTTCCTGCGGTGCTGAAAGAGAATGCCGTGGTGAGCGACCCCGGCCTTTATATTTCCGGAGCCAGCGCACGGCTGGACATCAACCAGCTCCGCCTCGACCTCAGTGTTCCGCAGGCAGCCCTTGATTTTCGGGCCAGGGACGCCATCGACCCGGCGTTATGGGATAACGGGGTGCCCGCATTTCTGCTCAACTATGGCATTAACAGCAATAATATCTGGCAGGAGGACACGACCAGCAATCATCTGTTTTTACGTCTGGACAGCGGCCTGAATCTGGGCGCCTGGCGTCTGCGAAATAACGCAACCTATACCCGCAACGTCAGTCAGTACACTGAAAACAGTGAAGAGTCCGGCCGGCGTGTCCGGCGCAGTGATGGCGACGGATGGAACAGCCTTAATACCTTTCTGCAGCGGGATATCCCCTCCCTGACCGGCCGGCTCACGCTTGGACAGTCCTCTACCCCCGGCGATTTGTTCGACAGCGTACAGTTTCAGGGGATCCAGATCGCCTCGGATGATTCGATGCTGCCGGACAGCCTCAGGGGGTTTGCCCCGGTCGTGAGGGGGATTGCCCGCAGTAATGCGCAGGTGACAGTCAGACAGAACGGCCAGGTTATTTACCAGACCGCGGTGGCGCCCGGAAATTTTGAAATCCGGGATCTGTATCCCACCGCCAACAGCGGCAATCTGGACGTGACGATCCGGGAAGAAGACGGCAGTGAAAATACTTTCATCCAGCCCTTTTCTGCGGTTCCCGGCATGCAGCGTGACGGAAACTGGCGCTATGCCTTTACTGCCGGGCGCTACCGTTCCTGGGGAGATAATATCCGTGAGCCTGATTTTGCCCAGGGTACGCTCCAGTATGGCCTGAGTAACAGCACCACAATGTATGGCGGAAGTATTTTCTCCGCTGACTATACCTCCGGATTACTGGGCATCGGTCAGGGGCTGGGTAACCTCGGCTCGGTGTCATTCGACGTCACCCATGCCAGAACGCAGTTTGACTCCACGCTGACCCGAACGGGGGAGTCTTACCGCCTGCAGTACGCCAAGGATGTTATGCAAAGCGGCACTTCTCTGGTACTCGGCGGATACCGCTATTCCGGCACGGGATTCTACTCGTTTAATGAAGCAAATGAGGCGCTGCCCCGCACTGCCGGGGATGATGACACACTGGAGTTATGGCGACGGACGCATAACAAACGCAGCAGACTTCAGGCTCAGGTAACTCAGAATTTGGGGCAGTATGGCTCCCTAAGTCTCTCTGCGTACCAGCAGGATTACTATAACGACAGCGGAACAGAGCGTACCCTGCTGCTGAGATATGGTATCACCCTGCAGGGAGCCAGTTACACCCTGAGTCTCAGCGACACCCGTTCCCCGATTAGCGATAACAACCGCCAGATTTTTTTCAGCGTTTCCGTCCCGCTTGAACGATGGCTGGCCGGCTCACGGGTCAGCTACAGCATGAGCGCGGATAACCGCAGCCGGATACGCAATGACGTCGGGCTGAGCGGAACGATGCTCGACAACCGTCTGAGCTGGAGCGCGCGTGAAGGGTATGCCAGCAGGGGCGAAGGAAACAGCGGCGGGGTAAGCAGTTCTTACAGCGGTACCTATGGCCGGGCCAGCGCGGGTTACAGCTACAACACCGACAGCCAGCAGCTGAATGCAGGCCTGAACGGCGGTATCGTGGTGCACCCCTGGGGCGTGACGTTGTCTCAGCCTCTCGGGGATACCATGGTACTGGTACGCGTCCCTGACGGGGCCGGCATCGATGTGAAGAACCAGCGCGGGGTGCGCACGGACTGGCGTGGGTATACCGTGGTGCCGTACGTGTCGGCCTACCGAAGAAACAACGTGGCGCTCCGTACGGAATCCCTGCCGGATGAGGTGGAACTTGAGGAGCCAGTCCAGACGGTCATCCCGACACGTGGCGCACTGGTGGTGGCGGACTACCAGGCGAACGTGGGGGCCAGGGTTCTGGCGACGGTCAGCTACCGGGGTAAGCCCGTGCCGTTCGGTGCCAACGCCTCACTCTGGGTCCAGGAAAAGAATGTCAGCAACAGTTTTGTGGGGGATAACGGTGACATCTATCTGAGCGGCGTGCCGGAACGGAGCCAGCTGCACGTGCAGTGGGGCAAAAGCCCGGAGCAGCAGTGTACGGGAGAGGTAATACTTAGTCCTGCTCAGAAAGGGGAGCGCTTCAGAACGGCACAGATTGACTGTCGCTGAGGGAATACTCCGGAATCAGATTAGCTTATAAGGAAACTAAAGATGGTAATATCAGGTCTCTGTGCCAGGCTGGCATTTTTGAAGGCGGTGGCTGCAAGTGTATTAATAATGGTAACTGGCGCGGCTAACGCTGAATGCCTTCCGGTGGCACTGCAGGAACAGGTCATTGATATGGGGGAGGTTGTGTTCACCCCAGATATTAACCCTGGTATACTTAAAGTTGTTAAAATAGAATATCCTTCTGTTGTGTTAGGCGATGATGCCGGATGCCGCCTTACCCCGGTCTTATGGTTTACCAGTCATCTGCCGGTTCTACGGCGCTTTGCCGTTTATTTAACTAGTAGCGAGGCGGGTTTTATCTCATCTAACTGGGACCGGATTATAGTCATCACCAGCAACGGAAATTCACGTTTCTTATCCGCCAACTCCATAGGAACTGATTCCATTCGTGAAATTACGGGCGGCCACGCATATGGTGTGGTAACGACAACGAGCGCAGGAAACTCACTGCCGTTTTCCGGAGCTTACAGGCAGCCAATATATGAGGTTTCGAATGAAGCTGGGCAGGTCGTCTGGAGAGTGGTAATTTCAGGTACAGGAATATATATTCCTGTCTACCTGACCACTGATAACGTAAATGTCACCTTGCCTCCGATATTATCAACTGACTTACAGGGTCCGGGTTCTGTTGCGGGCAGAACCGTAATACCGCTCAGTATTATATCGGAGAATGTTGTTTCGCAAAACTTTATCAGCTTCGATGCCAACACGGTCACGAGTGGCAACATCATTATTCCTGACCACGGGGCTGATACCGGCGTGGGATTTCAGATTGTGAATACCTCATCGGGTACGCCCGTTCAACTGGGGCAGCCTCAGTTAGTCCCAGGGAATATTAACGGTGTTTTTGAAAATTTCAGTGTCCAGTATATCCAGGTCGCAGACAGCGTAAATGGCGGCCAGGTTTCTGCTGTGGTGACAATGACGTTGACCTATCAGTAGCGAGAATATGCCGAACAACCTGCACGCGGCCCTGAATGGTGGTCATATAAAAAACAGATTGTACAGTACGGGCACGTTTCAATCGCTCCTGGACTCAGGACATATCAGGGAATATGCGAATGAAGAGCCTGTAAGTAATTCTGTGTAACTGCCCACTCGTTAAAGGTAATCGCTCAGGCGGTCACCGAACTCAATAATAAAGCGACTCATCGCCAGACGCCAGTTCTGGATCGGCATACTCCATTTTTTCGACGCATCCTTGATCGCCAGATAAATAACCTTCCGCACCGAGTCATCTGTCGGGAACACTTTACGTTTTTTAATCGCAGCCCGGATCACGCTGTTCAGCGATTCTATCGCGTTCGTGGTGTAGATGGCCTTGCGGATATCCGGCGGGTAGCCGAAGAACGTATTCAGGTTTTCCCAGTGCGCACGCCAGCTTTTGCTGATTTGTGGATACTTGTCGTCCCACTCACCCGCGAACGCATCCAACGCTATCAGCGCTGCCTCTTCGGTCGGAGCCTGATAAACCGCCTTCAGTCCGCTGGTGACGGCTTTGTAGTCCTTCCAGGACACGTATTTCAGGCTGTTACGTACCATATGGATGATACACAGCTGGATATGGGTCTGCGGGTAGACGCTGTTTATCGCATCCGGGAAGCCCTTCAGTCCGTCCACGCAGGCTATCAGGATGTCCTGAAGGCCTCGATTTTCAGTTCCGTCAGCACACTCAGCCAGAACTTTGCGCCTTCATTTTCGGCCAGCCACATACCCAGCAATTCTTTCTGGCCTTCGGTGTTGATACCCAGCGCCAGGAAGACGGCTTTGTTTATCACACTGCCATTCTGGCGAACTTTCACGACAATACAGTCCATATAAACAATGGGATACAGCGCATCCAGTTGTCGGTTTTGCCACTCGGTGACCTGCTCTTTTACGGCGTCGGTGACCTTAGATATCAGCGTGGGCGACACATCGGCATCGTACATCTCTTTGAAGGTGGCGACGATTTCTCGCGTGGTCATGCCTTTGGCGTACAGGGACAAAATCTGGCTGTCCATCTGCGTAATACGCGTCTGGTGCTTCTTAATCAGCTGAGGTTCGAAGGTGTTTTCACGGTCACGCGGCGTGTTCAGTTCGATCTCGCCGTCATCGCAAAGCAGAGTTTTTGATGTGTAGCCATTGCGGGTGTTCGAGCCGGATTTAGGGACATTTTTCTCATGCCCGAGATGGTCAGTCAGCTCAGCATTTAACGCTGTTTCGACGGTTAGCTTCGTCAGCATACGAGAAAACTGGTTAAGATCAGCTTCAGTTTTAATGCCCTTAGCCAGTTCAGCCGCCAGCGCTTTGAGTTTCTTTTCGCCCATAATTTACCTGTTTCGTTGTTGAAGTGAACATATCAAAAACAGGCAGATACACAATTTAAATTATAGTCTCCCGACATTTCTTTGAAGAGAATGACTTCAACATTGTCCATCGCCATCTATCTGGCCGAATAACTATTCAGATATTCCTAATTCATCTAACAAGAATATATGACGATAATGCCATTATCATTGGCTGCCGTAAAATTAACCACCTCTAAGCTTACAAATCAGGAATAAACCCTTCTTCCCGCAGTACCTTAATCACCCCACGTATCAGATACGAGTTAGAAAATTTCGCCGTATAGGTACGAGCCCCTTCTTCTACTGGCTGGAGCAGTCCCCGCTCAATCAACTTACCAAGCTGATAAGTCACCTGCGTCGGTTTCAGGTCTGGCAAAACGGCGCGGAGATCGCCCGCTTTTATCGTTCCCAGTTCGACGGCACGTTTCAGAACCTTCGATTCCAGCGGGTTTATCAATCCTCTCTCCGATGAAAAATCGATAGCCGGATGCAGGATTTTTTCACTCAGAAAAGCGTGGTTTGTCAGTTGATCAACTTTCTTCAGCTCAGAGGAGATCCCCGAAAGCACATATAAACACCATTTTTCCAGCCCCTGCTCTGTTCCCTTATCGGCTAAAGAAAGCATGGCGTAATAGCGTTCACGATCGTTACAGAATACCGCTGTCGGATTGAGAACCCTCCCGCCAGTCTGAACATTAAAACCATATTTGATAAGCAACGCATAGGTCAGCAGTCTGACCGTTCTGCCATTACCATTGCCAAAGGGATGTATCCAGCCAAAGCGGTGATGCACCAGTGCAATCTTCATCAGATCGTACTTTGGCTTATCGGCACGGTTAATGAAGGCAGTCAGTTCCGCCATATAATCAGCAACGCGGATGTGGTCCGGCGGCAAATGGTCAGACTGAGCAATGCTGACGTTATGTTGCCGATATGCGCCGGGCGTTCTGTCGCCTTCCTGTTGCAAGCCGACTACTGCCAGACTATGCAACTCGCGGATAAAATACTCCGTTATCGCATCGCCATCGTTCAGGTATTCGTCTATGTACTCCATCGCAGCTTCAATATTGTTGATTTCTTTAAGCTGGTCCGTCGAACTCTGCGTTCCTTCAACCTTACTTTCAACATAGTCGGCAAGCGTGGTGTGGTTTCCCTCAATCCTTGCAGAGCCAAGACTCTCAAGCATGTGGAAAACGGCCTTCAACTGCGCAAACAGGATAGGGTGAACATCGGTTTCCAGCCGCAGGTGCCGGAGTAACTCCAGCTCCGTCAGCGCATCGACCAAAGGGGAGTCAAAGCTGGGGTTCAGAAGCGAGAGTTCAAAGTGATTAAATTGAGCCATGATGTTTAGTTATCTCAACTGGTGCATGACGGTATCTCAAAAGTATAGCAAAAATACTAATATAATCTATATATTAGAAATAATATCGTTTCTGATTATCTCAAAACCTTTGTTCAAACATATCAAATGTAAGTTTGAAAGATGTTCAATTCGAAGGGAGACGGGGCTTTGATTGCGTAATGCAGTATGGATTGTTTAGAACCGTTATGTGTGGAGTTCTATCCACTATATGTGGACCTCATACCGTTATGTGTGGACCTGACTCCACATATAACGAAGCCCCACTCGCAAAAGAATGATTTTTCGTGATAACCATCACACAAATATAGTGATTTCTTGTGGGGGCTTTAGTGGGGGCGCTGTTTGCGAGAAACACCAACAAAACCAATAACAAACAGCATGTTAATCGTGGATATGATTCCGAGTCCGGCACCACTTTTCTGTTTTTATGCTTCTTTAAGAATCCCATCGTGTATTAAATTCAACAGGTTAGCCTAAAAACCTTTCCAGACACGTATCTATTTATCTCCAGGTATCCGGAAAATTTGGGGTCAGATTGCGGGTCATTCAGTTCGATGAATGAAGAGACCCTCATATGACAGCAAAATTCTACAAGCTCACCGACTCACAAGGCCTGTACCTGACGATATCCGCCAGCGGCTCTAAGCTATGGTATTTCCGCTACCGTTTTGAAGGTAAGGAAAATCGTCTGGCCTTTGGCCCCTACCCACAGGTTACGCTGGCGGAAGCCCGCGAAAAGCGCGATGCAGCGCGTAAGTTGCTGGTATCGGGTGTTTGCCCTTCCCTGCCCCGCAAGGCGGAAAAAGCTGCGATAGATGAATCTCGCACGTTTAAATTTATCGCCACCGCGTGGCACACCAGTTGCCTTAAGTTATGATTAGAAGACCACGCCGACAAGATCATGACCTGCCTGAAGCGCTACGTCTTTCCTGATATTGGCGCAATGGACGTTGCCGGGCGGGTGCGCCAGTATCTGACCAAAATCATGCGCCACGCGGTACAGCAGGGGGATCGTCATGGCCCCGGTTGTGGCCCAACATCACCCCGCCCCTGAAATGCCTGCCGGAGCAGATAAAAGAAATTACCGCAGAGTCCGTTTTCATGTTTGCTGGTGCGCACTCCATGAACAAGCTTACTGAATACGAAAATCAATATTATCAACGGCTCGGAAGTGTCTAGATTATCCGTGGCGATTCATTACTTACCGATGCAGTAATTACTTTTGATCTGGAAAGGAGCGATACAGTTACCTGTGAAATACTGGAATCTATTCATAATGAGTTACAGGAAAAGCCTGACTACCAAAGAGACGCACAGCAGTTTTTTTCTGATCCTGTACTACACAATTTTATTCGTAACGTCACGTGAAAACATGTCGATGGGTTCAGTATCTGGAATCGAGTATTTATTTAATCAAGATCCGAAAGTAGCAGAAGAAATTTCAATAGAAATCAAATTAGTAAGTAATTGATTGTTTCCGACTCCGGGCAGCACTTATTTATAATCCTCGCTTAGGCGGGGGAGTTCGCTCTCTGAGTCAACAAATTTTTGGTTTTGCAGTAGCTACCTTCATGCTCAGTTTACCCGGAGACAACGATAAACATGGTGGCCTGCCACAGACACGAATGCCCAGCCACTTACTTTATTAAGTGACTGGGCTGAGCGAGGAAAGTCAACGCACATGTACCTGGAAAAATGAGGTGTGTGACGCTGACGATCTATGGTTGAAGTGTACCTTTATCGCTATTGCGATGCCTGTTTCAAAGATTAAGCAAGGTTACCGCCCGAAGGCATTGTCTCCATTCATTAATTGACAACGATAGTTGGATCAAGACGGCCATAACCAACCAATATCTGCCGTTGTCCTAAGCCATCAAGCTTATAGAGAGCAAAATTAATAGTGAAATCTTCCGAACCAGATTTAGAAATAGAGGAGCTAAATTGACTAAATGTCATTTCCTTATATTTCGCGGGTAAACCGTCAGCGGAATTCACATCAGGAATAACGGCCTCCTTTCGGATAAAGATATTTTGCCGAAACGGATTAAATACCCGATCACCTCTAACATGTTCTATTTTATATACAATTGCAGCATCATCTGAGTTGGCGTATACAGACATTCCCGTAAATGAAACTATGTCGTTAACATTAGCTTTAAATTTCAGATTCGCAGTCCCTTGCCCTGAAATAACTTCACGACAATCTGATACAGTCAATTGGATCAAACTTGTATCATTAATCCAGGTTGGATTATTTTTATCCTGACTGAGTACCGGATATTTTTTTCTAATACGATCAGTATCAATTAACGCATGCACATAAATAAACATATTACTTGCATTGACAATGCTTTTGTCTTCCGTATCCATTTTCGTTTCCTTTATTGACAAATGATCAGATTAAAATAAGCATTATTAAAACAGACAGCAATCCGCCCTTTAAATAAGGCAACCTCCTCTTATAATCAGAAATAAGAAAATCCTATACCAGATGAAACGACAATCCAAAAATAAACTTTTTTTAATGCTGTAATAGTGATCAGGTTATCAATATCTGAATAAATTTAGTGGTTCCCGTATAACCAGCAATCAGATACATTCAAAGGAACTATAAAAAATGCAATAAATATACAAAAAACTTATTGATCATGTAGTTGCACACACACCAATATGAAAAAGAACAGATTAACGATATCTACAGACTCTTTTGACGGTCTTGCTGATGTGAGATGCAATAGTGACAATTCAAATATTCCAGTATGTATTCAACGCGAAACAGTATTGCTTTTCCGCGAGGGATTTAACTGCGCGGAGAATTTAATTTAGACTGCTATCATCATTGGCATCCTGGCATTTCCTCACGTAATAATTGCGGCCAAATGGCCCCCCAGTCGGAACCGTGTGCCATTCCCTCTACCACCTTCACCCGCACACAACGTCCCCCAACGGCCTGCTTAAAACGCCTGGCGACACCAGCAGGCACTATTTCATCAGCTCCTCCGCTGAAATGAAGCTGGGGTAGTTTGTGCAACTGCCTGGCACTGTGTATGGCGCTAAGCGCATTCGGCATTGGCGTCACATCGTGCAGCCGGTTGACCCAGTCAACGTCAAGGTTACCGGCAACGGTGCGTAATGACTGCACATCCGTGCGGTGAGAGGCAAGCAGCGCTGCAATATTTCCCCCGCCCGAATAGCCCACTACATCGAGTTTTACGCCCGGATAACGTCTGGTAATTAGGTTTACGCCCTCATTCATAGCGTCAATTACGGGAGGTGCAAAACGGTCACTGGTCCACTATTTCTCCTCACAAACGCCAGGGAACGGCGTGGCTATAAACTGGCAGGGACGGGCAAGGTACAGCACGTTTGCCTGCGGGTCGGCAGCGGTAAGACGCAGCCCTGTTGGCTGGTGCGGCGTAGGATCGTCAGAGGGATGTTGGCGGCTTCTCCAGGCGAAACCATCACCTTCGATATACACACGAATGGATGTAACAGGTGCAATAAAACGGCTCCATGTGGCTAACGGGAAAGAATTCACCGCAATATATTCACTGTTCAGACCAGATGCGCGGGCAATCCGCTTTGCTTCGCCACGATAAACTACCGAAACACAGCCTGCAAATAAAAAAGATAAATGAATCAATACGCCACTGAAGACTACCCGGGGCTTTATTTGCATAACATCAATGAGCCTTAAGTAAAATTAAAATCACCATAAAATACAGGGCTTTGCTTTATTCTAAAATAATTAAACAGAGCTTATTGTCTTCTGCAACAAACTGTATATTCTTCGCCCCAACAATATCGGACCAATCCGAAAATATTGCATCTGCAACTTCACACTATCGCAACTATGTGGCGGCTCACCATGGAAAAAAACAATAATAATTTCATACTGATACCGGACCAAAACGGTGCAATTTTTAATAGCGGCACTATAGATAAACTGCATAATACAGGGACAATCAGTAATGGCTCGCTGAATTCTTTACTAATGGGGCAGTTATTTACCGGGGAACTGTCCATAGCCTTATTAATGACAATGAAATTAAGGGGGGTGCCTGGGGCATTACTAACTATGGCAATATTGACGCCCTTGAAAACAACGGAAGTCTCACGGCCAATGATTACGGGATCTCTTCGAATAGTTCCAGCAACGAGCGTGTCGTCGACATCATTAACAACGGGACGATTTCCGCTAATTACGCCGGTATTTACCTCTCAAGCTATAGCAACCTCAACCCAGCCACCACCATTGTCAACAAGGGCACTTTAACCGGCGGTACTTATGCGCTTTATATCCACAACGATACTAACGCCAGCTCCAGCATCACGCTGACCAATAGCGGCATGGTATCTGGTGATATTTACTCCACGAGTTCAATGCCGTTAATCATTAACGGTGGCACGGCCGCTGCTGGTACTTTAACCGGGTTAACGGGTATCGGTAATATCACCATCACTCGTTCAGATGTGATATTGGGTTCCGGTGCGTTGGTGCTCAACGATAATATCAGTGCAGTAAGTGGACGCGTGCTCAACGATGCCGCGACCCTGCAGGTCAACAATAACATCAGCATCTCCGGCGATTATCACCAGAATGCAGCAGCGACCCTTATCTCTGGCATTTCAGACCTGGTCGCGGCGGATGGCAGCACACAGCGCGATTTCGGCTATGGGCGGCTGAACGTGAGCGGCAATGCGACGATCGATGCCGGATCACATGTAAATCTGCTGCGCACCGGTAGTACCTACAATTTTGCCGATGGGCAGCGCTACGTGGTCGTTAGCGCCGCAGGGGCGAACTCTCAGTTCAACGCAGAGCAACTAAATTATAAAGCCGTTGGTTATGCCGGGGCGGTTAAAGGGTCGGTGTACGATGACGGCGTCAGTAAAACGCTGGTCATAACGTTAGGGACTGAACCTGTTGTCACACCGCCGGTGGTCACGCCGGAACCGACCCGACCGGTACTTGCAACGATGCCAGGGGCGAAAGCGGCTCTGGGTGGCCTCGCAAATTACACAGGGATCGCTTCACCGCAGTTGCTTGAGCTTTATAACGCCTCTCTGGCGATTAAAGGGGAGCGGGAAGCAAACCGTGTTGGCGAGCGTCTGTCGGCTGCGCAAAACCTCAACACCCGTTTGGCTGCGGCAATCGCAACGTCAACGGCGCAGGCGGTAGTTGGCGCTCATATTGATGCAGTACGTAACCCGAGCAGCGCTGGCGCAAGTGGGGTTGCAACCGGTGATGATTACGAAAGCAACTGGATAGTCTGGGGCCAGCCGTTTGGCGATTATGCCCACCAGGACAGCACTGCAGAGGTAAGTGGTTACACGGCTAAATTTGGCGGGTTGATCCTCGGGGCCGATCGCGCCCTGGCTGATGACTGGCGAATGGGCGCCGCGCTGAACTATAGCAACACCTCCGTGCGTGGCAAAGATAACCTCAGCGGCAACACCTCAACTGCGGATAACTATGGTGTGATTGGCTACGCGGGATACGCGGGCAATCCCGGGTATCTGAACCTGTCCGCTGGCCTCAACCGTCAGAGCTACAGCGCCGTGCGTCGGGCTGACTTTACCGGTTTCTCCGGCTCGGCTAACGGTAAATTCAACGGTCAGTCCATCACCCTGCAGAGTGAGTTAGGTTACCCGCTCAGACTGCCGGCTAACGTGATACTTACGCCGCATGCCGGCCTGACTTACGGCTACCAACATGTGGATGGCTATAAAGAAACGGGTGGTAGCGGTATGGCACTCGACGTTAGCAGCAGTCACACGCAGTCGGTTGTCAGCGAAATCGGTACCCGCATTGAGAAAACGTTCTCTACGGGACTGGGTAACCTGACGCCGTTTGCTCAGGTGACCTGGCTGCACCAGTACGATAATCGTCAGGCCAGCAGCCATGCGACTTACGCCGCAGATACGGTGGGTGAAACCGGTTTTATCTCCCGAGGCGCCGCGCCGGTAGAGGATATGGCTAGCGTTACCGTTGGTAGTACGCTCTACAGCGAAAATACGCTGAACCTGGATGCTCGCTATGATCTTCAGGCGGGCGCGCGCTACCAGACGCATACCTTTAGCCTGCGTTTACGCAAGATGTTCTAGCCGTTTCTGGTTCAACGGGGCCGCAAAAGGCCCCGTTGAACCTATTACTATCTCCTTTTAATCAAAGAGCATTGACTTCAAAACAATGCTCTCCCACGAGATGTAACTGAAAGTCTACAAGTTAAAGATCAATCGGATGGCAAAACGAAAGAAGCGCAAGGGCATACACCTCATCTACCCTGACACTGTAAGCGAACCAGTGGATTTAGTGCGCAAATAACTCATCGATATCGCTAATATCGGTGTAATGACTGCCATCATAAGCGCACAGCAGTTTACTTCACCCGTTTGGGACACCTGTTCATCTCCCACTTTCACATTTGTGACCACATCATCTGCGAAGGCCACCTGGAAACAAGATGTAAAAACATAATATATTTAAGTGGTTGAAGATAATAAATTTTGACCCACTTCACATAATTGTCTTTTAAACTTGCTAAATATAAAGTTTGCTATATTAGTAGTATATAAATCGGGTAATTATACATTATCAGTATTCCCTTCCCCATTTCATGCATACATTATTTACGGAGCCACTTATGGATTTCGAGAAAAATTTAACCCGAAAAATACTTGATCCTATACATGGAATTATAAGAGTCACTAATCTAGAAATGGCAGTTATCGATCACCCTTTATTTCAAAGATTAAGAAATATCAAACAAAACTCATTTCTCTATAAAATTTTTCCTTCTGCTGTACATAGCCGTTTTGAACATTCATTAGGAGTCCTTCACTTATCATATGAGATAATTGAAAATCTTAGATTAAATGCCATTAGATATCATAATAAATACCAAGATGGTCATGTATTTTGCAATATAAGTGAAATCCCACCCCAGAACATTCAGGAATTGAGGCTAGCAGCACTTCTTCATGATGTTGGTCATGGCCCTATGTCGCATCAATTTGAAAGTTTTATGCCAACAAAAAAAGAGCTTAGAGAATTTTTTGGGAATAAATACAGCGAAGTTTTCGACCTTATAAGTAATGATAACGACCCAGTCGAACATGAACACATCTCATTGATATTCGCCTCTATTATCCTTTCAGACATACGTAACGATATTATTGTTGATATAGACCCAGACAACGTACTAAAGATAATTGAGAAGAAATACTCTGATCAAAAAATAACATGTCAGATTCAGGGACATGAAGTTGATATATTGCCGTTATTAACGTCAATCATATCATCATGTCCCATAGATGCCGACCGAATGGATTACTTGCTAAGAGACAGCTATTTTTCGGGTGTAAAAAGTGGAATTTATGATTACAATAGGCTGTTTATGTCTATAGTACCTGTGGAATCTGAAGCTAAACTTTTTCTCGCCTATAAAGAAAGTGGTATTGATTGCGTTGTCGAATTTATTGGTGCTAGATCAAGTCTTTTCTCTCAAATATATTTCCATAAAACCAATCGCTCGATTTCATCCATGCTTAATATTATTTGTAACAACATGCAGTCAGGATCCCAGCCCAATCTCATTATTGATGATTTAAAAAATCAAAAAGCATCTAATCAGAATGCTGAACATTTACTGTCAGACTTTTATCTTGATTGTAGTGACGATCATTTTCTTAATGAAAAACTTGGTCAATGGATCGAAAAAACAAATACAACGTCCAGCAATGAAAAAATACTCGATGACATTATTAAACGACGCCCATGGTCTAAAGTCTATGAAAAAAAATATTATGCGAGCAACGTAACTATAACGGACACAGCATCTAAAGAAACCATTCAAAAAATAAAAAAACATCTAACCGACTTGATAAATAAATTTATAAAAGAAAATGAATTTGCTATCGACATTCAAACTGACGTTGCATTTAAGGACATAAATAAAACTGAAGTTAAACTTTTGGTAAAAAACCTCAATAATAGCTACGATGCAAAAAACCTTGAAGAATGCGGGCATAAATTAAACCAATACCAGACGATTAATTATATTTTCAGAGTATTTATCGACAGGGATGCGGCTAATTTTACACTGTTAAAAACAAGTCTTCCTTCAAATATTAATTCCATACTTGAGGAGCATCTTATTAAAAAATAATACGGTAAAGAGTGGCCCGGACATAGTCAGGGCCACCATAAATACCTAATCTTTCAACACAATCAACGGCTCAATATCACTCTCCTTCTTCACCACCAGCGAGTCATCTCCGCGCAGACATGCCCCGCCGTAGTTGCCACCCACCGTGAAGGTACAGACCTGAATGTACTTGCCGTCGACATTCGGCAGGCACCATAGCTGCTGATAAATATTTTTACGGTCACTAAACGTGCCGCTGGATTGATCCAGCAGTTCGTCCCCGGCGCCGATCAGATCGATATTGCTGCCGCAGCGCCCGGCGATCGGTTTAACGGCGTAACCGGTCTGCTTCAGCAGATCGTTGACCTCAAAATCGGTATCGAGAAGATAACGATGGTTCGGGAAGAGCTGCCATAGCACCGGCAGGATTGCCTTATTACCCGGGATCACCGTCCACAGCGGTTCGAAAACCAGCACTTCCGGGCGGAGCAAAACATCAATCAGGCGCACTTCGCCTTCAGGATGTCCGGTGCGGATCGGCACGGCAGCATATTCGGTTTCGCTCACCTCACGGATCTGCTCAATCGCCGTTTCCCACGCCCAGGTCTTCCATACGCAGTTAACGTGCCGGCCTTCGTCGTCTATCAGCTGTCCGGCACTGTCCCAACTTAGCCCACCCAGCCCGTGCAGGATCCGGGTATCAAAACCCGCCTGCATCAGCGAACGCTGAATAAACAGCGCGTGATAATCTTCTTCTACATCATTGTCCTGCATGATGTGAACGAAAGGACGCGCGTGGCTGTGTTTCCATGCACCGGTAAGTTCTTCCAGTAAGCCCTCAGCCGGGTTATGGCCCGCGCCGCGATAACCTTTTTTGACCCACTCTTCGAGGATCAGCCCGCCCTCGGTGTGGCAGGACGCCGAGTCGGCGTTGTATTCATACACCTTGATGCCGCGCTCATCCATACAGAAATCCATACGACCGGTGATCATATGATGGCGACGCGATTGCCATGAGAGACGCAGGCGCGGCCAGAGAATTTTCGGGATGTCGAAAAGCGCCAGTAGGTTATCGTCCTTCAGCACCTTGTCGGTGGCGTGCAGATACATCAGGTGCAGTTCGTTGGTCGCTTTAATTAACTCCTGCTCAGCACTTTCGGTGATGGTGAAGTACTGGCAAGGATCTTGATTAATAACGTGGCCATTCGCGCGCACATAGGCCTGCTGCAGTGCATCATCTTCATTAAGCCATTTGCCGTCGTACTGACGGGTGTTCTTCAGGCGCGCACCGCTGATTTTCAGCAACTCGCCGTCGATTTGCGGTTGTGGAACAGAGTGCTCAGCCTCGTCCGTCTGGATCATCCAGCCGAGAATTTCTGTGTCATTAAACGTATCGTGGATCCGGTAACAACCGTTCCCGATGCTAAGGCGCAGCTCACGCGTCCACTGTTGCCCCAACGGCAGCGGAGAGTGAATGACGTTTTGCTCCGCAATACGCACTTTATCGCCCAACAGCTGGATGATAATCGCCACATGGCCGGTGTCATGAAACTCCCCCCCTTTTTGCCAGACTAACAACGCGCCCGTTTGCGGCGCGCGTGTCGAACCGTTGGCAAAGGCCTGTAGCGGCAGAATGTTATCGTTCACTACCTCACGTAAAAAGCGCAGAGAGAAAATCTCCCACGCCATACCGACGTCGGTAAAGACATAACCGTAATTGAGAAATAAGAAACGGCGGGCAAATTCAACACACTGCCACTTGTGGCCCATGTATTCGTTGCTGATATAGCTGCGGAACGCCGCGTCTTCCGGGTAGTTACGCGGGTCCAGACTGCCGTAGTTTGAAGAGTAAATTGCCACGCCACCCGGCGCATAGCCTAATAACGTCCCGAATGGAGCGTCAGTGCTTAACTTTCCTGTATGCATGTATCCAACCTAAAGCGGCAGGCGGCAATTTTTTGAGGAGTTGTCGTCTGCACGTTGCGATTAACCTGACAGAGGTAGATTTATCATACACCTGCAACGGTTCACAAATCTCCTGCTAAACTGCCTCAACACCTCACTGGAAAAGGCAGACCAACATGTCAGATAACACGTATCAGCCACCAAAAGTATGGGAATGGAAAAAGAACGGCGGTGGCGGCGCGTTCGCCAATATTAACCGCCCAATTTCCGGTGCGACCCATGAGAAAGATCTCCCCGTCGGATCTCATCCGCTGCAGCTTTACTCCCTCGGCACGCCGAACGGTCAGAAAGTAACTATCATGCTGGAAGAGTTGCTGGCTCTGGGCGTCACGGAGGCAGAATACGACGCATGGTTAATTCGCATCGGTGAAGGAGATCAGTTCTCAAGCGGTTTTGTGGACGTAAACCCGAACTCGAAAATACCGGCGCTTCGTGACCACTCCACCACCCCGCCAACGCGGGTCTTTGAATCCGGCAGTATCCTGCTCTATCTGGCGGAGAAGTTTGGTCACTTCCTGCCACAAGATCCGGATGGCCGGACTGAAACCCTGAACTGGCTGTTCTGGCTGCAAGGGGCTGCACCGTTCCTCGGCGGCGGGTTCGGTCACTTCTATAATTATGCTCCGGTAAAAATTGAGTACGCAATTGATCGCTTCACTATGGAAGCCAAACGCCTGTTCGACGTGCTGGATAAACAGCTTGCGCGCGGTCGTTACGTGGCGGGGGAAGAGTACACCATCGCCGATATGGCGATCTGGCCGTGGTTTGGCAGCGTGGCGCTTGGTCATGTTTATAACGCCGCCGAGTTCCTGGATGCGCAAAAGTACACCCACGTGCAGCGCTGGGCGAAAGATGTCGCAAACCGTCCTGCCGTACAGCGCGGGCGCATTGTGAACCGCACCAACGGCGAGCTAAACGAGCAGCTTCACGAGCGTCATGCGGCGAGCGATTTCGAGACCAATACGGAAGATAAGCGTCAGGCGTCCTAAGCTGGCGAAGATCACGCTTATTTCCCGAAGGATCGCGGCATGTCAGAACTGATGCTAAAACAGCAGAGCCAGATTCTGCAAAAGCATAACCGGCAGCAGCGCATCATTGCGCTGCTGAGCGGCTGCGACTGGCTGACCACCGACGCGCTGGCAGAAACGCTTGCGGTGAGCAAAGAGACGATCCGCCGCGATCTGAATGCCCTTCAGCAGCAGGGTAAGATCCTGCGCCAGCACGGGCGCGCACGGCTGATCCACCCGGACAGCCGCGACGGCGGCGAACCCTTTGGCACACGCTTAAAAAGCCATTATGCCGATAAAGCCGATATCGCCCGCCTCGCCCTGGACTGGGTTAGCGAAGGCATGACGCTTGCGCTGGACGCCAGCTCCACCTGTTTTCATCTGGCGCGCCAGTTGCCGGACATAAAACTCACCGTTTTTACCAACAGCCTGCCCATCTGTCATGAGATGGCAAAGCGTGAGCGCATTACGCTTATCTGTTCGGGTGGCATGCTGGAGCGTAAGTATCGCTGCTATGTGAACCCGACGCTGGTCACCCTGCTGAGATCGCTGGAAATCGACCTGTTTATCTTCTCCTGCGAGGGCGTTGATGAGCAGGGCATCATGTGGGATCCGGTCGAGCATAACGCCGCTTTTAAGGCGCAGTTGTTGCGTCGCGCCGACCAGTCCCTGCTGCTGATCGATAAAAGTAAATTTCAGCGTTCCAGCGAAGTGATGATTGGCCAGATATCACAGGTGACGCAGATGATCACCGACGCTCCCCTTTCCAGACGCGAGGCCGCACGGGGCGGCCTGTCAGAGGTATGATTTAGAACGAAACCCAGTCGTCCGGGGTGTTTACGGCACTGGCTGGCGCAGCGGCAACCGCATTAAGCGGTTCGTGCGCCGAGAGACGGAATTTTTGCACCGAACGCTGGAGCTCTTCCGTCTGGCGTTCCAGCGCAGAAGCCGCGGCGGAGACCTGCTCAACCAGCGAGGCGTTCTGCTGAGTGACGCCGTCCATCTGGCTGATAGCTACGCCGACCTGCGAAATGCC
Organism: unidentified bacterial endosymbiont; assembly: GCF_918797525.1. Lineage (NCBI taxonomy): Bacteria > unidentified bacterial endosymbiont. Next base: position 953,679 of record NZ_OU963893.1, on the reverse strand, counting down.
TTTGCTTTGCTCCTCCGATGCAGACGCGATCTGCTTCATGATCGTCGTCACTTGCGTGACGGCACGCAGAATGGCTTCCATGGTGGTGCCGGTATCATTCACCCGTTTCGCCCCCTGATCGACGCGAGAAACTGAATCGGCAATCAGCCCTTCGATCTCTTTTGCCGCGTTGGCGCTGCGGCTCGCCAGATTCCTCACTTCGCCCGCCACCACGGCAAAGCCCCGGCCCTGCTCACCCGCACGCGCCGCTTCTACCGCCGCATTGAGTGCCAGAATGTTGGTCTGAAAGGCGATACTGTTGATCACGTTCGTGATTTCAGCAATTTTCTTCGAGCTGTCGGAAATACCGCTCATGGTGGTGACCACCTCGTCCACCAGCGAAGCGCTGCGGCTGGCCGTTGTCGAGGCTACATCCGCCAGATGGCTGGCCTGACGCGCACTTTCAGCATTCAGCTTCACCGTAGCGGTCAACTGTTCCATGCTGGCGGCAGTCTCTTCCAGCGCGGCGGCCTGCTCTTCGGTACGTGACGAGAGATCGTTATTCCCGCTGGAAATTTCCGTTGCCCCGCGCCAGATATTTTCGCTGCCGGAGCGGATGGTACTGACCGCTTCGCGCAGGCTATCCTGCATGGCGCTCAGCAGAGGAACCAGCTGGCCTACGCAGTTGCGGCCCAAGGGCTCAATCGGCTGGCTGAGATCGCCCTGCGCAATCTGGCGGAACTGCAGGCGGATGCGATCCAGAGGTTTCACCAGCATCGCCACCAGATAACGGTCGGTGAAAAGCAGGATCAGCAGGCCAATGATGGTGGCGGCGATGATCACCGTCCGGGTCATTCTGGTCAGGCCATCGACCACTACACGGGTACTGTCGAGTGCTTTCGCCGCGGCATTGTTAAAGTTTTCCGTCGCTGCGCCGAACGCGCGGCTCAACGGCGGGGTAACGTTATTGGCCTGCTGGCGATAGCCATCCAGTGATGTCTGTTTCGCCTGCTGCATCTGCGGCGTAACGCCCTGGTCGAGCAGCGCCTGCCAGGCAGCGATCGCCTGAGCGGAAATCTGCTCATCCATGGGGCCAGGGGAGAGGGCTTTCA